>CAWHFT010000001.1:0-7245 GCA_963828175.1 uncultured Spirochaetota bacterium
TGTACCTGCTTCGTTCGTCAGGTGTTTGCTCACCAAGAAATTCGAGAGCGTGCCCTGGCCCATAACCATCAGCATCGGCGTGGCGAGCGCTACCGGGGACGACGACCTCGATGAGCTGATAGACAGAGCCGACAAATACCTCTACGCGTCCAAGCGTGGAGGGCGCAACAGGGTCTCGGGCTTCTAGTGATCTTCTATGAGGGCCTAATCGCCGCCGCGGAAAGGCCCGCCGCGGACAAGCCCGCCGGTACGGACGGTCCCGCGGCTCGCCTGATTTCCCGGAGCAGGGCTAGGCGCCGCTCGAGCTCGGCGATCGGCTGCGCCTTCATGAACAGGTGCCCCTGCATGCCGTAACAGTTGCGCTCGCTGAAATAGCTGCGCTGCTCGGCCGTTTCGATGCCCTCGGCCACGACGTCTATCCCGAGGCTGTCGGCGAGGGTGAGGATCGAGTTGACTACCTTACGGTTCTGCTCGTCATGGAGGGCTCGGACAAAGGATATGTCGATCTTGAGCACATCAACGGGCAGCCTCGAGAGATAGGACAGCGATGAATAGCCCGTCCCGAAGTCGTCTATGGATATCATGATGGCCGGATAGCATTTCTTTATCTCGAGGATCTTGGCCACCGCGTCGTCGGCATTGTTCATGAGAGTGGTCTCGGTGAGCTCGAGATTGAGCCTGGCCGGATCGACATCGGCTTTGTCTATCGCATCGCATAGGGTGCGGACGAAGTCCGGCTGTTCGAATTGCCGTCCCGATACGTTGACGCTGAAATAGATGCGGCCGAATCCCCGCCGCTCGAGGCGCCTGAGGTCGATGAAGGCGCGCCTGAAGACCCACGCCCCCAACGGTATTATCATGCCGTTCTGCTCGGCTATGGGTATGAACGACGCCGGCGACATGAAGATCGAGCCGGCGCGATGCCAGCGGATCAGCGCCTCGACGCCGAGCAGCCTGCCCGTCGGCGCGACGATTGGTTGGTAGTTGAGCTCGAACTCGCCCTTGACCAACGCCGATCGGATATCCTGCTCGACTCGCCAACTTCGGTTGGCTTTCGTGTTCAGCGACTCGTCGTAGACGGTGATGCGGTTCTTCCCCGCCTCCTTCGAGCAATACATCGCAATGTCGGCGTTCTTCGTGGCGGCCTCCGCGTCTTCCCCGTGCTCGGGCATAACCGCAACTCCGATGCTGACGCCTATCTCGACCCTCGCCTTGTCCTGCGTGTCCGTGGACAGCTCGAAGGGCAGCCTCACGGCGGCCAAGATGCGTTCTGCGACGGTCACCGCCCATTGAGGCTCGCCAATCTCAGGCAGGAAGGCCACGAATTCGTCTCCTCCGAAGCGGTAGGCCGTGTCCGCCTCTCGCAGGCAAACGCGGATGCGCCTCGCGGTCTCGACCAACAGATCGTCCCCCGCCGAATGGCCAAGAGTGTCGTTGACATGCTTGAATCCATCCAAGTCGAGGAAGAGCAGCGCCGACCTACTTCCGCCGCCGAGGACGGAATCTTTCAGGAAAACCTTCATGTCTTCATTGAAGAGGTCGCGGTTGCCCAAGCCAGTGAGCTTGTCGTGAAAAGCGAGGTGCCGGAGCCGCCTCTCCATCGTCTTTCTCTGGCTGATGTCGCGGACGATGCAGGTGAGAGTGCGGCCGGAGAAATCGCGCGAGTTCCCGAACGACATTTCCATAGGCGCCACGCCCCGGTTCTTCGTGACGCCGAGCAGTTCGATGGTTTTCTTCAGGCCGAGCGCGAGCCTGTCTTGGTCGTCGACGAGGAAATATTTTCTGAACTCGCTACGGTACTTAGCGAAGACTTCTTCGGGAAATAGTCCCGAGAATTTCGTCTTTACGAGCTCCTCTCTCTCGAAACCGAAAGTGTTCTTCACCCCGGAGTTCACGAAAATGATGTTGAAATCCTCGTCCAAGCGGAAGATTGCCTCGGTTATCGTCTCGGAGAGGGCGAGGTAGTGGTCGTTGCTCTCCTTCAGCTGTTCGATGAGGACCTTGTCTGCGGGCAGATCGCGCAGGACCGCTATGATTCTGCGCTCACCACCCGCCCAAACCGGGGAGAGAAGGCACTCAGCCGAAAGCAAGGAGCCGTTTTTAGCCTTGGCCTTGAACTCCAGATAGTCGTTCGAGAACTCGGCGGGAGCCGTGTGCTCCCTATCTCTGAAGCCAACGAGTTTCTCGGAGAAGCCAGGCCACAATTCTTGTGGAATGATGGAGAGCAGGCTCGAACCGGCCAGTTCGTCCGGCAACCAACCATAAGCTTGACAAAAGGCAGGATTGGCTTCGACGACCACCCCGGCCGGGGTCAACAGGAGAATGGGGTCGATGCTGTTTTCGAGGAGGATCTCGAGACTGCCGTTTCCTTCGGGTTCGTCGCCGAGCTTTACGCCTCGGCCAGCCAGCAAGCGCTGCAGGATCTGGGAGAATATCGACTCCCGAATCTCCCCGAGGCGCCGTCTTCGCCCGATGACGAATTTTCCAAGGCAGGGGATTCATCCCCCGCCATCGTCTTCAGCAAGTCATTGACGCCTTGTCGTTCCATTAGTTCACCAAACCTTAATACTTTTGGCATGCGTAAATTGTCCGAACAGGTTTATTATACATTAGCTTGATCAATCCGGGAAAGCCCGATAAGAATGGTTAATATCTCGCCTTGGTCGCGATAACGCTTGGTTTTTCATCATTGGCGCTGTAATATTAGATGGTCGTTTAGTATTTTTAGGAAGGTTATGATGAAGAAAGTTGCCCGTCCACTGCTTTTTCTCGTCATTTTTTTCTTGGCTGCCTGTACGACTCTCGACAAGGACAGCAGCTATCTGCTCAAGAGCCTGGACGACGCGAATAAGTCCATCGCCCTCACCAATCAAGGTGTCGTCGCTTATGACAATTATCTTCTAGGTCAGGGAGATTATACCAAGGCCGACGAGGTGCGGGAATATTTCGTCGTCGCCCTGCGGTACGACCCCTCCAATCCCAAGGCCGCACAGTATGTCGACAAAGTCGACAACTTCCGAGTCAACCTCGTCCGAGACAAGCTCAACGCCGCCAATAAGCTCCTCGCCAAGCCCAAGAGGACCGACGATGACAATTATGCCATCATCACGGCCCTCCAGGCCGCCGTTGCGGTCGACCCGACCAACGATTCCGCCGCGAAGCTTCTCAAGGATAATTCGGCGGTACAGAATTCCCTCGCGGTCGCCTTCATCGCCCGTAGCAAGGATGCCCAAGCCAAGGCGGTCGATCCCAAGACCGCCGGCACCGCCCGCGAGGCCCTTTTCCTGCAGGCGTACGATTCGGCTTCCAAGGCCTCCACCATCGCTCCCGCCAATTCGCAGGCTTCCAAGCAGAAGGCCGTAATACAGACCGAGCTCGCGAAAGCCTTCAAAGCGCACATTGCCAATACGACCAAACTCCTCGGAGCTTCCAAGTTCGACGACGCAAAGGCCGAGCTTGGCCGTGCCGTCGCCATCGACGCGAGGCTCGGGCACCCGAACAACGCCGACGTCGACACCTCCACCTATTCCTTGTATTTCGCCTGGGCCAAGAGCCTGGACGCAAAAGCTTCTTATCAAGATGCCGATATCAAGATCGGCCTAGCCCTTTATGCCAAGCGAAGCGACGAAGCCCTCGAACTCAAGAAGAAGCTCGATGGGAAAACCGTTTCGGTCAATCAGGATGCTTCCTTCGATTCCGCCTTGCCCGAGATCGACAAGTCTATCGACAGGGGCGATCTCCTCGGTGCGAACAAACGGATAGTCGCCATATCCAAAATCACGAAGGACAAGGCTAAACTGGACCAGCTCGACTCTCGCCGCGCCAAGATCACAGCGGCCCTGTCCGATCTCTATGACAAAGGCGTGACCTCCTACAAGGCCGAAGACTTCAAGACCGCGATAGACCAGCTCTCTCAAGTCGTAGGGATAGACGCCGACTACGAGCAAGCGTCCGATTATCTCTCTAAGGCCAAGGAAAAGCAGAAACTCCTTGATCAATACTCGAATTAAAATAGTCGGCGCTGATGGCGCCGCGCTGGAGCGCACCATGAAAGAAGATGCCAAGCCCAACCTGGTCCTGTATATCGTCGAGGCCCTTTATTCCCTTATTGTCTTCGCCTGGATGCTCGTCCCTCTCTTCGCCAAAGGAGTGGGAATCATGCCGACACCATTTCTGCCCTTCCGAGCTGTCGGCGGGGCTGCTCCTAGCCCCTTCGCTGCCGCGCTGTGGGGCATCGCCGTTTTCGTTCCCGCCATCGTGGCACTTTTCAAGCTCGCCGCATATTTCATCGTGGATTTCGTTCCCGCGGCGGCCGATCCTCGCCGGCCACTGGCGGGTTTGCTCAGCTTTCTCGAATCGGCCTTGGTCATTCTCGCCGTCGTTTTCTATGTCGTCGAATATGCTAGGAGCTCGAGCTTCTTTTCAACCGCATCGCCATTTCTTTATTTAGTCTTCGCTCTGTCGGTCGTAGTCAATGCATTCTTCATCTACCAGTTCATCGATTCCCTGAGCCGCCGCAGCGAAACATACAAGGAGTATCTCCAGTACCGATACACGAGCGGCGCAACAAAGACCGTCAAGGAACTGACGGTCAGACTCGGCATCCAAACCAAGTTATTGCTGTACTTCGTTCCCCTTATCCTCATAATCATCGTCGCGCTCTTTATCCTCCTCATGTCCAATTTCAGTCGGACGATCGTCAGCTCTGTCAACGATAACGGCAAGCTCCTGGCCGACACGACTGCGAACGTCATAGGCTCAAACCCCACCGACAAAATCGCCATGGACGACTATATCCTCGCCGCGGCCAAGAAGAACGTCGCTTCCGCTATACCGTTTCACGAGGTCAGTTACATCAGGCGGGATTCCAAAACAAACGCCTTCATAGTCGAAGCCAGCACGGATCCCACGCAAAAGGGCAAGGTTTCGAGCGATAAAGTCGAGGCTTTCACCGAAACGGTTTACAATAAGAACACCGCCAGTAGCATCTACGAGTTCCTGGCTCCTGTTCATCTCAGCACTACCTTTCTGGGTTATGTTAAGGTCGATTACGCCCGCGACGTTATCTTCGAGCAGTTTTTCCGTACGCAGATCAAGGCAGGCAGCATCGCGTTGCTCTTCATCTACATCTCGATTTTCCTTACCGTCCTTATCGGCCGCACGATCGTTCTCCCGATCCTTTACCTGCGCATGAGCGTCTCCTCGATCTCGTCGGTTCTCTCCAGTATGATCAAGGGCGAGAAGCGGATATCCGCCGAGCTATTGCAATTTGCCGATCGAGTCGACACTCGCGACGAGATCAAGGGCCTGTCGAGCGAGGTAGGCAACATGACTGCCGTAATCCGCGGCATCGTTCCCTATATCTCCGCTTCAACCCTCAAGCATTCTGAACGCGAGACACCCTCGACCGAGCAGCGAGACCTCTGCTTTCTTTTTACCGATATTCGAGGCTTTACGACTCTCAGCGAAGGCATGACTCCGGATAAGATCGTCGAGATGCTAAATCACTACCTCGATATCCAATCGTCTATCATCCTGGCCAACCACGGGGATGTCGACAAATTCGTCGGCGACGAGACTATGGCCATGTTCGAAGGCCCTGACAAGGAGCTCAATGCGGTCAAGACGAGCATGGCCATCCGCAAGGCGATGGCCGAGGAGAAGGAAAAGGCGATCGCTGCCAAAATGAACGTCGTTTCCATCGGCATCGGCATCAACTCAGGCCCTGTCGCATTTGGCTCTGTCGGCGCGAAAGACCGCATGGACTTCACGAGCATAGGCGATACCGTGAACCTGGCAGCCCGTCTCGAGGGGGCTAACAAGCCCTACGGTACCAAGACCTTGGTTACCAAGGCCGTTTACGACCGCGTGAAGGAAGCGTATCTCTGCCGTGAGATCGACCTGCTTGCTGTGAAAGGCAAGAAAGTCGGCGTGAGCGTGTACGAGGTGATCCAATCTCGAGAGATTGCGGGGGCCCATCTTTTCGACCTTTGCAAGTCCTTTGATGAAGGGCTTTCGTTGTATCGCAGCCAAAAATGGGTGAAAGCCGAAAAGATTTTCTCTCAACTCGTTGAAAAATATAAAGATGAAGCGAGTTCGACTTTCCTCGGTCGCATCACTTTGTTCAAAGTGAATCCACCTCCGTCAGATTGGGATGGCGTCTTCGTTATGACCGTTAAATAGCTCTCGCTTCAAGCTGCAGCCCTTCCCTTGCGCGTATTGTGCGTCTGGAGGGCATACGGCAGTCAAGACAGTTACTATACTCGACGCGAAAGAAGGTCGGCTCGCGGCGATTGCGCCATATTCAGAGGACTTCGTCCGTCTCATGCACGCTATACCAGGGGCGAGATGGAATCCGGAAGCGATGCGGTGGGAGTTCCCCGCTGAGCGGGGGGGGATTTTCCGACGAGTCTTCGCTGCCTGGTTAATTCTATCATCCGAGGTTGCCGATGCGGATCCGGATGCTGCGCCGAGCTTGCCGCCCAGAATCGCTGCAGCTATGACGGATGCGCTAAGAGCGCTTAAATACTCGAGAAAGACAACTATTCGGTATTTGTCAATCGTTGATCGTTTTGCTCGTTTTCTTGACATTCCACTTATTGAATCAGGAGTGGACGATGCAACTCGTTTCCTGGCCTGTCTGGAGCGTGACTTCAAATCCTCGGCTTCTTCGATAAATCAGGCTATCAGCGCCCTACGCTTCCTTTATACAAAGGTCTTAGGCAGGGAAGCTCCCCTTAAGCGTCGCCCGAAGGCTGACCGCCGACTTCCTGGAGTGCTTTCTCGCGAAGAGGCTTTGCAGATATTAACAGCTCCGCACAATCTTAAACATAGGCTATTGCTTATATTTGCATATTCTGCTGGGCTCCGTGTGAGCGAGATTGCGGCTCTCCGTGTAGCCGATATCGATCAAGCTCGTGGTGTCATAATAGTAAGAAATGGAAAAGGTAGAAAAGACAGGTATACAATACTAGCAGCTCGAACTAAGCAGGTATTTGAGACCTATATTGACCTTTATAAACCGCAAAACTGGCTTTTCGAGGGGCAAAATGGAGGTCATTTAAGTACTCGTTCTATCCAAGAAGTCTTTACGAGGGCTAAAAATACTGTAGGTATAACAAAAGACGTAAGTATTCACTCACTACGACATAGCTTCGCAACTCATTTATTAGAAGATGGTACTGACATTCGCTACATTCAGGAGTTGCTTGGGCATGCCAGCTCAAAGACAACACAGATCTATAC
>CAWHFT010000002.1:0-5660 GCA_963828175.1 uncultured Spirochaetota bacterium
CGGGTCGCTGGCCGAGGATACCCTCAAAATGGGGCATTGGTCAATCCCTGCATTTTTATGCAGTTCTTCAGTTAGAATATGCAAAGTTCTGGTTTGACTATGGAGCTGGCGCGAATATATCATGACCCATGCTTTTCTACGATCGCTCGGACGGACGTCGAGTCCGCGACCTGCGCGCCTTCAACGCCATCCTGCCGTACGTCGTCCGCAAAAGGAACGAGGCCGGCGTCCTCATGTCCAAAGACATCGACGTCGAATATGCGATGGCTTACGTAAGAAGGAAGAACGGCGAGCTGGACGAGTCCCGCGCACGGAATCCGAATGCAGAGCGCTACTCCCTCTTCGGTCTCTTGATCTCCGCGGCGGTGCGCACGATAGCCTTGAAGCCACGGCTCAACCGGTTCGTGCATGGGCGGGCCATTTATCAAAGAAAGGGAATATCGGTTTCTTTCATCGTAAAGAAAGCCCTGACCGAGGAGGCCGTCGAGGGAAACGTAAAAGTCGGCTTTCAGCCCGAGGATTGCATAGCCGAGGCGATCGATAGGTTAGGCTCGGGCATCCGGGAGGCTCGGAGCGGCGTGCCCGGCCCGGACGACCGCGAGTTCGATTTCGCGCATCGGATCCCCCTGGGCAAAGCCGCCGCGACGGGCATCTTCAGCCTCCTCGACCGCTTCAACGTCGCCCCCGCCGAGATGATGGCGGTAGATCCGCTCTTCACTTCGATCTATGTCGCCAACCTGGGGTCCATAGGCCTCGATACGCCATACCACCACCTTTATGAATGGGGCACGTCGAGCGTGTTCATGGTCATCGGGAGAATGTTCCAGAAGGAAACCCATAAAAGCTCGGGGATGGAGCTCAAGCATTTCGTGAACATCAAGTTCACCGTGGACGAGCGAATCGCCGAAGGTATCTATTTCGCGCACGCCGCGGCCCTGTTCCAGCGCCTCGTCTCCAAGCCGGAATCCCTGGAGACGCCGCCCGACCTGACTCAAGCGGAAGCTTAATATAATTCAACGCAGCGAGCGTAGCAGGGCCAGCACAAGGCCGAATATGACAAGCGCGGCGGCGAGGTATGCCCACCACGGTATCGGCGGAGCCTCGGCAGGCAAGCTCCTGATCGGCTCGGGGCTGGGGTTGGCCGCCTCCGCGTAACCGCATTCGGGGCATCCGCTGGCGAAGTCGTCAGCCTTGCCGACATAGCCGCAATGCGGGCATTTGACCGAAGAAAAGAACCGGCCGCAGCGCGGGCAGACACGTGCGTCTTTCCGCACTTCCAGGCCGCAAGCCTCGCAGTAATAGCGCGGGCGCTTCATGGGACCGCCCGCCCACGCAGCCCGCGGTCGCGCGACATGAGGCCGCGTAGCCTCAGGTAGCGTCCTTCGCGGGAGCTCCCTGGGCCGAGGCGCTCGGGCTAGCGGCACTAGAACCCGAGGCAGTCGCGGACGCCGCCGGAGCGCTCGGCGCGGCGGCGGCACCCTCGCGCGCGCTCTTCTCGCTCGCCCTACCGGCGCGATCGGCCTTCTCGCCGGAGGATTCGCTTTTCGAGTCGGAAGCCTTCCTGCTATCGTTCTTATAAAAGCCAGAGCCTTTGAAAATGATGCCGGTGCCGCCGTTGATCTTGCGCCTGACGGATTGGCCGCAGGTGGGACAGACCGTGATGGGGGCGTCCGACATGCTCTGGAAGACGTCGAAACCGGCGCCGCATGATCTGCACTCGTATTCGTACGTGGGCATGAAACCTACCTCGATGCGCTTGTCGTGTGTCAATAATATACTCAGGACGGCCCCGGGCGTAAAGTCACCGAAGGAAGCCCCAGGCGGCCGCCCGCGCTCGCGAACGCCGCGAGGGCGAAATCCACCTGGTCCGCCGTATGGGCCGCCGAGAGCTGCACCCTGATGCGGGCCTTGCCGCGGGGCACCACCGGATAGGAAAATCCGATGACGTAGACTCCCTCCTTGAGCAGTTCCGCGGCCATCGATTGCGCGAGCTTTTCCTCGTAGAGCATGACGGGACATATCGGGTGAGTGCCCGGCCTGAGGGCGAATCCGGCTGACTCCATGCCGCGCCTGAAGCGCAGGGTATTGGCCTCGAGCGTGTCGCGCAGCCGAGTTGACGAGGAGAGGATCTCGAGCGCCCGGAGGGTGCCGCCGACTATGAAAGGCGCGAGGCTGTTAGAGAATAGATAGGGCCTTGCCTTCTGCCGCAGGTATTCGACGATCTCCGCTCGCCCGGCGACGCAGCCGCCCGAGGCCCCGCCGAGCGCCTTGCCGAAGGTAGTCGTGATGATGTCCACTCTGCCCTCGACGCCGCGAAACTCGCTCGTGCCCCTCCCCCTCGGGCCGACGAACCCGGTCGCATGGGAGTCGTCGACCATGACGAGGGCGTCGTATCGATCGGCGAGGTCGCAGATCTCGTCCAGCCGCGCGATGTCGCCGTCCATGGAGAAGACCCCATCGGTGGCTATCATCCGGAGCCTCTTGCCCGAAGCTTCCTTGAGGCAGCGCTCGAGGCCCTTGGCGGCCTTGCCCGTCTCGGGGTCCGCCTCCTCGATGTCGCGCATGTCGCCGTGCCGGTAGTCCAGCGCTCGGCCTTGCAGAGCCGGATGCCGTCTATGATCGAGGCGTGGTTGAGACTATCAGTGACGATCGCGCAATCCTCGTCGAGCAGAGGCTCGAAGACGCCGCCGTTGGCGTCGAAGCAGGACGAGAACAGGATCGAGTCCTCCGCGCCAGGAAGTCGGCAATGGCGCGTTCGAGGCGTTTGTGGGGGCTTTGCGTGCCGCAGATGAACCGCACGCTGGCGAGGCCGTAGCCCCATTCCTCGGCGGCCCGCGCCGCGGCCTCGCGGACGCTCGGCTCCTCGGCGAGGCCGAGGTAGTTGTTGGCGCAGAAGTTGAGGACTTCCTTCCCGCCGACTGGACCTCCCGCGACGCGCACGACGGGCCCTTGCGGCGTAGCCAGCACGCGCTCCTGCTTGTACAGCCCCTCGCTCCGGATGTCCGCAAGCTTCTGCTCGAGCTCACCTTTGAGATTTCCGTACATCGGGGACTCACCTGCCTTCTTTTTCCAATTCCTCTAGAATGAGATCCATGTCCGCCTCGAGGCGTTCGAGGCTCTCCATCAGGCTCGAGAAGACGCCGGGGATGGCCGATTCCTGCGTGCCGGGCGCGCCGAGCTTCTCGAAGGGGCCGGAGAGCGCCTGGGCGAGATCGGGCCCCTTGGCCGCGGGCGCGCCGCAATAGGGGCGATACCGGAAATCCGAGAGGATCAGGCTGCGGCAGGAGGGGCAAAGAGCGGACGCTTCATGCTCGCCTCGAATTATAGGAGACTGGCCGCTGAGTTCCGCCAGGTCGGAGCGCTCGCTGTGCTGGAGCGTAACGTGGCCGAAGATCTTCTGGCCCTTGAAGGCTTCGACCAGGTAGGAGAGCCCGTTGGAGTTGGCGTCGAGATACATGTTGTCGATCTGGTACGGGTCGCCCGTCAGCACGACCTTCGTGCCCTCCCCCGCCCTCGAGACGATGGTCTTGATCTCGTGCGGCGTCAGGTTCTGGGCCTCGTCGACGATCATGTATTGGTTGGGGAGGCTCCTGCCGCGTATGTAGGTCAACGCCTCGATCTCGATCAGGCGGTCCTTGACGAGCTGGTCGACTGTCTTCACGTTGGGCCGCTTGTAGTCGGCGAGGATCTGCTCGAGATTGTCGAACAGGGGCTGCATCCAGTTGGCCATCTTCGCAGACTTTTCGCCCGGCAGGTAGCCGATGTCCTTGCCGACGGGCACGACCGGCCTCGTGACCAGCATCCTCGCGTACTTCTTGTCCTCGCAGACGCGCTTCAGCCCCGCGGCTATCGCGATGAGCGTCTTGCCGGTGCCCGCCTTGCCGACCAAGGTCACCAGGCGCACGTCGTCGTCGAGGAGGAGCTCGAAGGCGACGCGCTGCTTCTCGTTCAGGGGCGAGATGCCAGCGACGGGCGCGTCCCACTGCGGCACGGCGAGTATCCTCGCGTGCTCCGGTTGGCTCCTCGCCAGGACGGTCTGTCCAGAGACTCGGTCCTTGAGGAGAATGTACTCGTTGGGGAATAGCCTCTCTTTCCAGGGGAGCTCGCCGGTCCCCACGAGACGCGCGATCGTATCGGCGGACGCGTCGAGCTCCTTCATGCCCTGGTAGAGGGTTGCGATGTCGACTTTCTGCTTCTCGTAGTCGACCGCCTTTACTCCGAGGGCCGTCGACTTCACCCGGGCGTTGATGTCCTTGGAGACGAAGAATACCTGCCGGCCCTCAGCCTGCAAGGCAAAGGCGCAGAGGATGATCTTGTTGTCGTTCCGGTCGAGCTCGATGCCGGGCGGCGTATGATCGGGCAGCTTGAGCGAGACCTTGAGCGTCGAGCCGTTCTCGAGCTTGACGCCTTCGTTGAGATTCCCCTTTCTGGCTATGCTGTCGAGGAAGCGGATTGCCTCGCGGGCGCTCTTGCCTCTTTGATCCGGATACGTCTTGAGGCCGTCGAGCTCTTCGAGCACCTCGAGAGGGATGACGATCTCGTTGTCGCGGAACGACATGATCGCTTCGGGATAGTGGATGAGCACATTGGTGTCTATAACGAAGCATTTAATCCCTTTTGCGTTTTCCGAGGGAGACGGCCTGTCGTCCGAGCTGCTCATTGGTCTCAGTATAGTACATATCCTCCGCTATGGAAGGATCTGTACGCTTTGGGCGGCGACAAGATCGCGGAATCCCGGGGAGCAGCGGTTCCAGTCCACAAGGTCTACTCTGAATGGAAGTTTCGACTCCTGGAAGGCTTCGACAATCCGGCCGAATCGCGCGATGGACAGCGCCTCGCTCCCGCGCAGGGCCAGATCGAGATCCGAATAGGGCTTTGCCCTTCCCTTGATCCTGGAACCAAAGGCAAAGACCTCGAGATCGGGCAAGTCTTGCGCGAGAATCGCCCGGATTTCTTCGATTTGAGAAGCGGAAAGGTCAAGCATTTCGCCCCTCGATCGCCGCTAGGAGTTTTTCCGCCTCGGCGAGCAGTCCCGGCGCGATGAGCGCGACGTCGCGAGCGACGGATGCGTTCCACGAAAGCTCGTACGTGAACTCGATATTCTGGATCACCCCTGCCCGGAGGGCATTCGCGAGAGCCTCGTCTTCGGGCCTCTGCGCCATCATCTCGGCAGAGACAGAAATGGTCTGCTTCAGAGAGAGAATCGCTTTTCGAAGACTCTCGAGGTCGAGCGGCATAGACCGATTATACCTGCGGGTCCACGGTGGGTTCAACGGGCCCTCCAAGGTGGACGGCGATATGGACAATCCGCCCTCCTTTCGCCATCCTTCATGGAATGACCGACGGCCAGTTCGCCGAGGAGCTGAGCAGGCAGATGGCTGCCGCCCCCTCCATAGCCCTCGATTCCTCCTCGCGCATCGTCGTCGTAAGCGACCTCCACATGGGCGACGGCGGGACGAACGACGACCTCAGGCCCAACGGCGAGCTCCTCGCCTCCGTCCTCGAGCGCCACTACCTCGCGCGGGGCTCCACGCTCATCCTCAACGGCGACATCGAGGACTTGCATAAATTCCGCCTCCCTAAGATCCGCACGGCGTGGCGCCGACTTTTCGCCCTCTTCGACCGCTTCGCGCGCGAAGGCAGACTGTACAAACTCTGGC
>CAWHFT010000003.1:0-5356 GCA_963828175.1 uncultured Spirochaetota bacterium
GTTCGTCTCGCCCGCCCATGGATGCACACCCACATCGTTTCCACCGTCGTAGGTGTACCACGAAGTGCGGCAATGTACTCCTTGATCTCCTGCGAGTCGCGCGGATTCACCGGATAGCAATACGTAACTGAACGCGTTAACATAAAAATTATCGCCGCAATCGGCCGTGAGGCGCTGGACAAACTCGAGGCCGGTCTAAAGCCGGACCTGATCGTGACCGATATCAATATGCCGGTGATGGGTGGAATGGAGCTGATCAGAAATGTCCGTTCCAAGCCCGGGTTGAAGTTCATTCCCATTCTGACTCTGACCACGGAGAGCGAAGCCGCCAAGAAGAATGAAGGCAAACTGGCCGGCGCGACTGGCTGGCGGGTAAAGCCCGTTTCCGGGAATGACCTGGTTGCGGTGATCAAGAAGGTCTTGCCGGGAGCATAGCAAAATGACCACTATGACGATCGCCGCAAAAGATATCGCCGGCCTCGAACCGGCCCCCGCGGCGGCTCGAGAGGAAGAGCAAAAGAAAGAGGAACTGCGACGCCGCATGCGCCGCATTGAGAGCCGCCTGAGCAACTACAGGAAACCGAACGAAGGCGCCACAAGAACAGTACCACGATTTGCTAATATAGTCAATAGGCCGGCAATGGCAAGTATTCATCGCATGGGCTATAGTGACTCGCAATGGCCGAAGAACGCTCAATACCGGACGTCCAGGACGGGATCGCGGAGCTCGAACTTTCGCAGGGGAAGGCCATCGTGGCTTCCCAGGGCGCCAGGATATGGAGCGAGTCCTGCCCGATCCGCCGCGACGGGGACGAGCTCGTGTGCGCCTTCTCGGATTCCGCAAACGGCCGAGAACATAGCGGTCAACCCTGGGTCTCCGTCATCGTCGAGGCCGAGAGCGGGGATCGCGTCGTGTACAACGGAATCGCGGCCCTCGGGCCCGAGCTTCGAATCAGCCCCTATCGGGCGTCGGCTCGGCTCTCGGGGGCGAAGGCGAAGGGCGAGTTCGTCCTCGAACGGCGCAAGCTGAGCTGGCGCTTCGCCGAGGCGGCGGGCGGCGGGGCCGTACCCGAGCCTCGCGGCCCGCTCAAGCGCCTCGCCTCGCTCTTCGGCCTGAGCCGCGCGGTCGCCCTGCCGCTTTCCTTCATACCGATATTGGTCGGCTCGCTCCTGGCCCTGCCCCTCGGCGGCTTCGGTGTCGTGACCTTCCTGCTCGTCCTCCTGGGCGGGCTCTCGGCCCATCTCGGCACCAACCTGGTGAGCGATTACAACGACTTTCGGAAGGGCGTCGACACGAGCGACGCCCTATCGTCGCATCCCGGCGCCCTCGTCGACGAGCGCATGCCCGCGGACGGCGTGCTCTTTCGAGGCATGGCCTGCTTCGCCTTCACGTCCTTCGCCGGAGGCATGCTGACCGCCCGCGCGGGCTGGCCCCTGGCCCTCATCGGCCTCGCGGGCATCCTCGGCGGCTGGTCCTACACCGGGGGCAAGCTGGGCTACAAGTACCGGGGGCTCGGCGAAGTCCTCATCGGCCTCCTCATGGGGCCTCTCCTCGTCCTGGCTCCGTATTGGGTGCTGACCGGCCGACTCGCCCTGCTGCCCCTCGTCCTGTCGCTGCCGCTGGGCCTCCTCGTATCGTCGGTGACGCTCTCGAACAACATGCGGGACATGCGCGACGACCGGAAGGCGGGCATCAGGACCCTGCCGATGTCGCTCGGTGTCCGGGGATCGAAGGCGCTTTATTACGCCATGTTAGGCCTGCCCTACGCGATCGTCGCGGCGACCGCCCTCGCAAGGCGGGGCGCATGGTCCCTCGCCCTCGTGGCCTTGAGCCTGGGCAAGGCCTGGCAGGCATTCAAGGCGATCCGCGACACCGGAGACGAGGACGACATACGCGCCAAGGCTGCCGAGCGCCGCTACCCGCTCAAGTCGATCCAGCTCCACCTCGTCTTCGGCCTCCTGCTCGCGGCGGGGATCGCAGTCATGGAGCTCATCGGAAGAGCTTGAGGGCCTGGAACATGGCGCCTGGGTTCAAGGCCAGCACGCTCGAGAGCTCGGCAATGAAACCGTAGCCGCACTCGGCGCAGACTCCATCCTCGTCGCGGCCCCAGCAGCACTCGAAGACCTCGTCCCGCTCCACCAGGTTGACGAGGCCCAGGGGCCGGGCGTAGTCGCCGGAGGCCATTGCGCGGAGGCCCGCATGCGAATTGAGGATCGGGAGGCCTTCCCTCTTGAGAGCGCGGATCAGGGCGATGATCCCGGCGCGCTCCGCCCGCGGCACGGCGAGCGAAGCTACCGCCGGATAGGGCGTATGGAAGTTGATCGAGATGCCTCGGAACTTCGGGTTGGCGGCGACGCCGCGGACTACTGCCTCGACCTCGGCCTTGTTGATCGCGTTGACGGTCATGTTGGCCAGGATCCGGGATGGCTCGACTTCGCGACGTTGGCCATGACGCGGGCGTAGACGCCCGGCCCGCGTATCGAGTCGTGCGTAGCCTCGGTCCCGTCGACGCTCACCCACATCAGGTCGGCTTCGGACTCGAGCGCGTAGGTCCCGTTGCTCGGTATCGCCACGCGGAAGTAGCCGATCGACCGCGCGAGTCGGATGATGTCGTCCACTCCGCGATCGCCCTCGCGCCAGGAGAGAGGCTCGCCGCCCTGCAGGTACAGGATTCGGCAGCCCTTGGCGTAGAGCGAGCGAAGCCAGTACTCCACGCGCTCGAAGGGATAGTGCCCGAGGCCGGCGTTGGCGACGACGCAATGTCGGCACTGCAGGTTGCAGACGTCCGTGAGGGCGACGCCGGCGACGAGGGGCGAGGGCCGGCCCAGGATGGCCGAGACGCCCACCTGGGCATAGCGGAGAAGCTCGGGAAACCGAGTCATTCCCGGCACTCCGGACTGCCGACGACCTCGACCTTCCGAACCGAAGGGAGCTTGCGCTTGAGGGCGCGCTCGACCTCGAGGCCCAGGAGGATCTTCGAGCCCGTACAGCCGCCCTGGCAATGACCGCAGAGCCTGATCCTCACGATGCCGTCGGCGGTAATCTCGACGAGCTCGAGGTCGTGGCCGTCATCCTGGAAGGAAGGCCTGATCCGCTCCAGCACCTGCCTAACGCCCGCCTCGATCATCATTCCTCCTGAGCCTTTACTATAGATAAGATTCACACGATAATCCTTGACAGGATTCGAGATTTCTCTCATATTCCCTATCCAATTAGTCAGGCTTTTTTTAACGATAGTCAATCAATTTCAAAAGTAACCGACTTTTGAAATTGGCTCAATCCCCAGTAGCGGAGCCACCAGGCAGGTACCCAGGATGAAGATCAGAGGCGGATACGATATCAACCTTGCAGGCAAGCCTGACAAGGAGATACTGAGCCTTCGCGAGCCGACGACGCTGCGCCTACCGTTAAGGACGACCCGTTTCGACTTTTCGGACATCCTGGTCCACGATGGCGAGAGCGTCCTCCAAGGCATGATCCTCGCCTCCGACCCGCTGAGCCACGGCATCCCACTCCTGGCTCCGCGCTCCGGAACCATACGGCTCGCAGGATACGCGGGCCATATCGCCATCGAAGATATCAAGCCCGACGCCCCGAAACAGGCTTTCCCATTCCCCCCAGACTACGAGCTTCCCGAGGGCCTCGAGCCGAGGGACCGGACTATCCGCAAGCTGCTCCGCCGGGGCGCCTGGCAGTTCTTCACCGACGCCTTCACCGGGCGCGTGCCGGCGCCCGAGGCGATCCCCCAGGCGGTGATCATCTCCACGGTCAACCTCGAGCCTTTCTCGGTCCGCGGCGACGTCCAGCTCGAAGCAAGGCTTCCCAATTTCCTCCGGGGACTCGAACAGCTCCAGCCCCTCCTCGAGTACCAGCCCATTCACCTCGTCTTCCCCATCTTCCGATCGGAGCTCGGGGTCAAGATCCGCGCCATAGCTCGCGGCATCGCCTGGATACGACTCCACGAGATCCCGCTTCTCTATCCCCACGACCATCCGCGGCTCCTGGCAAGGCAGCTGGGGCTCAAGAGCGCGGAGGGCGTCGTCTGGTCGCTGCGCACCGAGGGCATCCTCGCGGTGGACAGCGCGCTCACCTACGATCAGCCGGCGACTAGCCGAATGATGGCCATCGGCGGCCCCGCGGCCGCGAGGCCGACCCATTTCTCGGCTATCCCCGGCTACCCCCTGGACTCGCTCCGCGAGCAGCTCGGCGTGAGCGAGGGCGCGCGGCTCCTGCGCGGCGGCGCGCTCACCGGCACGACCCTTGGAGGCGAGACCCTCGGCCTCGATTCGGAAGTGCAGAGCCTGACCGCCCTGCCCGAGACCTCGAAGAGGGAGTTCCTGTCCTTCATGCGGCCGGGCTTCGGCAAGCGCTCCTACAGCCGAACCTTCGCGAGCGTGCTCAGGCCGACCTTCCAGGAGCGAATGACCACCGCCCTGCGCGGCGAGAGGCGCCCGTGCATCTCCTGCGGCTTCTGCGCCGAGCTCTGCCCGGTCAGCATTCTGCCAATGGCCATCCACCGCCAGGCCTACGCTAAAGACCTCGATGCCGTCGAGAAGTCGCGGCCCGACCTCTGCATAGGCTGCGGCCTGTGCTCCTTCGTCTGCACCTCCAAGATCGACCTGCGCCAGGAGATACTGGACATCAACGAAGAGCTGCGCCGCGAATCGGCGGTCCAGGCCGAAGGAGCTCGCGCATGAAAGGACTCCCTCGCCTCCTCGAGAAGTGGAGAGGCGCCTTCGAGGACGGCAAGAGGCTCGCCAGGCTGCGGCCCCTCTTCGACGCCATAGACAACTTCCTCTACTCGAACGCGGGCCGCACGACGGTGGCCCCGCACATCCGCGACCCCATCGACCTCAAGCGCTTCATGATAGTCGTGGTGATCGCCCTCCTGCCGTCGGTCGTCGCGGGCTGGTACTACTTCGGCTTGCGCATCCTCGTCCTCATCCTCATCTCGTACGCGGTTGGCGGAGTCATCGAGGTGATTTTCGCAATCGTGAGGAAGGAGGAAGTGAACGAAGGCTTCCTCGTGACGGGCCTGATCTATCCCCTAATACTCCCGCCGGCCGTCCCGTACTGGTTGGCCGCCCTCGGCATGGCCCTCGGAGTCGTCTTCGCCAAGGAACTCTTCGGCGGCACGGGCAGGAACCTCATCAACCCCGCGCTGGCGGGGCGCGCCTTCCTGGCCCTCGGCTACCCGGTCGCCCTCTCTTCGGGATGGATCGAGCCGGCAGCGGGCGGCGCCGGGCGCTTCCTCCAGTTCGTGGACGCCAGGACAGTCGACGCCCTGACCAGCGCGACGCCCCTCATGCAGTCCAAGCACGGCTCGCTCGAGAGTCTCGTGAACCTCCTGGTCGG
>CAWHFT010000004.1:0-12855 GCA_963828175.1 uncultured Spirochaetota bacterium
GCGCTTCGCCAAGCGGCAGTGGAATGAAGCGACGGCGGGATCCCCGACTCGAAGTGACTAGAGCGTATCCGGAAATGGATAGCAAACTGGCCAATAAGGAGAAGGCAACCGGCACGAGAAAGGAAGGAAATGCTAAAAGCGCAACGCAGGCAACGATAAAAATAACGATAGGCGGCCAGCCTTGCAGGCTCAGAGATCTAAAGACCTTCCGCGCTCCGCGTCCGTGACGGATTTCTTCGAGCGGCAGCTCCAGGCTGTCGCCAGCCTCCGTGCAAGCAAGGCACCAAAGCGTCGCGATAGCTGACGAGAAGGCGCCTCTCGAGGCGAACAGCACCCAGGGAAGTGCGATAGTCAGCCTGAATGCCAGCCGATCTAGCGCGAGCGTTCCTGGCATCTCGAGTATGAGCCTGCCCACGGTCGACGAGCCTCTGCGAATTAAAGACGTCGCCGCGCACGAGCCGAACATCAACACGACGGCGATAGCGAAGGTCATGGCCTTGATCCACGAGGGACTCCTTCCACCTGAACCGGGAAGGAAATATCGGCCCTTAAACTCGGCGAGAGCTTGATCGACCGGCGCATCGGTATTCGAACCCGTTTTCAGGTATAGGACTCGACAAACAAGACCGCCTTCCCGCGCCTGGAACCATTGTGAGAGCCTTTGAATGTAGAAATCGAGGCGAGGATCACCGGGCAACATGCGCTTCTCCGCTTCGGCCAAGCTGATTGTCTTCAGCCCTGACCAATCGGAAACGAGAACGGGCTCGGTCGACTCCGAAAGGACCTTGTCGAAGCCAGCTGAGGAAAGGCGCGCGAGTATCGACGCTTCGGGCAGCGAGGCGTCGACGAGAATGACTCGATACCCCTTCCATTCCGAACCGGCGTCTGCTCCGTCTTCCGTTGCAGCGAGGCGCGAGAACAGGCCCAAGCCAATTGCCGCTAATAAGAGGACCGCTCCGGCCAGCCTCGTTCCGGGAGCCGACCTCGCATCAGGGAGGATCATCTCTGGGAGCCTAGAGCGTGCAGAACGCGAGGGCAATAAAAAAACCAAGAAGGCTGCCGACTACGACTTCCGCCGGGTTGTGGCCATGCACTTCTTTTACGGGGCGGTACGGGAAGCCGTCGCGGGAGTTGAGCTCCTTGCCGAGGAGGTTGAGTGTCTTTGCCTGGAGGCCGGCTGCCCGGCGCACTCCCAATGCGTCGCGAATGACGACGAGAGCGAAGAATGCGGATAATATGAAGATGCTGGTATTGGGTCCTTGGCGGAAAGCGATCGCCGTCGCTATCGACACCGCCAAGGCCGAATGGCTTGACGGCATCCCTCCGGTCTTCCAAAAAAAGGTCAGTATAACCTCTCGGAAGCTGTGAGCTCTCGCCCGAAAAATATTTACAACCGCTTTAAGGAATTGCGCGGTCAATAAGCTGAAAATCGCCGACAAGAAAACTGGATTGGTGAAGAAATCCGTTCCTTCCGGATTGGCTGCCGCGCTCACCAGTTCAGTTTCCCTGCCAGCACTAGCCTTGTCAAGGCGCGGTAGCATTGACCCTTCGCGAGGAGAGCGCGTAAATTCGGAGTGATGGCCACGAGAACCGAAGGGCGCGAACTCATTGCCGGACCTGACGACGCGGGCAGACGGCTCGATAAAGTCCTTCGGGTTCTTTTGAAGGACTACGCCCTATCGGAAATATATTCCGCTTTGAGAAAAGGCAAGATTCTTCTGAATGACCTCAAGGCCGACCCCGAAATCAAGGTCGAAACGGGCGACAAAATTTTCTTTGCAGCCTCGCTCGAGCCGGCAGAAGTCGATCCGCACCCTAGCCTCGAAGGCAATGGCCTGGACCAGATAGCCGACATTCTTGTCCTCGCTACGGCGGACCTCATCTTTGTCAATAAGCCGAGGGGAGAGCTCTCCCAGGGCGGGATCGGAATCGAGCCTCGGATACGAAGCGCGTTGGCCAGCCGATCTGCCTCGTCGCTTTCCTTCGTGCCGGGACCGCTGCATCGCCTCGATAGGAATACTACAGGCATAATGACCTATCCACGCAGCGCGGCAGGGGCTCGCGCCTTCACTTCTCTACTGCGCGAGCGCAAGATAAGCAAACGTTATCTCGCCCTCGTGGACGGAGAGGTTTCTGAGCAGGGCGTATGGCGCGACACGATCAGCCGCAACGGCGTTTCGCTGACGAGCGCGATATCCGAAAAGGGGGAACATGCTGCGGCGAGCATGCTCCCACTCCTTACATACGGCGGCAGGAGCCTCATCCTCGTCCAGCTCCATACGGGCCTCACCCATCAGATCCGCGTCCAAGCTTCGTCGAGGGGGTGGGCGCTTTCAGGAGACACCAAGTACGGTGCAGAGCCATTCAGCGGCGGATATATCCTACACGCGTACTCACTCGTATTCCCCGAGCCTCCTTTCGCCGACGTGCCTCGTTCGGTCTGCGCGCCACTACCGCGAGATTCCGCCGCGCGCCTCGCGATGCTTTTCGGAGAGAGCGCCTTGAACTCGGCGCTGGAAAGGGCCCGCGGAGAATAATTCCGAATAGTGTCTTTTTCTTCGCGCATCGAGTACGATAGGCCTATCGGAGGCTCCAATGGGAGATAGCATGGGTCAAGGCATGCGAAGCGTAAATCGCAAGACGCCGGCAAACCTGACGCCGGGAATCGTTCTTCTCGTTCTCGCGGCGATTGTCCTTCTCATCATATTCTCCACCAGCTTCATCGTGGTGGATCAAACCGAGAGGGCGGTGATAACTACTTTCGGAAAATTCACCAAAGTCGCCCAGCCAGGATTGACTTTCAAATGGCCGTTCGGCATCCAAAATGCGTACCACGTCAAGACCGAGGTGGTGCAGACCGAGCAGTTCGGCTTCCGCACCGATAAGGCGGGCGTGGTTACCCAGTACTCCTCCAAGGAGTACCCCGAAGAGTCGACAATGCTCACGGGCGACCTCAACATCATCAGCGTCGAGTGGATCATCCAATACAAGATCACGGACCCGAAAGCCTGGCTTTTCAACGTCTCCGACAAGGAAAAGACGATCCGCGACATCTCGCAGTCGGTTGTCAACCTTCTCGTGGGCGACCGCACCATTCTTGGCGTGATTGGGCCCGAACGCACGGCAATACAGGAGACTGCGGTCCAAATGATGAACGAGAAGTTCAAGGAGTTCGGCCTAGGCATCAACGTGACCCAGGTCCAGCTTCAGAATATCGTCCCCCCCAAGGGAGTGCAGGATGCCTTCGAGGACGTCAACAAGGCTATCCAAGACATGAACCGACTGGTGAACGAGGGCAAGGAATCCTACAACTCCGAGATCCCCAAAGCCCAGGGCCAGGCAGACCAAATCACTCAGATCGCCCAGGGTTATGCCTCGGAGCGCGTCAACAAGGCCAAGGGCGACGTTGCTCGTTTCAATTCGGTCTATGCCGAGTATGTTAAGGCTCCAGAGGTCACACGTCAGCGCCTGTACTACGAAATGGTCGAGGATGTCTTCAGCGGAGAGAAAAACGTCGAGCTCATCGACAAGCACCTCTCCAATTTCATTCCGTTCAAGACTCTCGGCGGCTCGGGCGCAGGAATCGGCTCGGGCGCAGGGGCCGCCCCGGGCGCCGACGTCGGCCCGAGCGAGCCAGCGGCCGCGGACAAGGGGGCATCCCAATGAAGCGCGTCCTAGTAATCGGAGGCATCGTCCTCGGGGCTTTTCTCATCGTCCTCCTCCTTGGTCCTTTCTACACCGTGAAAGAAGGCGAGCAGGCCGTCATCGTGCGCTTCGGCAAGATCATCGGAACACAGACGACCGCGGGCCTCAAGCTCCGCTCTCCCTTCATCGACGTCGTGGTCAAGTACCCGAAGATGGTAATGCCGTGGGACGGCGAGCCTCAGCGCATCCAGACCAAGGAAAACCAGTTCATATGGGTCGATACGACCGCGCGCTGGAGGATCGCCGACCCCGTGAAATTCTATGAGTCCATCGGCACCCTCGAGAGCGCTTACGGCAAGCTCGACGACGTGCTGGACTCCGCGGTCAGGACGGTCATAGCGGGCAATTTCCTCCGCGAAGCCGTGCGCGATTCCAACAATATCCTCGGCTCCGACGTCAAGGAGACATTTCAGACCGGCGACGCGGCGGGATCGGCCGCCCTTGCGGACCTCACTCAGAGCAAGATCAGCTATGACAAGATAGATAAAGGGCGCAGCATCCTTTTCGAGGAGATGCTAGCTGCCGTCAAACCCATCGTCCCACAGTACGGCATCGACGTGATCGACATCATTCCGAGGCAGATCAAGTACTCGGACGAGCTGACGGAGAGCGTCTACAACAGGATGATCAAGGAGCGCAACCAGATCGCCCAAGCCTTCCGCAGCTATGGCGAGGGGCAGAAGGCCTCCATCCTGGGCAAGCTCGAGAACGACAAGCGGCGCATCCTCTCCGAGGCATATACCGAGTCGGAGACCACGAAGGGAACCGCCGACGCGACCGCTTCTCGAATCTACGCGAACTCCTATGGCAAGGATCCGGGCTTCTACGACTTTTGGCGTGCCATAGAGTCCTATCGTCAGACTCTGCCGAATTTCAACAAGACCCTGTCTACGGACATGGACTATTTCAAGTACCTATACGGGACGCGCGGTCGGTAGGAATCGCCGCGCGAGAGAGGCTTATGGGCCTTTCTCGCGCGGCCTCTGCGCCCGCAAGGAACCCTTGCGTCCGCAAGTTGCCCTTGCGGACGCGCCTGCCTCGGACTATATTGCCTGTAAATGAGCATACGGCTCAAAATCATCTTCGTCGTTCTACCTCTTATCGTGTCGGCCGTCGTGCTGGCCGGACTGACGTCGTATTTCGTCGCCGCCTCGTCGGTGACCCGAGTCGCCACTCAATTCCTGTCATTCAAGGCTTCGGAGCTGGAGAAATACGCCGAGGGGCAATGGAGCCTCCTCGCCGACAACGGGTATGCCGGCAGGCCCGACATGGAGGCCGCCGCCCGAGCGGCCGTGGAGTCCTTCGCGCTTTCGATACTGCGGAGCCCGACTGAGTCGATCGCGGCCCTGGACGACCAGGGGTCGGTCGCCATGCGCGCAGGCAGCGCGGAGCCCTCCCCCGCCGAGCTGCCGGAGCTCCGCGCCCTAGCGGCGAGCGGATCGGGATTTGCCTCGATCCGAATGGGCGGCTCCGACCGGGTCGCCTCGTATTTTTCGTTTGCGCCTTTCAACTGGCTGGTCCTCGTGACCGAGGAGAGAGGCGCCTTTTACGGCGACGTCGAGACGATATTCCGCACGACGATAATCATTCTGGCCTCGGCTTCCGCACTCGCCGTCATCCTTCTCCTGCTCATGGCGGGCTATCTGACGCGGCCGCTCGAGGACGTGTCGCAGGCGATGCGGCGGATCATCTCGTCCAACGACCTGAACGAGCGCGTCCCGGTCGAGTACAAGGACGAGATCGGCCAGCTTTCGCACACCTTCAACATCATGCTCGGAGAGCTCGGCAAGGCCTACGAATCGATCAAGCGCTACGCCTTCGACGCTGCGGTCGCGCAGAAGAAAGAGGCGAAGATCAGGAACATCTTCCAGCTCTACGTGCCGAAGGACGTAATCGAGGAATATTTCCAGAACCCGGAGTCGATGCTCGTCGGCAACAACCGGCTGGTTTCCGTCCTGTTCTCGGAGATCAGGAGCTTTACGACGATCTCCGAGAAGATGGAGCCGGACGATCTCGTCAATTCCCTCAATCGCTATTTCGGCTTGATGGTCGACACCCTTATGGAACGCGGCGGCATCGTCGACAAGTACATCGGCGACGCGATAATGGCCATATTCGGCGCTCCCAAAAAGCACGAGGACGATGCCCTCCGCTCGGTCCTGGCCGGGCTCGAGATGACCGAATCCCTCGAGGTCTTTAATCTCGGCCAGAGGGAGCGGGGCAAGCCTGAATTCCGGATCGGCGTGGGAATAAACTACGGCGTCGTCACGGTCGGCAATATCGGCTGCGAAAAAAAGATGAACTATACCGTCATCGGCGACGCCGTCAACCTCGCCTCGCGCCTCGAGGGGGCGACCAAGATGTACCACCAGCCTCTCCTCATGTCACAGGACGTGAGGGACCGCGTCGGCGACCGGGTCAGGACCCGTCAAGTCGACATCATCGCCGTGAAGGGCAAGAGCAAAGGGGTCAAAGTCTACACCGCGAGAACCATGCTTACCCCCGCTGAGGAAAGGGGCTGGGCGTTGCACGAAAAGGCGGTTGATCGATACTACTCCATGGATTTTAAAATCGCCGCTCAAGGCTTCCGGGAGGTTCTGGACCTCCTCCCCGAAGACTACCCCGCCTCTATCTACTTGGAGCGAGCCAGGGGGTTCGCGAAAAACCCGCCGCCCGAGGGGTGGGACGGGGTCGAGGTCCTCACGGAGAAATGAGCCGCAACCGGCGCGGCGCTTCGATCGTGGCAGTGGCCATCGTCCTCGCCGCGTTCCTGCGCTCGGCAGCGGCCGAGGATGCGGCCGCGGGGGGCGCTGGCCCGGCGGTTCCAGAAATCGGGTCGATGCTGCTCTTTCCGGCGGTCATCCTCGGAGGGCCCGCCAACGGCGAGACGGAAGCGTTGGGAACAGCGCTGACGGACGCAACCGAGAAGGCCCTCTCCGCACGCGCCTTTCGAGTGACCTACTCGGCGGAGCCGCTTGCCGAGGGCGAAGGGCAAGCGGCCGAAGCCTCGTCGCGCGCGTTGTCGGCCGGAGCGAGGATGGGCGGCGATCGCGTCGCTCGAGCTGGCCGACAAGCGCATCGCCTACTCGGTTCGAGTTTTCGACGCGAGCGAAGCGGGACTGGTCGCATCGGCAGGATTCTCCGCCTACGCGGGCCTTTCGGCGTTGCCGCTGATGGCCGACAGCGCAGCCGCGGTCGCGACCAAGGCGGCCGCATACCGCGATTCGACTACAGACACGTTGGTGGCTCCGGTGCAATACCGCATTCGCGTTTCCTCTCCCGATGAGGGCGCTTCGGTTCGCATCGGCGATACTGGGAGCTCGGGCTCGCGGGAGCTGGGCACCATTAAAAACGGCACGCTCGATTTCCCCTACATACCCTTTCATAAAGGAGCGAAAATCGTAGTCAGTATTTCCGCAAAGGACAGGATTCCCCTCGATATTCCGATCACGCTCGGCGAGGATGCTCCCGACATCGTGGCGCCGGCTCTCCAAAAGCAGGACAAGAAAGACCTTCTCCTCGGAACAGGCCCTGGTAGGCTCCTTGGCCTCGGAATTACCTATCGGTTGTACTTGATTCCAGGCTGGGATTTCCTTTTTTTCAACGAGAGACTTTTCGCGGGCTATGATTTTTCCCCAACTTCGATCCCCGTCGTGCATCTCGAGACATGGGAAGGTATCGGCTCCTATCTCCTGTTTCCGCCGCAATCACGATTTCGCCTTGGCGCCGACATCGGCTGGGGTATCTTGCTCAGCTTCACTTCGGCTTCCTCTTCGTCTTTCTCGGCTTCCGTCTTCGCGGATATCGCCTTAATCCCGATGGAGGCTTTCTTGGAATACCGCCTCAAATCAGACGTTTCCGTCTGGGTTTCCGCGCGCGGAGAATTTTCCGTCTCTGCCTCGGGCCTCCTCGGCTGGGGGTGGGTCGGAAACGGGCAACCCGACCTGAGCGTCGGTCTATTATGGAGGCGATAGAGTGAAACTCGCGAAGGCCTTCGGCCCGGTAATTTTGGCCCTGGCCCTTAGCCTCACTACCCAGGGCTGCTCCTTTTTCTTCGGAGACCCCTACGGAGACCAATGGCAGAAGACCGAAGCCTGGGTGGACCTGCGCACCGAACTCCAAACCGCCTCGGGTACGGTCCTGGACCAATTGAGCGGCATCGCGGTTCTAGAGGGAGCGAGCGGGAGTTATGCCTTTCTACAGGGAAATTTCCAGGACCAGACGAGCCGATTATTCGCGCTCGAATATGGGAGCTTGAGCCTGCTGAATTTCCAGGCCTATTCGAGCGGAGGGACTTTATCTTCGTCGTTCGATGCCCTTGGCGACATCAGGATCGGGTCACAGAGTTATCTCCCCGGCTCGCTCTTCTTAAACGAGCAGTTGCCGTTGACATACCCCTGGATCGGGGCCTGGCTCGTTTCGGACGGAACGCTGAATTATTTTCTCTATTCCTCGGCGAACATCCTTCACGCGGATGCCTTTACCACAACTTGGGCGCCGGTCTCCACTACTTCATGGCAGATCGGCTCCAGCTCCGAGTCTTGGGATATCGCGCGAGTCGCCATGTTGAGCAACCAACGGCTCTGCCTGCTCTTCTCCCAATCGAACAGACAAGGCACGATCGTCGCAGCTGTCTTCAAGGATCTCGCCAGTTTCGTCACGGCGGCAGCGGCAGGGGGCGGCTTCATACTCGAATCGGCCGATGCGAGCGTCGGCTCCAGAATCTCGGGATACTCGTCAAATGGCGTCGGCAGCCCATCTGGAGTGGACGCATGGATTACCGAAGCCGGTATAGTCGCACGGACGAATACGAACGGCAGCAACAGCAATAGTTTCAGCTTTGTCCGCTATCCGCTCGGGCCTGGCGGGCAGATCGACGGATACTCGTTCGATTCCAATTATAAGGATCTCGTATATTTCGAGCCTTCCGGTAATTGCATGTACTACTTCGACCTTGGCTCTGGGAGATTGTTCAGGATGAGGACGTGGTGGTAATGAAGAAAGGAGCCGCGTTCGCGATTTCACTGCTTCTCGCGATCGGCGCCTCGGCGCAAGGGATTGAGCCTCAGCGCATCATGGTTGCGCTTACCTCGGATGGCTTGGAAGATGCAAATACCCTGCGAGATTCCCTAGAAGCAGCGATCGCCGCCACGCCTCTAGCTCGACTCGTGGTTCGCCACGAGGGCCCAGCAGAGGAGCTTGGCGCCGACGCGTCGCGATCGTCCTGCCCTATCGCCCTCCAGGTCGACGTCGCTCCTTCGCCACAAGGGCTGCGAGCCAGCTGGCGCTTCATCGCGACATCGGGAAACGAGGAGCTGCGCTCGGGCTCTTTCGAGAAAGCCCTTCCTGCTGAGCGCGACTTGGTGACCTCCTTTTGGACCGAGGTCGAGCAGGACTTGGCTCCGTCGATAGCAGTCCTCCCCCGCAGCTATGTCGTCGTTTCGGCTCCGACCGGCACGCGGGTCGAAGGCTTCGGCAGCTCTTTCGAGATGCCGGCTTCGGGCGAGGTCGAAATTCCGTTGAGCATCCCCGCGCTCATCTCATGGAAAGCGAGATCGAAGGCGTACCTCGACGCGAGCGGCAAGATCTTCATCGATGAGCCGGGGACGAGATTCGCTCTGCCGTTGATGAAATCGCCATCCTGGACCGCCGAGCTATCGCTGTATGGCTTTTCCTTCCTCGAGGCCCGCTCCTCCCTGCTGCTCGGGAAACGGCTCTTCGCACGCCTGACACTCACCCAATTCTCCGCAGGAATCAACTTGCAGAATTACTCGGGCCCTCCGCCCGAACCCTCCCTGCTCTCGAGCTACGGCCTCGCTCAATTCGGCGGCGGGTTTGGAGCGTATTTCGAGGACCCGGACAAGCCGCTCCGGTTTTATGCGGCGGTCGACGCCTTCGCGCGGCTCGACATGCCCGCTTTCCAAGCCTTCTTCCTCGATCCGGTCTCACCCATCGGGCTATCCCCGCTCCTCGGCGTCGAGTGGGGAAGAACGGCCAACGTCAAGCTGTACTTCGAGGTGGGCGGGATCTTCTATCCATGGACCGACGTCGAACTCATGCTGGCCTCCCGTGGGACGATGGGCGGAAACCTCGTCGTATCCGGTCCGGGATGGTTTCCCGGCCATCCGGGCTGGCTGGCCGAATTTCCCGTGCCCCGTTTGGGCTTGAGACTATATCTATGATGGTAGCTCGCTTCCCCGGACGAATCGCGTGTATGACTTTAGTCGCAGCGCTGCTGGCGGCCTGCTGGACGCCGATCTACGACGAGCGCGTGTCCTCTGCGGCTTTGCTCTCGCTCAAGCTCGACAGCCTCGCTATCGAACGCCCCGAGATCGGGCCCGCTATGGGGAACATCGGCAGCGGCGGAACCGATTACGAATTCCTGCCGAGCAAAAGCTCCAACCTAGATTGCGGGCTCCTCATAGAGAGGGGCGCTTCCGGCATCAACGCGGACTACCTGGGCAAGCCGGACGCCGCGGACCCGTGCGTGCTGGGCACCAGCTCGTTGAGCTTCTCCCAGGGTTTCGGATCCCGGACGCTTTTTCTCTCGGCCTCGGTCGGCGCTCCATATGCGGCCCAGATCGTCGCCATCGGACTTGCAGGCCCCGGTCAATCGCACGATTACGATCTCCGCTCCTTCGTCCGCAACCCGGCAGCCTCAACCGACCTGACGGATGCCGGTTCGATCCTCCCGACCGGCGTGCCCATGGACTCGGCCGCTGTTCTCGTCGCCGCCGGAACCGTCCTCGATCAGGACGGAGCCGACGACGACATCGAGCTCCTCTATTGGGATCCGGCGTCCCAAACGTATGAACGCTATGGGCTTGTGTACAACTCTTCTACCGCGCCTGTCGTGGATGGGCCGTACACGGTGTCCGCCGGAGGCGCCCTGGCAATCAATGAAGGCTCACGGTTCTTCAGGCTGAAAGGGAATTTTACCTCAGCGCATATTCGGGCGCGGTCGGCTCCGAGACTGTCCACAGCTTCAAATGGACGTCAGCAGGCTCCCTCTCGGCCACCCTCGCAGCAGCGCCAGTCGAGCTCCCCTCCATCACGGCGCCGATCGTCGGCATTCTTTCGACGGAAAGCCTGATACTGGCGCAAGATAATCTTTTTCTCTACTGCTTCGATGCGAATGGCAACCTTGTTTTCCAAGTCCCTGCCGGCGAACTGCTCTTCGAGCAGGAGTTCGCCGTCGACGGGACCATATGCGCGCTCCTCTCACAACCCATCTTGATCCAAAACAATAATCAAACGAGCATCTCGGCTCGAGTATGGGCGATGCCAAGCAGTATGATCCGCGCTCTCGCCGAATAGCTCGAGCGCTAATTCAGGACTTTCGACACCGCGTCCAGGAAGTTCACCATCAGGCTGTTGCCACTCTTCGCGTAGACGTCTCGCCGCGAAGCGTAATATGCCTGCAGTGCAGCCTTGTCCTTAAAGCCCAAGGCCTGTTGAACGATCTCCGAGGCATCGCTGGGAAAGGCGTCGCGCAGCTCGGCTTGCGAGGCCCCCTGGAAGGCGGTGACTTTCTCCCGTAGGCCAGGAAACGCTTCGGCGACGCTGTCTTCGCCGAGGAAAGAGTACAGGCTGGACTGGGCGGCGATTTCGGCGCCCGATCCTCCTTTTTTCAAAGCCGCGTCCTCGCTCTTGAGGTAATTCTGGTAGCTCGCTGCCAAGGCATCGTATTTGGCGGCGTCTGCGCGGTTTTTTTCGAGCTCGGCGGCACTTTTCGCCGATGCGTCCTGAAGGCGCTGAACCTCTGCTTCGAGGTCGGACAGTTTGCCCGCCTGGGCGGATTGCGCCGCCGCGTCGACGGCCGGGTTGGCGGTGACGGCCGCTTGAGCGGTCTTCGCCTGGGCGTCGGCTAGCTGCTGTTTCAAGCTCTCGATGTCGGACTTGAGGCTTGCCTCCTCTACCCCGGCGGCGCTCTGGGAATCCTTCGCGGCCACTTGGGCGTCGGCAAGCGCCTTTTGCGCCGCTTGAGCCTCGGACGCCGAGCTCGCGGCCGAATCCTCTGCCGATTTCTGCAGGCCGGCTCGGGCCTGGTCGATGCCTTTCAGCGCATCGGATACTTGATCGGCCGCGGGGTAGGATGCGACGAGGCCTATGTACCCGGCAATGGCGCCATTCCAATCTCGCGCTCCGAGGAGCGAGGGAGCTGCAGCGAGGACGGGTCGCGCCGACTTTGTATCGGCGGCGTTTCTCCTCTTGCTTCGTCGACGATGGCCAGCTGGGCGATCCTCGACAGGAGAGCGCCTCGAGCTGCGTCGCCCAGCGGCAAGTACGAGAGTGCTTGGAGTACCTGGCCGAGGACGTCGATGAGTCTCCGGCCTTGAAGGCTTGGTCCGCGGCCGTAAGGGCTTCGTCCAGCCTGGCCCGGCGCTGGGCCTCGGCCACCTGTATCTGATCGAGGAAGTATTGGTGGGCGGCGAGAATCTCGGGAACTTTGCCGAGAGCTTCGAGGTATTTGGCCGAGGCCAGGCCCGCGTCGCCATTCTTCAGAGCGGATTGAGCTGCTGCCGCGGCCTCCCTGGCCGAGGCGAGAAGGTCGGCCTGGGCGAGAAGCTTGCCGGCATCTGCCGCGGCGCGATCGAGCTCCGTGCGCGCATAGGTGCCCAGCGTCTCGGCCACGAACAAGTCGGCGTCGCGCCGGTCGTTCGTCGATGGATCGGATCGCCGGTTCGGGTCCTGGAGGTAGGCAGCGAGAGCGGCCGCGCTGTCCGAGGCGTCGGCGTAGCGCCTGTCCCTGAGAGCGGAGCGTATCGTCCCGTAAAGGCCAAGCACGCGATCCTCGTCCGCCTTGACGGCGGGCTTTCTGATCCTCGAGGCCGGCGAGCGCGGCACGGGCGTTCGCGAGTCCGGCTTTGTCCGCGGCGCTCTGCGCCTCCAGCTCCTTGGTCTTCGCTTCCAAGGAGCTGCGCAGGCTGTCTTCCCGGCTTTTGGCCTCGGCCTCAATTCTCTTCCGCTCGTCGCCGAGGTCCGAAATATTCTTCTGATACTCGCCCCGCTCCGCAACCGATTGAACCGGTCGTCTCCCGCAGCGGCCTTCTCCGCTTCGGACGCTTTTCCGGGCGTCGGCGATCTGCTTATCGAGCGCGGCGCTCTTATCGGCTTCGTAGGACTTTATCTTTGCCTGTAGGTCGCTGA
>CAWHFT010000005.1:0-13408 GCA_963828175.1 uncultured Spirochaetota bacterium
CATGGCGGTCGTCGCCCTGGTCCATATCATCGCCCTCGCGCTCCAGACCGGCGGAGCGTTGCGATGGGGCAAGGAAGCGCGGGACAGGTGCGAGGCCAAAGGCTCGAAGGGACCGCTACGCTTCGCGGCTTTCCGCTGTTGGTCGGGGATAGCCGTACGGGCGATAATGTCTGTTCGGCCCCGCCGCGCTCGGCCTGGCCTTCGACAGGTCGCTTTCGTGGAGGATGCTCTTCGAGCTCGAACCGGGCCTCGCGACCTGGTGCCTGTCGGCGCTGCTGTTCGGCTTCCTGCGCAATGCCGCCAGGCTCGCGTGGATACGGCGGCCCCGCAGGCTTCCGGCGCTCTCGATAGCGGATCCGCGCGTCGCGCGGCGAGCGGAAATATTAATAATTTATAAATTACGAAAATAAGTCCGTATTGACGTGACGGAGCGCTTCCAAAACTACGGGCGAATATATATATTCCTTACATGATTCCCGAGATATTCACTTCGGATCCTTCATGGCCGTATACGAAAGCCAAGACCGCGGTCATCGCGGCCGCGTCGAGCGTCATTCGCGAGGAAGGTCCCCGCGCCGCCACGCTCAAGAATATAGCGACGAGGGCCGGAATCACCGAGCCCGCCATATTCCGTCATTTCGAAGGCGTGGACGGGCTCTTCGAAGGCCTGTTTAGCGCCTACGAGCGGGTTCATCAGCGCGCGGTATCCGCCTTCTCGGTCGAGGGCAAGGGAATGGCGAAGCTCCGCGATGCCTGCCCCGCCCTCGTGGACAGCCTCGCCTCGAGCCAGGATTTCTCCTATATAGTGCTGCACGCCAGACACGTATTCCGTGGATATCCCGAGCTCAAGGCCAAAGTCGCGGAGAACGACGCGAAGGACCAGGCCGCCGTCCTCGCCTGCATCTCCGAGGGAATAAAGGCAGGCGAGATCCGCACCGACATCGACCCCGTGTCGGCAGCCTCGTCCCTTCTCGGAGGCATTTACGTCCTCGCCATGACGTGGATCGAGATCGGGCTTCGGCTTCGATATCCGGGAGGCTTTCGTCGATCGCTGGGACGATTTCGAGCGGATGGTTCCGCCAAGCCGCGGCGAAATCGCGCGAGTCCAAGGACGCCTCCCGGGACCGCGCCGCCGCCTACTTCCCTTTCCGTCCCGCCTCCCCTGCCAGGCCGAAGTCGCCTCGGCCAAGAAGGCGGCGGGCCTCTACCGCCGATACTCGGCGCAAGGCCTCAAGGCCGCGCCCAAGAAGGCCGCGGCTAAAAAGCGCTCGGGCCAAAGCCGCTCGCGACTAAGGCGCCTCGACTAAAGCGGGCAGCGCCAAGGCCGGGGCCAAGAAGCCTGAACGAAGGGCCGGTCCCGCCAAAGGCGGTCCAAATAGATCGGGTTTTCAGTCCTCCCAATCGCGGACTGCGGCCAGCCGCTCCAGCACCGACCTGCGGCGACTTCGCCGCCGCGGCGGCCTCGAAGAGCCTCGATCGCCAACTCCTTGCCCGCGCCCTGAACCGCGCGCCTGGGCAGGGGGTCCGAGTCGTCTATAGCGTCGAGTATCCGATTGATGTCCTTTTTGGAGAGGGCCTCCAGGATCCGGTCGTGGGCCTTCGGGCTCCATGCCCTGCATGGCCGTCGCCACGAGGGAACCCTCGGCTGCGCGGAAGGCGGACTTGAGCGGGCTCGCGTCGAGGCCGAGCACCGCCTTCGTCAGGGCCGCGACGAAAGCCGGATCGGCCGAAAGCTCGTCCTCGGACCCAGGCCCAGCTCGCCCCTCTCCTCGAGGCTGCGCACGACTTCGAGGAAGGCCGCCTGGGCCTGGGCGATCTCGTCGCCCGAAAGCCTCGATCGCAGATGCGCGGCGTCGTCCTCGAGGGCCAGTGGCCCCGATCCTGGCGTAAAGCGGCTTCGCGAGATCGACGCTTTCCTGGGGGCATCCGGCCAGGGCCGCGGCAGCGATATCGCGTCCCGATGCGCGCATGGCGCGCTCGAGATTCCGCTTGCCCATGGCGAGAATGCGGATCACGTCGGGCAGCTCGCCGGGTACGACGAGGCTCTCGGTGCGGCTTCTGCGGCGCTTGGCCCGTTCCGCGAGCCACGCCTCGGTCTTGTCGTAGTAGTCGAGGCCGAGGAAGGCGGTCATCCTTCGCATGATCACGCTGTAGTGCTCATAGGCGGCGAGGCCGAGTAAGGCCGGCCCGCGCGAGCATCCACTCGAGCTCCGCGCCCGGATCGGAGCCGGGGCCGGGGTACCGAGACCGCGAGTCCGCGATCCAGCGTGGCGGCGTCGGCGCCGGTCGCCGCCAACTCGAGGCCGGCCTTGAGCGCCTTGCGCCGCTCGGAGGCGGCCGCGCGGGCCAGGGCTGCACTCGAGCCGCGGGCCTGGTCGGCGAGGGCGCGATGCGCAAGGCGAGATCGAATAGGGCGTCCTTCTTCTGGCGCGAGACCTTGCGGAGCTCCAGGCTCTCGCGCGAGGCTCGCGCGATGGCTTCGATCACCTCGTCCCTCCGTCGTCTTGGGCCTTCTCGATCTCCTCGAGGGCGGCGAGGGCCTTGTCGGCGCCGTAGTAGGGCAGGAGCTTCCGAGCCATGAGCGCGGGATCGTCCGATTCGGCGAGGGCGACGAGGCCTTCGATGGTGACGCAGGCCTTGAGAAAGGGCCAACCCGAGCGTTCCTCGACGAGCAGATAGGTCGCGAGTATGTCCTCGAGCGCCTCGCCGGCCACGCCTTCCATTACCAGGCGGACCCCGACGGCGAGGAGGGGATCCTCGATCGAGGCGAGCTCGGACTCGAGAGCGAGGAAGCCTTCGTCCCGGGCCTTGCGATCCAGATCCATGAGGCGCCGGATGATGGGCGTAAGCCCCTTCTCTCTTCTTCGCGACAGTGCAGCATGCGCGCGAGATCGGCGCTCCATTGGATCATGTCCCCTCCACCACGCCGATAATATACGCCGCCCGGAGCCTTCGTTCAAAGAGGGCGGGGAGTTTTCGCAGAGTATTCCGCGCCGAATCGGCCTTTTCGCGTCCTGGAGATTGCTTCCCGAAAATCCGCGCGTTATATATTTCTCCGTCGTGAATCAGGAGGTGGCTCATTGAGGAAAACCGGGATCGTCCTGCTCTCTCTCCTGTGCGCTTCGGGTCTCGCCTTCGCGGCGAACGACGCGTCGTCGTCGACCGCCTCCAAGCCTTGGGTCGACAAGGGCAGCCTGCTCGCCGACGTCGGCGTCGGGTGGGGCGGCTTATCCGTCGGCGCCGAATACGACCTCGTCCCTACACGGCGCGCCCCCGGCCGATATCGGCATCGACGCCGTCTACGCCGCGAATCGATGTCGCCCAGGTCGGAGATGTTCCCTCCCGTCTGGACCTGACTTTCGCCGCCCTGGCCGGGATTCGCCTACCCGGCTACCGACTCGGCCTACCTTCAGAGGCCGGATCTCCACTTTCAGTATTGGTTCCCGCTCGCGGCGATCATCGTATTCGACGATCCGCGCCTACGATCCTAAAGCTCTAGAACGGATGGGCTCGGTGCGCATCCCAACTATTTTCGGGCAAAGCGCGGAAAACTTTTGCCATACTCGCGAGATGCCGATATAATAATCAGAAAGTCGATGCGCGCATCAGGTGGTTCGCGCGCGAGCCGTTCGGACGATTCGATTTCATAGCAAAGGGGGAACGCCCTAAATGGCCGACAGAAAGGCCGCGCAGCTCGTCGAGATTCGGCTGGTCGAGCTCAAGCGCGTCGACGCGTCCTTTTTTCAGGACTACGCCAAGGTGCACGAGCGCCTCGAGCGACGACTGGACAAAGAGCCGCGTCCCCTCTCGCCGCAGACAGTGTCCGACGTGGCCGATGAGCTGGTCGTATGGCTGTCATCCCTCGCAGCCAAGAACTATCCCCACGACAAACTCTCTCAACTGCTCCGCGTTGGGCTCGGGCATCTCTGCGCCGAGCTCATCGTCGTCAACCCGCATCTTCCCCAGGACGAGGTGGCTATCAGGGCATACGCGGAGCTTCAGCGCCGCGGATGGGACCTGGCCACCTACGATCCGGAAGTTGCTTCGGCGGCCGCGAAGCGCGCGCAAGCGATCGAGGCCGCTCGGGCCAAGGCTCGCTCCCAATCCAAGAAACCTTCGTCGGTCGCGAAAGCGGCCGGCGCAAATAAGAAGGTGATAGGTAACCCGAAGGTCGCCGCAGTCAAGGCCGCAAGCAAGGCCGCGCCGGCGAAGAAGGAGGCTCTCATGGCGTTAGAGAAGAAGTCTTCGCCGGCAAAACCGGCGGCGAAGAAACCCGCGGCTAAAAAGCCCGCTGCCAAGAAGGCCGCGGCAAAAAAGCCGGCGGCGAAGAAGGCCGTGGCTAAAAAGCCCGCCGTAAAGAAGGCCGTGGCCAAGAAGCCGGCCGCGAAGAAGGCCGTGGCCAAGAAGCCGGCCGCAAGAAGGCCGTGGCCAAGAAGCCGGCCGCCAAGAAGGCCGTGGCCAAAAAGCCGGCCGCCAAGAAGGCCGTGGCCAAGAAGCCGGCCGCAAAGAAGGCCGTGGCCAAGAAGCCGGCCGCCAAGAAGGCCGTGGCCAAGAAGCCGGCCGCCAAGAAGGCCGTGGCCGGCGAGCCCAAACCTGCGCCGTTAGTGTCTCCAATGGAGGAGAAAAAGCCCGAGGTCATGTAAGACCGACTTCGGATAGCAGTAATTTCGGCCCCGGTTGGCTTGTTGCCCGGGGCCGTTTTCTATAAAGTCAGCCTATGGGTGGCTCGAAATCGTTTAGCGAGTCCGAAAGAGAATTTATCCATGGGATCGCGATGCGAACCAAGGCCGAAAACGAGCGAGAAGCCGGACGCATCGAGCTTCGCCTTCGAGCGGCTAAAGCCGAGGCACGAAACCTGGCAATGCGCATTGGCGAGGACCCTCAGGTACTGCGTATACTGCTTTTCGGATCGGTTGCGACTGGCCGCGGCTTTCGTCTCGGCTCGGACATCGATATTGCCGTCGAAGGCGGCGACGTACTCTCTCATCGCGCGCTTGCGGAGCGCTCGGCCTTTCCCGTCGATATCGTCGATCTATTCGCCTTGCCTGATCTCCTAAAGGCTGGATTAGAATCAGAAGGACAGCTTTTATATGAGAAGCACAGCTGATTTTCTCCGATTGAAGGCCGAGTTGAACGTGGATTCACTCCTTTTAGAGACGCTAATGGAAAAAAATCGCAGGGCGACAGAGCGAGCGCGACTCGCAGACGCGGACGAGTTCGCTTGGGCAGCCGTTGGTTACACGATCCACAACCTTTATTGCCTGTTCGAGAACTACTTCCTCCGGATTGCAAAATTCTTCGAGAACGGGCTCGACTCTTCCTCCTGGCACGCCCAACTCGTTGAACGCATGACCTTGGAAATTCCTGGACTAAGGCCGGCATTGTTCGACCGAACGTTCGCGGCACGCGTTGATGAACTTAGGCGCTTTCGCCATGCTTTCAGGAATCTCTATCAAACTGAACTAGATTCTCTTCGGGTGCAAAAACTGAATGAGGCATTGCCGGAGATCACCGCTCTGTTTAGCCGATACCACGAACGGTTTGTCGATGCACTGGATGTCATCATTGCAGATCTCGGCTAACGCTCGACCGACGCGTTGCCCGGACTTGGCCGCCGGCATTGCGTTCGGCATTGCCATTACGTAGAGTTATTCGTTATGGTAAAAATATTTATTGGCTGACCTTATTTATTTATGACCAAAAACATCATATTGAGTCTTGCTATTTTGCAAGTGTACATAATGAAAGCGCTTTCCCTGAGATTGACAATACCCGGCTTTTTGTTAATTGGATCGGAGTGGTCCACGTTCCACAATAATTGCCTAAAACTTAATCTAAAAAAGACTTAAACACACTCGAGAAATGGTTATAGAGGCATGGGTAAATTGGAAAAAAAACTTGACACCTAAAATTGGGGTGGCTATACTGCCTGAGAACCTAGGGAAGGGGATCAGTAAACCGTCGGTTTACCCCCTTTGTTACAACTAAGGAGGATTTGATGAAGAAGTTACTTATTGTTCTTCTCGCCCTTACGGTCATCGGCGTATTCGCCTTTGCCCAGGATGCGGCTCCGGCGCCCGCTCCCATCGGCACCTTCACGTCGTGGAACACGAGCACCGTGGCCCTGTATCAGTCGATCAACGGCGCTGCCGGCCAGACGATGTGGATGCCGAATTGGGATTCCGTTGCCCGGTATCGACCAGGAGTGGGAATTCGCCTATCACGGGAAGAATTACGGTTTCTATGCCGATCTCGAGTTCGGCATGGACAACTTCGGCAACGTTGTTAATGGTGTAGGTCAGGGCCAGGGTGTTGCTGGCGAAAACGCATCGATCAATAGGTTCGCGACCTGGTACGATGTAGCCCCCGGCCTTGTCAGGGTCGAGATCGGCAAGCCCCGCGCTGGCCGCGCTCCTGGCGGTTTCGCTGACGGCGGCTCGATGGGTCAGTTCTACCTGAACTCCCAGTTCGGCGCCGACATCCAGCTCCTCCCCACCAAGGGTTTTTCCGCGACGGTTTTCAGCATGATTCCCGAGGGCACCGTTGCCACGGACTATGCTGACAGCCTCACCTTCGTCGCCGATTACAACATGGCCAACGTCTTCGACCTGAACGCCATGTACAGCACCATCAACGACGAGTTCACCGGCGGCGTGACTGTCACCGCCGTCAAGCCCGCCACCATCGTCCTCGCCTGGGACCTCAACACCCTGAGCGGCACGAAGATGAACACCTGGGCGTCGGTTGGCGGTACGTTCGTTCCCAACCTCTACTTGGCCCTCGACCTCGACTACTACAGCTATAGCACTGGCTCGGTTTCTTCGTTCGGGGCCGAAGCCAAGGCTGAGTACACGCTTACCCCGATGTACGCCATTGGCGCGCGCGTCGGCTATAGCGACGGCAACGGCAACGGCCTCTGGGGCTGCAACCTCGGCGACATCCTCAATGAGGGCGGCGTCCTGGTCTATCCCTATGTCAAGGCCAATTTCGACAACGGCAGCTACGTGAGTCTCGGCGTTTCCTACGAGTCCGGCGCCGGCACCAATGCTGGTGTTCCTGGCGTGTCCGCTCTCCAGATCCCGCTCTCCTACGTTTGGTCCTTCTAAGCCAAGCATTCACGAGCAGAATAGGGCCCCCTTCGGGGGGTCCTATTTTTTTTCGATTGATCGTAACGTGGAGAGGTCTTGTCGGTTGATTTCGTAAGGTCTACACTCGGCGACAAGAAATCCAGGAGGCTTCAATGAAACTATCGAAGGCGGCGGCAGGCGTCGCTTTTATTCTCGCGGCGCTGCTCGTCTCGGGCTGCGCGAGCTCGGGCGGAAGCGTCAGGGCTAAGGCCCCTCTCGTAGACTCGGTGTCGCTCGTCCTTCTCACCGATAATGATGTGAGGGTGAAATACGGGACTGCCTACGGGGACAACCCCTTTATGGCTCGCGCCGGGACTGTCACCGGCAAGCCCTATGATTTCATCGACACCCAGCTCTCCATCGTGACCGATGCCGGGGCCGCCGTGGAAATACTCGATGCCAAAGTAGTCGACAAGGACAACAAGCCCAGGGCCTGGCTCTACGACAGGGAAGAGTTCGTGAAGATCATCACCGACCTGAGCAACATGGACGACACGGTGAGCGTCTCCAAGCGCCAAACCGCGGCGAATTGGTACTATCTGCCCTCGCGCTCCTTCACGCTCAAGCACGGGAAGTATGAATACATGCTGGTCTTCCTCGGCAAGCACCCCGTGCCCGAGGACCTGCAAGTCTATGTCCGGCTCACGGTGAACGGGCAGGAGCAGGAATTCACCCTGCCGGTGCCGAACCAGACCGACTAGCGGCAGTGTCGGGCGAGCGGCGCTTAGGAAGGCCTCCGACCGGTGCAGGGGAAGGGCAATGAAGAACAGGGCCGGCGATTGGCTGGCTCAGGCCGAAGAAGAGTTTGCCTGGGCTAAGGATGCCTATAGCGTAAAACGTTGGGCATCGGTATGCCTCACCGCTCAGCAAGTTGCCGAGAAAAGCCTGAAAGCAGTCGCGCTCGCGCGCGGCGCTTTGCAGGTGAAGAGCCATTCGACGCGCGAGATCGCGGAAGAGCTCGGCATAGACGGGGATCTCGATGAAAAGGCACGAATCCTCGATCAATATTATATTGCCACCCGATATCCCGACGCTTTCCCTACGGGAGCGCCCTTCGAATACTTTGTGGAGCGACAGGCTCGCGAGGCCCTCGGGTTCGCGCGCGCCTTCTTGGATCGAGCGAGGACCGAGATCGATGTCCCTGAGTAAGCCGGTAATCGTCTGGAATACGCGCGATCCCCTGCGCGGGAGAACGCCCCAGGCATTCGAGGCAGAGGTCAGGCGTCTCTTGGCCGGCCGTGTCGAGGCGGCCTATATCTTCGGGTCCTACGGAACGCCCGAGTTCGGCCGTGATTCCGACATCGACATGATGCTGGTCGTGCGGACGGACAAACCTTTTTTGGATCGCGCTTTGGACTATCCCGAACTTTACGACCTCGCGGCCGCGCTCGACCTGCTGGTATACACGCCCGAGGAATTCGCCTCGCTCACGGAAGATCCTTCGCCGGGATTCTGGACGAGCGTGGTCGCGAGTCTGAAACGAATAATGTGATCCTCGAGCGCGGCGAGCATCTTTCCCCGCCTGGAAAAGGGCAGTAAATTGATCTGATGGAGGGTGCGAATGCGTGGAATAGTGCTAGTCTTGCTCTCGGCCGCGATCATGGTCGGGTGCGCGACGGTCGTCCCGCCCCCGGCTGCCGGCGACTCCTCGATCATAGTCGGCCAGTTGAAGGTGAATATAAGCGGCGCCGGAATGGACCCCGACGGCGCGCAGGGCTTCGTCAGCTCCGACCAGCCTGCCGCCGCCGCCCTGCTCGTCCGCAACGAAGCCAGCGGGAAGGACTACGAGATCCGAACGGCGACGCCCGACGGGCTGTTCGTGCTCGCGAACGCCGAGCCGGGGCACTACAGGCTCCTCAGGCTCTGGGCGCAAGTCCCGACCAACAACTCTACCGTCACGATCACGTCCAATTTCTATATGGGCGTCGCCTTCGATATAGCTCCAAGCCGAGTCGAAAATCTGGGCGTCAACAATTGGCGTTTTTCTTACGATCTGTCTCATCGACAGAGCGCGAACAGTTTTGTCCTCAATAGCGATTACCCCGCTGTCGAGAAGGCTGTCGGCGGGATAGAAGCCCGTTCCCATTGGCAGGGGTATCAGGCAGATCACGTGGCCTTTTCCGGAGAGCCCTCGGCGCGGGCCTCAGCCGAGGCGCTGCCTCCCCGCGACTCGAACACCAATCAGATTTGGGTCCCGTGAGCGAGGCAGCGCTCACCGCAAGCGACTAGCCGAGCTTGGCCACGAGATCCGCCATCTCGAGGGCGGCGAAGCCTCCTTGGGCCACGCGGCCTCGAGCATTCCTTCGATCTCTTTGTTTGGATGCCAGTTTTTTGTACGAGGTATTTGACATATAGTTATTTTGCGAAGAGCGTGAGGATTGTGGTCGAGAAGCACCCGGACGACACAGTCCTCGATCAGTCTCCCATTCTTGAAGCCTACCTCGCGGAAGCGACTGTCTAGAGGTGGGCGCTTTTCCGAAGGATGCTCCCAAGCGGAAGATCATGAAGGCTCTCGAAGGACTGGCTTGAACGCGGCAATCGCCGATTGCGTTGATTATTTCCAATCCTGCGTTAGGAGATTGAGCATGAAATCCCGGGCGGGCGATTGGCTGGCTCAGGCCGTTGGAGAAATGGCCTGGGGAAAGGACTCTTTCAAAGCCGGGCATTGGGGCCCTGTTTGCTTCACGGCGCAGCAGATAGCCGAGAAATGCCTCAAGGCTATTGCCCTCGCTCGAGGAGCGACTGAAGTCCGTGGCCATTCCCTCGTCAAAATCGCCGAGGCGCTCGGAATAGATGGCGAGATCGAGAGGATGGGACGCAGGCTCGATGTGTATTATATCACCACGCGCTATCCGGACGCTTTTAGCGAGGGCGCGCCGCTGAGTTACTTCGATCGCGAGCAAGCCGAAGAGGCACTGGCCTTCGCCGATCATTTCATCGCGCTCGCGAGCAAAGAACTGGAAGAGCATGAATGATTCGGTAATCGTCTGGAACACGCGCGATCCCCTGCGCGGGAGAACTCCCCAGGCATTCGAGGCAGAGGTCAGGCGTCTCTTGGCAGGCCGCGTCGAGGCGGCCTATATCTTCGGGTCCTACGGAACGCCCGAGTTCGGCCGCGATTCCGACGTCGACATGATGCTGATCGTGCGGACGGACAAACCTTTTTTGGATCGCGCTCTGGACTATCCCGAACTTTACGACCTCGCGGCCGCGCTCGACCTGCTGGTATACACGCCCGAGGAATTCGCCTCGCTCACGGAAGATCCTTCGTCGGGATTCTGGATGAGCGCGGTGGCGAGCATGAAGCGGATACTCTGATGCGCACGCGGGTCCATATCTCGGAGCTCGGATCGACAATCCCGAATTGATTACCCATATCGAACGGGTTGGGCAGACTCTCTTCCGACGGACGAGCGAGTGAATCCTACCCGAGCCTACCCACGAGATCCGCCATCTCGAGGGCGGCGAGCATCGCGTCCCAGCCCTTGTTGCCGCTCTTTACGCCGGCGCGCTCGAGGGCTTGCTCGAGCGTATCGCAGGTCAGCACCCCGAAGATGATAGGCCGGCCGGTGCGCAGGGATTCGGCGGCGATGCCCTTGGACACCTCCGCCGCGACATAGTCGAAGTGGGGAGTGCCGCCGCGGATGACGGCGCCCAGGCAGACGACCGCGTCGAAGCCTTTTTGAGCCATGCGTCCGGCGATGAGCGGTATCTCGAAACTGCCGGGTGTCCGAACGAGGGTGAGGTTCTTCTCGTCTCCTCCGTGGCGCAGGAAGCAGTCGAGGGCTCCCTCGATCAGGCGTCCCACGACGAGATCGTTGAAGCGCGCGGCGACGAGGGCGATTTTCCTGCCCTCGGCGCTGAGCATCCCTTCGATTTCTTTCATGCTTTCCTCCTTGTCAGATGGCGTGGCCCAGACGGTCGCGCTTGGTCTCGATGTAATGCAGGTTGTGCGAATTCGACGGGACTTTGAGAGGGACGCGCTCCGTCACCTCGATGCCGTAGTCCTCTAGTCCGGTGACTTTGTCGGGGTTGTTGGTCAGGAGCCGCACTTTGGTCCGGCCCAAGAGCCGAAGCACCTGGGCGGCCTCCCAATATTCGCGCATGTCGGAGGGGTATCCCAGACGCAGGTTGGCGTCCACCGTGTCCAGGCCTTGGTCCTGAAGGACGTACGCGTGCAGCTTGGCCTCGAGGCCGATGCCTCGGCCCTCCTGATGCAGGTAGATGAGAGCGCCCTCCTTGGCAGCGCCGATGCGGCGCATGCTCTCCTCGAGCTGCTCGCCGCAGTCGCAACGTAGCGAGCGCAGCAAGTCGCCGGTTAGGCATTCCGAGTGGACCCTGACCAGGAGCGGATCTTCGTCGCGCCCGGTAGCGGAGGGTAAAGTCTCCAGCGACTTCCCCTTGGTCAGGAGGATTATCCCCTGGTCGGAGACGCCGAAGGGCGACTCGAGATGGTGGATCGTGAAGCTGCCCCAGCGGGTGGGCAGGGCCGCGCTCGCGAGGACGCGCACCAAAGTCTCTTTGCGCCGGCGGTATCGGACGATGTCCGCCACGCTGATGAGCGTGAGGCCGAGTCGTTGCGCGACGGCTTTCAGGCTGTCGCCCGAGGCCATGCTGCCGTCCTCGCGCATGATCTCGCAGACGATGCCGGCGGGCGAAAGGCCCGCGAGGCGGCATAGATCCACGGCAGCCTCCGTGTGGCCGTTGCGCTCCAATACGCCGCCGGGCCGGGCGACGATGGGGAATATATGCCCGGGCCGAGCCAAGTCCGAGGGTCGGCTCGCAGGGTCCGCCAACGCCCTGAGCGTGATCGCCCGGTCGGCCGCCGAAATTCCGGTCGTTGTGCCTTCCCTGGCGTCCACGCTCTCGGTAAAGGCCGTGCCGTGGAGGGCCGGGCGCCGCGCATCGGCCTGAACCCGTAGATCGAGTCGCTCGGCGATCGCCGCGTCGATGGCGCAGCAGATGAGGCCTCGCGCCTCTCGGGCCATGAAATTCACATCCCCTGCGCCGATCCGCGAGGCAGCGATGATGAGATCCCCCTCGCGCTCGCGATCCTCGTCGTCGCTCACTATCACTATCTTTCCCGCTCGGATGTCCTCCACGGCCCGTTCTACGAGCGCGTCGCCAAAATCCGGCGCGGTCGCTGCATTCTGCATGGTCATCGATACCCCCATGATCTCAGTTGCTCCATATCGAGTTGCGCTGCGCCGCGGGCGGGAGCGTCGGCGGGAACGCCTGTCCGGAAGAAAGCAGCGACGGCAGCGCGGACGTAGGAAGCCAGGACATCGAGCTCGATGTTGACCTCGTCGCCCGCATTCTTGTATGCGAGGCTCGTCGCGAGCCTCGTGTGCGGGATGACCGATACTCGAGCCGCCAGGCGACCGCCCTCGGAAGAGTCGTCGGGATTCTCGAGACCGGCCACCGTGAGGCTTATGCCGTCGATCGCTATCGATCCCTCTACCGCGACGCGGTCGGCCCATGAAGGATCGAGGTCGACGACCAGGAACCAGGCCCCGATCTCGCCGCGCGAGGATTCTCCCGCTCCCGGCTTGGCCGGCCCCCATGACCGTATCCGGGCCGTTCCCGTCACGTGCCCCAGGACGATGTGGCCATCAAGCCTGCCGTCGGCGGACAGGGGGCGCTCGAGGTTTACGCGCGAGCCCGGCCGCATTTCCCGTAGGGTAGTCTTCTCGAGAGTGTCGCCGACCGCCTCGAGCTCAAAGCTGTCGCGGCTGCGCGAGATCACCGTCAGGCATACGCCATCCACCGCGACGGAAGCTCCAATGCCCAGAACCGAGGCCAGAGCCGGGCAGACAATCCCCAGCCGCATCCCCGTGTCCGCGACGCGCAGCGAGCCCAGCTCGCCGACTTCCTCGATCAATCCTGTGAACATTCAGCTCTCTCCTCCGCGGCCGCGGACTCGCGGCGCCGACCGTCGATTCGGAAGAAGCCCGCGCCCGCCTCGAAGCAGGGCTCTTCGAAGTCGATCCCCCTGTCGGGAGAAAGGATGCCGAGATCGCCCACAGCGGCGACGCCTTCGCCGAGGATCAGCGGCGCTACGAAGACCGTCAGGGCATCCCATAACCCGCGCTCGAGGAGAGAGGTGAGGAGATTCGCCCCGCCTTCCACCATGACCGACCCGACTCCTTCGGCGTACAGAGCGCGAAAGGCTGCCCCCAAGTCGGGCCAGCCCTTCCCATCCGGGCTTATCTCGATGGCGCTGATACCCTCGACTCGGCATTGCTCGAGGGCGGGACTGGCAGTCGCGGCCAGGACAGTAG
>CAWHFT010000006.1:0-6201 GCA_963828175.1 uncultured Spirochaetota bacterium
GAAACGGACCCGTCGGCTCCCGCGCCTCGCACCTCCACCTGCCCCATGTGGTCCATATCGAACAGCCCCACCGAACGGCGGCAAGCAGGTGCTCCTCGATGGCGCCCGTCGGATAGGATATGGGCATGTCGTAGCCGGCGAAGCTCGCCATCTTCGCGCCCCGAGCCACATGCCAGTCGTGGAGCTTTGTTCGTAACAGGAGGGGCCTCCTCGGGCCGCGCGTCGCGGCATGCTCGCTTTGAAAAGTGTAGCATGCGCCAGTTTCCCGGGCAAGGCGAGGAGCACTACTCAAAAAGAATTACGTGAAAGAGGGCGTCCTATATACACGCCTTCTCCGCCAAGGTAATCGTGCTTCTGACCCTCGACGAGGATTTGCGCGTCCTGCACGGTCGGGAACGAAGTCGCAGTGTACACGACTTGCTTGAGCTGTCCCGCGTAGCCCTCGATCCCATAATGGTTGTACATGAAAGCTTCGTTGAAGTTGAGGAAGGCGGTGGATCCGCGGATATGGACCGAGAGGAGCTTAGTCCCCTCCGGCACGAGGGAAATGAGTTTCTTGCGGATCTCGTCCTCGCTCGGACCCTTGAGCAGCGCATCGAGCGAATCGAGCAGAGGCGAATCGGAGGCGGCGATCGATCGCTTGACCTCTTGCCTCACGATGACGCCATCGTCGTCGATGCGGACGAAGAACAAGGAAGCGGAGCGAGTCCGTACGCTTTGGGCCGAGACGACCGTCTTGGGAGGCCGCATGCCTGAAGCGGAGGGCGTCCCCGTTGTTCCCGACGGACCAGTATCGCCTGCCGCCCCCGCCGTCCGTCGCCCGCCTCCTGGCCGACGCCGGGCGCTCCCGGTTTTCCCTGCTCGCCGGTCGCCTGCGAAGTTGACGGCTGCTGGGCCGCCGCCTGCGGAGCCGTAGACGACGGCGCCGGGACTTCAGCCGCGGGGACGTCCTGCCCGGGGGCTTTGGGCGCGTCCGTAGCGCCGCTCGCAGGACGAGGCTTGTCGGACGCTGGCGTCTTGTCGGCGCCTGTCTGGGTCTTCACTATCTCGTGGAAGTTCGTACGCGCGAGAGTGTCCTGGATTTTCCCCAATCGAGCGCGAAGACGAACAGGACGATTATGATAGCCACGAGCCAGAAGACGGTGCCCGCGTTGGATATTGGACGTCTGTCGTTTCGCTTTCTCGCCGCCATACTTTGACTCATGATATGGATCGGCACAATTAGGGTCAACGGTAAGGATGACATTGACGGCCGTTCGACATTTATCCTCGCCGTTGTTGGGAGGGGGTCCTGTCGCTTAAAAATCATCCCCTCAAGAATCGGGGACACTTCGCATATTTCTGGGACCGTCATGGAACCTGAATGTTGGTAAGGCTTTTGCGATATCCGACGGAACGGGGGGATGCAGCAAACACTGTTGGGTGAGGCCGTGGGCAGGCGGGTAGGAATGTCGAACGACGGCCACTACTAAACTAACGGAATATCGAGGATATCCCGCTCAGGATTGGGGGTCCGGCCCGGCAGCAAATATGCGACACGATAGGCCGAGGGATTGTGGAACTGCACGAACTTCCCGCCCGCGCGAAGGGCATAGTAGTCGGCGACAGGCCTATGGCCTGCGAACCACAGCGCTTCTTTCGCCTTCAATCGGCCGAGAAGGGCCGCCATGCTCTCATCGACCGAGCCCGGCATGGCCTCGTCGTTGGCCGTCCAGATCAGGGCTTCCACCACCTCGGGCCGCGAGCGGTACTCGACGATGTCCTCGCGCGACAGGACGAAGGCCGGCTCGCCGTGGCTGGCGACGAACCGCGGTCCGAGGCAGAGGATAGGCAGCTCCAGCTCGACCTCCCGATATGCGTAGAGCAGTCCCTCGCCATAAACGAAGGAGAACCACGAAGCGACCATCTCGCCCTCGGCCGCGAATTTCTAGAAGGAATGGTCTCCCCTCGCCTCTTCGTCGGCGATGTTGTCGTGGTTGCCCTTGATGTAGTGCACGAAGCCGGGGAAGGCCGCCTTGGCCTCGAGGAGTATCCGCGCCGCCGCCAGCGACAGTCCCATCTCCTCGTCCATCGAGGCGCGGGTGGTCCAGCCCGAAAGGTACTCGCGATACGCCGCCGCCCAGCGCCGCTGCGCCGAGCCGTATTCTGAGTGGAAGACATCTCCGAGACAGACGAGGCTGGCCTTCCCCGCCTCGAGCAGGCGGGCGAGGGGATACCTGAGACCAGGCGGCGTCCACGCGAGGGTCGACGCGATGAGGCGGGGCCGCGCGTGGAGGTCGGGCAGGATGACGGTCGGCAGCCGGGGCAGCAGGACGAGGCCGCCGGGCCGACCGCGCGCGTCGCGAGGCCGCAGGAACTCGGGCTCTCGCCGGAGCGCCGTGCGGGCCGCCTCGACGGTCGCGGCGAGCTCTCCGGCGCCGGGGGCCGCTGGCGCCTTCGCGATGACGGCGGCCCGCGCGAGGAACGCTATGGCCCTGTCGGTCGCGCCGGCGCGGGGGCCGCCCACGGCTACTCCTGGTCCTCCGACTCGAGCTGCTCGAGCCATCTCTTGGCGGCCGGGTCGCTCGGATCGATCTCGAGGGCCGCCCGGAAGAAGCCAGCGGCATCGCGTCGCTTGTCCTGGCGGAACGCGACGGCGCCCAGGTTGACGATCACCTTGACGTTCTCGGGCTCCAGCCGCAGCGCCCGCTCGAGCGCACGCCTCGACTCGTCCACCTGGCCGAGCTCGAGCAGGCAGATCGACAGCTCGTTCAGCGCATCGACGCCCTCGGCCCCGAGGGCCAGAGCCTTCTCGAAGGCGGCCTTGCCCTCTTCCCATTCTCCGAGCCTGCGGTTCGCCCACCCGACGAGGAACCAGCCGTTCCACACCTCGGGGTGACGCTCGATGAACTCCCGCGCCTTGGCCAGGCCCTTCTCCTCCTCGCCCAGGCGGATGAAGTCGTAGGCTTCCTTGAAAAGGTTGTCGAGGTAGCCCTGCTCGCCGAGCTTGTGGAGCACCTCTTTCGCCCTGGCCTTCTTGTCCTCGTCGTCCCCCACCTTGATGTAGGTCTCGAACAGCGAAGAGGCGCGGTCGAAGTTGCGTCGGCGCAGGAAAAAGAAGGCAGCATTGAAGAAGGCCGGGGGAAAGGGCGGCTCGAGCGCGAGCAACCTCTTGTAGGCGTCGAACGCGCGCTCGTCCATCTCCTCGGCCAGAGCCTCGCGCCCCGAGTCGGCGTAGAGCTCGGCCCGGTCCTCGGAGAGGATGGCGAGGTCGAGCAGTGGCTCGGGCGCCTGGGGGTAGAGCCCTGCCAAGGCTCGGAAGATTTCCTCGGCGATCTCCCAGTCCTTGTTGCGAGCCTTGGCGATGCCCGCCTCGGAGAGCTCGGCCATGATCTGCGGCCGCGCGGCCTGCACGAAGGCGCGGTAGTACCCCGCCTTCGCGTGGCCGGGTTTCCACGCGAGAAGCCGCAGCATGCCCGCGACGATCGCCTCGGCGGTGATCGCGCTCGGCTCGAAGCGCTCCGCCTCGAGCCCCGTCTCGACGGGCAGGGGAACCGAGGGATCCGGCGTAAAGGAGCCGATGGGCCGGGCGAGCGCCGCCGGCAGCTCTATGAACACGAGGCGACGTAGGGCGGCCTCGCCGGGGGAGGCGTCGGCGACGACTTCGTCGCCTTCGGTATCGGAGGCTCGGGATCCGTCCATTTGCATTCTCCTGAGCCAATTTCAAAACTCGGTCAGTTTTGAAATTGGCTTTGCAGTTTCTCGCGCTTTCTTTATTCAATAAAAAAGCGCTGCGAAACCTGCGAAGGTCATTGTAGCTCAATGAAAATGCTCAACATTTTGGTTGAGCTTTATTTCAGTCGTGGGCATCGGCGGATGGCGCGGCTTCCTCGGGCTTCGACTGGCGCACCTGGCTGAGATAGTCGTTGATGTGCATCTTGAAGGTCATCGGCACGGACTGCTCGTCGAAGTGGATGGCGATGGCCGTCAGAATCCTTGCGGCCCTCCACGTCCTCGTAGCGGACGATCGTCCCTTTGATGTCCAGGCTCTCGCGAGGCTCCTCCAACTCGATGCGGAGCAAGCACTGCCGGTCCACGAGGAATTTGGCGAGCCCGACTATGATGGCCTTGGATCCGGAGAAAGACAGATCGCGCAATATGCACTTGCGCGGAACTCCTTGGACGTAGATGCAGCTCTCCTTGGACAGCAGCCCCAGGCGCCGCATCGCGTCCGGATTGAGGAGGATGCGCTCTTCCCTCCTGCGGGCCGAGTTCACGTTCGCGTCGAGCAGGCGCCCCATGATGTCGATGAGATCGTCGGGCGGCCGCTGCGTGTATTGGAGGCTCGCGTATTGGAGGTCTCCGCCGCCCTGGGCATAGGCCGCGTAGCCGAGGACTTTGGCGCCGATGAAAAAGCTGACTGGGTCGGGTTTGTCGGACAGCTTGAAGCTGAAGCGCAGGCTCACCGCCATGTTGGCCTTGGTGATGCGCTCGGTGAGCGCCTGCTTGGAGCTGACGATTATTTTCGCGCCCAGGAAAGAGCTCGCGTGGATGACGCACGGCCACTGCTCGCCCACGCACTTGAGGAAGACGCCTCGCGTCTCGAGACCCGTCGCCTTCATAACTTCTTTGGTATACGTGACATCAATGGCTTTATAGAGCTCGAACCATTTCGCGATTTGCTGGCTGGTGGTAATGGACATATCCAAGCTCGATAATAGCCGCGCGCAGCGCCAGAGGTCGATGAGAGCGTCCGACGCGGGTTCATTCCTTCCAGGGGAAGATCATGCCCTTGAGCGTCCGCTTTCCCACCAGCTCTCGATCCTCGACCAAGAGCTCATCCCAGGGAACCTCTCTCCCGCTTGGCCTGGGGATGCTCCTCGATCCAGTCGTATTTGTACAGCCGGAGCCTGAGCGCCACGTTCCCGCCCAGAGCGAGGCCGGCGAAGCCCGGGATGAGAAAAGCGAGGAAGAATGAGACCACCAGAACGATCGCGGAGGACAGGAACACGAAGAACGAAAATCCGGGGTTGTCGAAAAACAAGAGGAAGCTCTTGCGCAGATCTTCCCCAGCCCGCCACCGAGTCTCGCCGCAGCGGCAGATAGTACTGGAGCGCGAGGATGACGATGACCGAGCACCAGAAGATGATCCGGCGGCCAGGGCCCCGACAGGCCGCCCATGCCGAGGTAGAAGGGCAGGCCGACCCCGAGCACGAGGAGACCCAGGAACGTCATCGCTCCGATCTGCAGGCCCGGAGCGAGTCCGTGCTTACGGCGGCCAGCAAGTCCGCGAAGCGAAGCTGCCGAAATCCAAGATGGGCCGCATCGCGAATCGAGGCCGAGAGCCAACGGAATCCTGGGATGATCATGATGCCGAGGGCGGGGAGGAAGCTCAAGCCGAGCCTGAAGGGCAGGGAGAAGAAGAGGCAGCGCGGGCGGAAAACTCACAAGCAGATCAAGTGAATGATAGATAACGAGTCGATGATCAGGTCGGCACCACACAGGGTAGACCGGGAATTATCGATCAATAGCACTCACAACTTACAAGATCGCCAGCAGGGGGGACGCTACATCCCCATGAGGGGTCCCGCCGTATGTGCTAAGTCGCCGGCAAACATGCGACCGAGCGATGCACATAGAATCCCGATCGCGGCCGGGTTGGGAAGATTGTGCTTCTCAAACCACGCAATCGACATCCCTGTCAGCATGCCTCCGGCCGAGCATCCATACAGGCCGATATGCTCAGGGCTGTAATACCTGTTTGAGTCTTCTAAGACAGCCGCGACGTCTTCACTCGCAGCCGGGGATTTCGGACTCGGGCCCCATCCGGTAGTCGATGCTGATGACCTTGATCTTTTCGATCGATGCTATGGGGATCGACTCGATCAGGGACGAGGTTCTGGCGCCTGAAACAAATCCGCCGCCGTGTACGACTCAAGGAACCGGCGCTCGATCGCGATTCTTTCTGCAATTCCGTCCGTGGGAGTTACGATCTGCGTGAAAACTCCGCCAATCGTTCTTTCCTCGATCTTCACTGGATAGCGCTTTTCGATCGGGCTCAAAAACCCTCGCATGATTTCGTCTTGTCTGGCGCGAAAGCCTCGAATGTCCTGATCGGCGCTCGGACCGCCACCGAAGGGTTTGTCGACAAGAAGATGAACCATGTATGCCCGTGCTTCCGGGCTCAATAGGTTTGACAAGGGGACAGCAAGATGATCGATT
>CAWHFT010000007.1:0-7167 GCA_963828175.1 uncultured Spirochaetota bacterium
CTTGAGCGAGTCGCCGCGGTTGGCGATCATCTCGCCCAGCACTTCCCTGACGAACTTGGGCGCGTCCGCGGGGACTGGGCTCTTCATGTGGATCTTGCTGGTGACGGAATTGGGGTACTTGACTTCGACGACCGAGGTCAGCGGCGACGTCGATGGCAGCTATGTTCTTAGCTACGACGTCGGCGCCTTTGCGCGAGTAGGTCTTCTCCGTGTACTTCTTGACGAGCTTTATGGCCTCGTCGTCGGGCAGGACGCCGGAGATCTTGAAGAAGGCCGTCTGCATGATGGTGTTGACCCGGCAGCCCATGCCGGTGCGCTCGGCGATCTCCATGCCGTCGATCACGTAGAACTTGAGCTTCTTGTCGACGATGCGCTCTGGACCTCGGCGGGGATCTCGTCCCAGACTTTGTCTGCCGAGAAGGGGCTGTTGAGCAGGAATACGCCGCCTTGCTTGGCGTTGGCGAGCATGTCCAGGCGCTCGAGGAAGCTGAACTTGTGGCAGGCGAGGAAATTGGCCGTGCCCACGAGGTACGGCTTCTTGATCGCCTTGGGGCCGAAGCGGAGGTTGGAGATCGTGTAGGTGCCGGCCTTCTTGGAGTCGTAGACGAAATAGCCCTGGGCCGCGTTGGGGGTGTCGTCGCCGATGATCTTGATGGAGTTCTTGTTGGCGCCGACGGTTCCGTCGGAGCCGAGGCCGTAGAAGAGGCACTCGATTGTTCCCTCGCTCTCGATCACGAAGGCGGGATCGAAGTCGAGGCTGAGGAAGCTCACGTCGTCGGTGACGCCCACGGCGAAATGGTTCTTGGGCTGGGGTTTCTTGAGCTCGTCGAGGACGGCCTTGGCCATCGCCGGCGTGAACTCGGCCGAGCCGAGGCCGTAGCGCCCGCCGATGACGGTGGGCCAGGACTTGAAGGGGCTCTGGTGGGCGCCCATCGCCTCGCCGATGGCGGTGCGGACGTCCTCGTACATGGGCTCGCCGATGGCGCCCGGCTCCTTGGTGCGATCGAGGACGGCAATGGACTTGACCGAAGCGGGGATGGCCTTGATGAAGTGGTCGACCGAGAACGGGCGGAAGAGGTGCACCTTGAGGACGCCGACCTTCTCGCCCTTCCGAGCGAGGTAATCGACGGTCTCCTCGACGACGTCGGCGCCGGAGCCCATCACGATGACGATGCGCTCGGCGTCGGATGCGCCCGAGTACTGGAAGAGCTTGTACTCGCGGCCGACGATCTTGGCGAACTTGGCCATGGTCTTTTCGACGATGGCGGGGACGGCGGCGTAGAGGTTATTCGTGGCCTCGCGGGAGGTGAAGTAGACGTCGGGGTTCTGGCTCGTGCCGCGAATGACCGGATGCTCAGGACTCATGCCGCGGGCGCGGTGGGCGCGCACCAGCTCGTCGGAGATCATCTGGTGCATGACCTCGTAGGAGATCTCCTCGACTTTAGACACCTCGTGCGACGTGCGGAAGCCGTCGAAGAAGTGGAGGAAGGGCACCCGCGCCTCGAGCGTGGCGGCGTGGGCGATGAGGGCCATGTCCATCGCTTCCTGGACGTTGTTGGAGGCGAGCTGGGCCCAACCGGTCATGCGAGCGGCCATGACGTCCTGGTGGTCGCCGTAGATCGAGAGGGCGTGGGCCGCGATGGCGCGGGCGGCGATGTGGAAGACGGCCGAGGTGCACTCGCCCGCGATCTTGTACATGTTCGGGATCATGAGCAGCAGGCCCTGCGAGGCGGTGAAGGTAGTGGTGAGGGCGCCGGAGGTTAGGGCGCCGTGAACCGCGCCGGCGGCGCCGGCCTCGGACTGGAGCTCGACGACAGTGGGTACGGTGCCCCAGATGTTCTTTCGGCCTTGGGCCGAGAGCTCGTCGGCGAGCTCGCCCATGTTGGAGGAAGGCGTGATCGGGTAGATGGCGATGACTTCGCTGACGGCGTGAGCCACGTGGGCCGCTGCGGTGTTCCCGTCGATCATGACCATTTTCTTGGTATCGGGCATATGGAATCCTTATAAGTGGATTGGGGATTGAAGATCGGGACCTGCGAAGCCCAAGTTGGCCACGCGTGTCTCCAAGCCCATGATAGAAGAAACCCTTTTTTTATTCAATACTCCGACGCGGGTCGACCACGAGTCGCAAGCGAGTCGGGCTATCCGTCTTGACCGGGACGGCGACCCCGGCTAGGCTCCACACGTACATGAGCGCCGGGGTGGTGGAATGGTAGACACCAGGGACTTAAAATCCCTTGCTGCGCAAGCGGCGTGCGAGTTCAAGTCTCGTCCCCGGCATTATTTGCAAAACGACTCTGGCATTTCGCGGCTCAATGCCTTAATACGGATCTTGACGGATTTGCAGAGACCGTTTAAGGTGTAGCGCAAATGTGACCTTTTCTGTCATCTACCCCCAGTGCAAATCTTACAGGGAGTTAGCTGCCGATGGAATATGCAACTGTACTTATGTTCCTAGCGATGGCCCTGCTCATAGGAGGCACCGGCCTCGGCGTGAGTCGGCTCCTTCAGCCTTCTCGCCCCAACGCCGTCAAGAATGCCAGCTACGAGTGCGGCAACGAGCCTACGGGCGACGCGCAGATCCGCTATAACGTGCGCTTCTACATCTTCGCGCTGCTCTACGTCGTGTTCGCCGTAGAAGCGGCCTTCCTCTTTCCCTGGGCCGTCGTGTTCCGCGACATCGCGGGCCTCCTGCCCCTGGGAGAAGCCGTCGTATTCATAGGGATACTGGTGCTGGCGCTCGCTTACGCGTGGCGGAAAGGCGCTCTCCAATGGGACTGATGAACGGCGTGGACTCCGGTGACCTCATTCTCCGGATTCCCGGCGGGCAAGTGCTCGTGTCCACCTTGGACAAGATCATCAACGACGCGCGGAGCAATTCCCTCTGGACCCTGACCTTCGGCCTCGCCTGCTGCGCGATCGAGATGATGGCCTCCGGCGCGGCCACCTATGATTGGGCCCGCTTCGGCTTCGAGGTGCCATCCGCGTCCCCGCGCAGGGCCGACGTCATGGTCGTCGCCGGCACGGTGGTGAGCAAGATGGCCCCGATCATCAAGACGCTGTACGAGCAGATGCCCGACCCCAAATACGTGGTCGCCATGGGCGGATGCGCGATCGGCGGCGGTCCTTATGTGTACGATTCCTATTCGATAGTCCGGGGCGTCGAGCAGATCGTGCCGGTGGACATTTTTATCCCCGGATGCCCTCCCCGCCCCGAGGGGCTCCTGTTCGGGCTCATGAAGCTTCAGGAGCGGATCAAGGGACAGAGCGTCAAGAAGCCGGAGGGCGCCGCATGACCGCGCCCGAGGCCCTCGAGGCCTTCCGCTCGCGCTTTCCGGAAGCCGCGGTCACGCCGCCCGATCCGGCCCCTCGCGCAATCGTCGAGCCCGAGGGCCTGCGCGACGCGCTCGAGTTCCTACGCGATCGGCTCGGCTTCGGCTACCTGGTCTTCATGACGGCGATCGATCGGATACCCGAGTCGCGGATCGAGCTGGTGTACCGGCTGTTCTCGTACGAGTCGAGGACCTCGGTGGTCCTCCGAGTCGAGGTGCCGCGCGAGGCCGCGAAGGTCCCCAGCGTCGCCGACCTCTTCCGCACCGCCGATTGGCACGAGCGCGAGGCGGCGGAGATGTTCGGCGCGGAGTTCATCGGCCACCCGGACCCGCGGAGGCTCCTTCTCGACGACGACATCGTAGGCTATCCCCTCCGCAAGGACTTCACCCACCCGAACATGATTCCCCTGCCGGAGGTCAAGTGATGGAAGTCGCGCGCGTCCCCGGCGCCTATTCGGACGAGTTCGTACTCAACATCGGGCCTCAGCATCCTGCGACGCACGGTGTCCTCAGGGTCGTCGTGAAGATGGACGGCGAGGTGGTCAAGGACGCCGTGCCGCACATCGGCTACGTGCATCGAGGGCTGGAGAAGCTTTTCGAGAGACGGACCTATGAGCAGATCATCCCCTATACCGACAGGACGGACTATCTCTCCGCGATAGCGAACAATTTCGCCTACGTGATGGCGGTCGAAAGCCTCCTCGGCCTCGAAATCCCCGAGAGGGTCCAGTACATCCGCGTCCTCGCCGCCGAGCTCAATCGGATAGCGAGCCATCTCATCTGGCTCGCAGCCTACGGCTTGGACGTGGGCGCCTTCACGCCTTTCCTCTACGCTTTCGCCGCCCGCGAGGAAATCACCGCCATGCTCGAGTTGGCCTCGGGCGGCCGTCTCACGATGAACTACTTCCGCATCGGCGGCTTCACCTACGACCTGCCCAAGGCGTTCTTCCCCCGGCTCAAGAAGTTCATCGCCCACTTCGGCAAGTCGATAGACGAGCTGGACGATCTCCTCATCGAGAACGCGATCTTCGTCGCGCGCACCAAAGGGGTCGGTGCCATCGACAGGGAGCGCGCGATCTCCTTCGGAATGACCGGGCCCTGCCTCCGCGCCTCCAACGCGCCCTTCGACACGCGGCGCGTGGCTCCCTACTCGATCTACCCGAAGCTCGACTTCGATATCCCCACGAGGCCCGATGGAGACACCTGGGACCGCTCCTGGGTGCGCATCGAGGAGATGCGCCAGTCGCTCAAGATCTTGCGCCAGGCCATGGAAGGCTTCCCCGAGGGAGAGTACCGCGCCAAGGTTCCCCGCGCCATCGCGCCGCCGCCCGGGGAGACCTACGCATCCGTGGAGGGCCCGCGGGGCGAGGTGGGCTTCTATATCGTGAGCGACGGTGGCCGCAACCCCTATAGGATCAAGATGCGCAAGCCGAGCTTCTCCAACCTGAGCGCTCTCCCCGAAATCCTCAAAGGGCTCAAGATCGCGGACCTGATCGCCATCTTGGGCAGCCTCGACCCGATAATTCCGGAAATGGACAGGTGAGGGAATGGCAGCATTCTTGTACGATCTATTCTACCGAACCGACGCGCTCCTGTCGGGCTGGACGGCCTCCACTCACGCGTCCTGGGCGGCCCGCGGCATGCCCCTCGTCGTCCTGGACATCCTCTTCCAGCTCCTGGCGGCGATAGCGGTCTCGCTGTTCCTCGTGGTCAACGCCCTGTTCATCATCTGGTTCGAGCGCAAGGTGTCGGCGCGGTTGCAGCTGCGGCGCGGCCCCAACAGGGTTGGCCCCGTCGGCCTCGCCCAGACGCTCGCCGATACCGTCAAGCTGCTGATAAAGGAAGACATCGTCCCGGACGCGGCGGATAAGGGCGTGTTCAAGGCCGCTCCCTTCGTAGTCCTCATCGCGACCTTCCTGCTCTTCGTGGTCCTGCCCTTCGGCAAGGGCCTGACCGCCGCGGACATCGACGTCGGGCTCGTGTACTTCCTCGCCGTGAGCAGCCTCTCGGTCATCGGCATCCTCGCCGGAGGATGGGCCTCCAACAACAAGTATTCCCTCATGGGCGGCATGCGCTCCGCCGCGCAGATCGTGAGTTACGAGGTGCCCGCCGTACTCTCCCTGCTGGCCGTCGCCCTCCTGGCCGGATCCCTCAAGATGGGCGACATCGTCAAGGCGCAGCCGACGATCGGCTACGCGATTCTCCAACCCGTGGGCTTCATACTCTTCCTCATCGCCTCGAACGCGGAGATCAACCGGGGACCCTTCGACCTTCCCGAATCGGACTCCGAGCTCGTGTCGGGCTTCCTTACCGAGTACTCAGGCATGCGCTTCGCCTTCTTCTTCCTCGCGGAGTACACGAACCTCTTCATCGTCGCCGCCTTCGGGACGACGCTCTTTCTCGGCGGCTGGCGGGGCCCGATCCTGCCGCCGATCGTCTGGTTTATGTTCAAGAGCTATTTCCTGGTCTTCGTCCTCATCTGGGTGCGCTGGACCTTCCCGCGCCTCCGCGTCGACCACCTCATGCAATTCTCGTGGAAGATACTCCTCCCCATCGCCTTAGCGAACCTCCTCGTCACGGCCTTCGTCGTGAAGGTAATATAATGGCGGCGGGCAAGCGAGCACCCCTGCTGATCCGCGGGATCAAGGGAACCTGGTCCCTGCTCAAGGGCATGGGCATCACGTTCCGCTACCTCTTTCGCAGTCCGATCACGATCCAGTATCCCGAGAAGCGCGCGTTCATCCCGCTTCGCTTCCGCGGCCGCCTGGTCATGCCCATCGACCCCGAGCAGAACGACAACCGCTGCACGGCCTGCCAGATCTGCGCGAGGATCTGCCCCAACCATTCCATCGAGATCGTCAAGGAAATGCGCCCCGACGCGAGCGGCAAGCCGAAGCCGAAGCCCGCGAGCTTCAGCTACAACCTCGGCTCCTGCATGTTCTGCAACCTCTGCGTGGAGGCTTGCCCCTTCTTCGCCCTGATCATGTCGGACGACTACGAGCTGGCGGTCGGAGGGAAGAGCGGGCTCGTCGTCGACCTCGCCGCGGAGAAGCGCGTCATCGAAGGCAAGAAGGCCCCGTGGTGGCAGTCGAAATTCCGCGAGATGGGGGAGGAGTAAGGATGGCCGACGCGATCCTGTTCTACGCCCTGGCGGCGCTGACTGTCATTTCCGCCGGCCTCGTGGTGACGGTCAAGAACGTCTTCCACGCGGCTCTGTACCTCGCACTGACCCTGCTCTCGCTGGCCGCGCTCTACGTCACCCTGGGGGCCTACTTCCTCGCCGCGATCCAGGTCCTCGTGTACATCGGAGCCGTGGTCGTGCTGGCCATCTTCGTGATCAACCTGACGCGCACCGTGACGGGCGCGGCGGTCAGCCTCTCGCGCCGATGGATCATCCCGTCCGCGCTCGCCTCCGCCCTGGCTGCCTGCCTCATCGCGATAGCCCTCATAAAGTCCGAGCCGGGCCACGGCTTGCCAATGCCCGCCCAGGCGAGCGCCGACAAGGCGGCGGATATCGGCCGCCTCTTCCTGGGAGCCTACGTACTCCCCTTCGAGCTGGTATCGGTGCTCCTTCTCGCCGCTCTCATAGCGGCCATCGCCATCATCGGAAAGGACCGGGAGGAGGAAAAATGACCATAACCCTCACCCACTACCTCATCCTGGGCGCCGCCTTGTTCGGCTTGGGAGTCTACGGAGCGATCACCCGCAAGAACGCAATCGGCATCCTGATGGCGCTGGAACTGATGTTCAACGCAGTGAACCTGACTTTCGTCGCCGCCGGGCGCTGGCAGGTCCGACCCGACGGAGTGGGCCAGCTTTTCGCCCTGTTCGTGAT
>CAWHFT010000008.1:0-5688 GCA_963828175.1 uncultured Spirochaetota bacterium
GACATCGAAGCTCTCCTCGGCTCCTCCGACGAGGTCGAAGGCCAAGCCGAGGAAGAGGCGCCGAGCCCCCTTGAGCCGGCGATTCCCGACATCGAGGCCTTGCCTGATTTCGAAGCCCCCGAAGGAACGGCCGAGCCCTCCGATGCGGCCGGATCCGCGGAGGGAGGAGCCGCCGGAGAGGAAAGCTTCGATTTCGCAATGCCGGATTTTGACACCGCGACGGCGGAGTCACCCCCCGAGGCGGAGCCCGAGCCCGAGGAGACAGTCGGGGAAACGCTCGAGACTCCATCGGAGATCGATCAGGCCGAGGGCAAGGTCGAGGATTTCTCTATCCCGGAATTCTCGATACCCGACATCGGCTCAAGCCCCGAGCAGGAGTCATCTCCGCAGCCGCCGCCCGAGGAGGGCCTGAGCCTCGGTAGCCCCGAGGACGCCGCCGAGGTCGAAGCCGAGCCGGGACTCGAAGCCGAGCCGGCGCTTGGTGCCGAGCCGGGGCTCGGTGAGGACGCCTTCGAGTCCTTCAGCTTCGAGGAACCAGGCGAGAACGCCGGTTTCGACGAGCCGGCCCTGGAGGGAGGGTCGGGTCGCGATCTCGATTCGGAGATCGCCTCTTTGAGCGAAGAAGCGCCAGTGGCGGACACCTTCAAAATAGACCAGGACTGGGGCGGCTTCGGATCGATCGGGACCGAAAGTCCAGCGGCGCCTTCTCGCCAGCCTCCACCGAGGCCCCGGTCTACGCCCCCTCGCGCGAGCGAGGAGAAATTCAAGCCGGTAAGGCTTACCGAGGCTCAGGTCGATAGACTGCAGGATTCCCTGCTGTCCTTTCCGCTCAACCTCAGAATCGCCATCGAGGACATTCTCGCCAACGAGCGCGGGAGCGAGGCCCAACAATCCAAATTGGTCTGGGCCCTCGTCGACGGCCTGGTTGCCGAAGAAGTCGCCATTCTCGCCGGTCGCATCCTCAAGCGCCAGGTCCCGATCCCGAAAGGCAGGGAAAAGCGGACCGGCGCGGCCCTCGAAGCGGAAAAAGGCACTCTGGCCTACGCGTTCATACATACGCTCCTTCCCGTGTTCAGGGTCGGCATATTCGTCCTGGCCGCCGCCGCTGCCCTCGGCTACCTCGGGTGGCGTTTCGTCTACGTCCCTCTCGCGGCGGACTCGCTGTACCGCACCGGATATCAGCGAATCTCGGAGGACCGCTATCCCGAAGCGGAGACGGACTTCGATAAGGCGACCCAGATGCGCGAGTTCGTGCCCTGGTACTACCGATACGCCGAGGCTTACGCCGCCAAGCGCCAATACATCCTCGCAGAGAAGAAGTACGCATCCCTCATCGAGGCCCATCCCCGCGAGAAGGAAGGCATCCTCGCCTGGGCTCGTCTCGAGAAGGATCAGCTCAAGTTCGAGGAGGCGGTCGAGGTCCTCAAAGGGGCTCCACGCAGCGCGAAGGCGGATGCCGTCCGGGGCATGACCGGCCTTCTTTCGTGGGACTACTTCAACGAGGCGGGCCTGCTCCTTCTCGGCGACGTCTACCTCGATTGGGCCGACGAGGACCCCGCGAGGTACGAGGACGCCCGCAGGACCTACGCTACCCTCCTCGAGCATTATGGGGACAAGGATACCTACCTCGAGCGGATGCTTCTTTACTTCATTCGTGTCGACAAGCTTGCCGAAGTGCTGCCGCTCAAGACGCACTTCCTTGCCGATCCCAAGAGGGCGGCCTTGAGCGCGGAGGTCCTTGCCGAGCTCGGCGGCTATCTCCTGGACAAAGACTTGATGGGCGATGTCCGGGACATCCTCCTCACCGCCGCCAGGAAGGATCCAGCCGTTCCCGAATCGCACTATAACCTCGTCCGTTATTTCCGCCGCATGGGAGCCCCAACCGAGGAGCGTAAGGCCCTCGACAACGCCGTTGCGACCTTCGCCGCCCTTCCAGGCCTCGGCGGCCGACGCGCCGGAATGTACATTGACAGCCTCATCTGGCGAGCCCGGTTCCTCGCCAAGGCCAAGGAATGGATCGGGGCCGAACGGGACTACGCGACGGCTGCGACCGAATACGAGAAGGCCCTCGAGCTCAGGCGTGTGAAGATGAGTCCGCGCTTCGGCGAGGCCTACGCCGGACTCGCGGACGTCGCCTATTGGCAGCGGGACGATCTAGCTTCGGCCCTCGCCCTCTACGACCGCGCCGCCGCCAACGGCTACTCCACCGCCGACACGAGCTACAAGACCGGTAATATCCTCTACCGGACCAGCCACTACAAGGAATCGCTCGAGCGCTTCTTCGAGGCCGGCGCCCAAGGGGCGGCCAGCCCCTACCTCGACTACGCCTTCGGCTCGGCATTGTACGCGCGAAGCGACCTCTTCTCGGCCGAGGCCTACTACCAGAAGGCGTCTTCCGCGATGGAGAGCGAACTCGCCGACGCGGGAGAACCCGCTCCACAGGAAAGGCCCTCGGAGGTAGAGATCCTCAAGTTATATATGAAATCCGAGAACAACCTCGGGGTCGCCCTCTACAGGTCGGCCGCTATTTCGGGAGACGCGAGGCGCCGCACCCAGGCGATGGCCGCCCTCACCCATGCCGTCAAGCTCTACGACCAGCTCTCGCAGGAGCCCAGCGCCCTCGAAGGCCCCGAAGGCAGGAACCTCGGACTCGAGAACATGAATACGTTGCTGAACGGCGGGAGGGGAGACAAGCTTCTGGTGTATTCGGATATCGAGAAGGACATGGCTTTCCCTCAGAAGGGATAAGACTAGAGAATTCCCTCAAGAAGAAACGAGAATGATGGGGAATATTGCTGGGAGTCCTCGTTGCACTTCTGCCTTGGCTGGCAGGGGCGTAAACGGCTACCGATCTGGCGGCACTGAAGGGACTCGCACCGATAACCATGCTGGCCAAAACCCCCGGCGGAATCAGGCACTCCCCGAGACCGGATACCTGCTGACAGCGGTCTTTCCTTCGCTGACCTTGGAACAGGCCGACCGGATCCTGACCGAAACCGAAGGCCCTGGTGGCGGCTTTCTCGACAACGGTTCGGCCTTCGGCGTCTATTCCCGGCTCAACCTCCCATTCATGCTTGAGGAACTCGATGCGGCGCGAAGCCGCCTTTTAACCTACGGGCGAGATTGACCAGCAGGATCATCACTGGAACCTCGATCAAAGGCCCGATGACCGTCGCGAAGGCCTGATTGGAATCGATGCCGAACAGGGCGATGCTGACTGCGATGGCGAGCTCGAAATCGTTGCTGGCCGCGGAGAAGGCGATAGCGGTCGATTGCTCATAATCCCCGCCTAACTTCTTCGCTCCGAAGAAGGCGGCAATCCACATGAGCAAGAAATAGACGAGGTAGGGAACGGCGATCCTGAGCACGTCCAATGGACGCCCGACTATGAATTCTCCCTTGAGGGAGAACATGACGATGATCGTGAATATTAGTGCAACGAAAGTGATCGGCCCGATTTTTGGGGCAAACACCTTGTCGAACCAGGAACGGCCCTTGGTCTTGAGAATGGAAAATCTGGTCGCTAGCCCCGCGAAGAAGGGTATCCCGAGGTACACTAGGACCGTCTTCGCGGACTCGAGCATCGATATATTCTGAGTAAGGCCCACCGTAAAGCCGATGGCGCCGAGCATAACGGTGATGAACAAGGATATATACACTGCGTAGAGCAGTACCTGGAATATGGCGTTAAGCGCTACGATGCCGACTGCCAATTCCTTGTCCCCCCCGGCCAGGTCATTCCATACGATTACCATCGCGATGCATCGGGCTAGGCCGACCAGTATGACGCCGATCATGTATGCGGGCTGATCGCGAAGGAATGCGAGCGCGAGCCCGAACATGACGAGCGGGCCGATGATCCAGTTCATGAGCAATGAGAATCCCATCAGCTTCCCACTGCGGAAGGTCTTGCCCATCTCCTCGTATCGCACTTTGGCCAGGGGCGGATACATCATGAGGATGAGGCCTACTGCGATCGGAATATTGGTCGTTCCGACGCTGAAGCTATTCCAGAAGCCTGCGATTCCAGGCGCGATAAAGCCCATCGCGACACCGATAGCCATCGCGAGGAAAATCCATAAGGTCAGCCAACGATCGAGGAAAGAAAGCCGCTTAGTTGTTGATTCGGACATCGAGTTCTCCTATCTTGTTGAAAATGTATTCAAGGAGTATCATTGTTGGCGTAATGGCCAACAATGTCAAGGACCAGCAATGACTAGCTCAAATGCCCGCAGACTCGAACAGCGAGCGTCGCTCCTCAAGTCCCTCGCCCATCCAGCGAGGCTCCTCATCATAGAAATGCTCGAAGCTTCTCCTTGCTGCGCGGGAGAACTCACCGAGGCCATCGGCTCCGACAAGACGACCGTATCGAAGCACCTGGCCGTGCTTAAGCGCGCCGGACTCGTCAAGGACCACAAGCGCGGCACCTACAGCGAGTATTCACTCGTCTGCGGATGCGTGACGCACTTCATCGACTGCATAGAGTCCGGTGCGAAGGAAGGCGCGGTAGAAAGTGATTGTACGGCTGCATCGCTCAAGCCAGAGCCATGATGATGAACCTGATGCCAACGATGATCAGTATCGGCGCGATGACGAGATTGACTACCTTGTTGAGCCTCTCGTTCCAGAACTTGCTCACGACGAGGGCAACGCCAGTGACGAGGGCAACGCCAGTGACGAGGGCGAACTCGTAGAGGGCAAGAATTAGGTCGGAGCCGGCAGGGACAGCCACGAAAGCGAACTGCGTCGCGATTGCAGCGAAGGCCGCTGCCACCACGCCCAGCGAGGCGAAGGCGTAGGCCCGTTGGGGATGGTGTCCCATCGCATTGTTGTAGGCGGGCACTGCGAATGGCTTGCCGCCCGCGGAGATGAGTCCCGCGAGGAATCCGCTGCCTAGCCCTACCGGAGCGAGCCATGCGGGATGCGCCTTGCTTTCGCGCTCGGGAAGCGGCTTGATGAAAAAGATGCGAAGCCCGACGAGGATGGCGTAAGCGCCAAGGATTCCCAGAAGGATGGTGGGCGTGAGCGCCGAGGAAAGCACGCGCCCGGCTACGCCGCCGAGGATAGAGGGAATCACGATGAGTAGCCATTCCGCCTTGCCCACCGGGGCCGCGGCGTGGAGCGCTTTCCTCTGCCTGATCAGCATGAGGAGGGCGGCGAGAGCTACGACGCCGAGATTGACCACGATAGCCTCGGCGATGGGCAGGCCCACTAGCCCACGATGAGGGCGGCGACGAGACCCTTGAGAAGAATTGCTGTGTTTATCATAGATGCTCCTCCTTAGGTTCAAAGTAGATCGGCCCTTGGCCGCAAGTAGCGCACTCGAATTGGATGGTCGTGTGCTCCAGGTTGAAACGATGGGCCATCACGTCCTTCATGCGTCGCATGATCGGCTCCGTCTGGCTCAGGGCGCAATCCGATACAAGGACGTGAGCGCTTAAGACACGGTATCCTGGTCCAACAGTCCAGACATGAACATCGTGTATCTGAGCACCTCGGGAATCTCCGCTAAGGCTTGCGTCACTTCTTGCGCATCGGCATCTTCAGGAGCGCCTTCGTTGAGGATATGGATCGCCTCTTTCAAGACCCTCCTCGCTCCCGCCATGATGATGAGTCCGATAAGAACGTCATTGCTGGGTCGACCGAGTCCAGCCCGTGGACAAAAGGATTATGCCCGCGGCGATGACG
>CAWHFT010000009.1:0-6295 GCA_963828175.1 uncultured Spirochaetota bacterium
GAGAACGCCGGCGGTTCTCGCGAGGCGCTTCGGCGATTTTATGGCGGCCGCTTCGTTCGAATTCATTTCTTCGTCTGAAGTCATCGCCGTTCCTCCATTAAAATAATGACGATTTTCCCGCTCGCGTGTCCTTCTTCAAGGTACCGAAGAGCGTCCGCGACTTCATGCAGCGATGACATGGTCCCCCCCGAAGAATGGACACGAGTATGTTCAAAAGGAAAGCGACTTCGACGTAGCAAGTCGCGTCGCGAAATATACTTATGAAGACTGACATATACAATGGAATTAGCTTTTTATTATCGGATCGGTCAAATTACGTCAGCTCGGCGGCAGCGCCTCGAGCCGGTAGCCGACGCCGGCCTCGGTGACGATGAGCTCCGGGGCGGCGGGGTCGGCCTCGAGCTTGCGCCTAAGCGCGTTGATGTAGACTCTCAGGGACCCTTCCTCGGCGTCGCCCGCGGGGCCCCAGACTTCCTTGAGCAGCCGCTCGCGCGTGACGATCCGGCCCGAGTAGCGGATGAGGATGTCGAGGACCGCATATTCGGTCGGGGTCAGGCGGACGAGTTCGCCCGCCACGCGCGCCTCGCGCGTCTCGGCGTCGACCACGAGCCGTCCCGACTTGAAGACCGGCTCGCGCCCCGGCATCCGGCGCCGATGGACGGCCTCGATTCGCGCGACCAGCTCGTTCGTATAGAAGGGCTTGGCCACGTAGTCGTCGGCCCCCGCGTTGAGGAGCTCGACGATGTCGCGCTCGGAGTCCCGGACCGAGATCACGATGACGGGAATCGTGCTCCACTCGCGCAGGCGCCGCAGGAGCTCGGCGCCCGTCATGTCGGGGAGGTTCAGGTCGAGGAGTATCAGCTCGGGCTTGGCTCCCCGCGCCGACTCGAGGCCCTCGAGCCCCGTCGGGGCGGTGAAGACTTCCCATCCCAGGTTGGAAAGCGTGATCTCGAGGAGCCGCCGTATCTGGGCCTCGTCGTCGATGACCAGTATCCGTCTCATGGTTGGAGCTCCTCGGAGGAGTAGAACAGCGAGGCCTCGACCTCGAAGCCTCCTCCCGGCGCGTTGCGCCCCGTGATGTTCCCGCCGTGCGCCTCGGCTATGCCGCGGCAGATGGCGAGCCCGAGTCCCAGGCCCGAGCCCTTGGCTCCGCGGCCCCGCTTGAACTTGGAGAAGATCGAGGCGAGCTCGTCCTCCGGCAGGCCGGGCCCTCGGTCACGCACGCGGATCGTCAGGCATTTGGGCCCGGCCTCGAGCGAGAAGGCGATCGGAAGCTCGGGCGGCGAATAGCGAGCAGCGTTGCGCAAGAGGTTGGCGGCGAGCCGCGCGGCCAGGCTCGCGTCGACGAACGCGGGCCCGCTCTCGTCGGGCGCCTGGACCTCGAGCTTGCGCGAGGCGAGCTCGGGGCCGGCTCGGGAGATCGCCGTGCGGGCGAGCTCGCCGAGGTCGACCGGGTGCCTCGCCAGCTTGAGCATGCCCGACTCGATGCGGCTCAGCGACAGGAGGTCGGCGACGACCCCGTCGAGCCTGTCCGAGGCTTCGAGCGCGTTGGCGAGTATGGCGTGTCTCGCCTCCGAGCGCTTGGCCAAAGCGTCGTCCCGGAGGGCGCTCAAGGACCCGGTGATCGTCGTGAGGGGCGTGCGCAGCTCGTGCGACACCGAGTCGAGGAGGATCCCGCCCAGGCGCTCGGACTCGAGCTGAAGGATCGCCTTGCGGCTGCGCGCCTCGGAGCGGAAGCGCTCCACGCTGAGGGCGAGGGTGCGCCCGAGCGACTGGAGGAGGTTGTCGTCGGACCGCGTCCACACCCGCCCCTCGGGAATGGCCAGAGCGATCGACGCCCGCCGCCTTTTCCCCCGCGGACGCGGGGACGTAGCGCAGGCGGGCGCTCGGGAGCGTGTCGGTCTGGGCCCCACAGGTCGCGCGCTCGACGAACGCGTAGGCCGCCACGTCGAACTCGCGCTCGTCGATCTTCGGCACGGCCTTGCCGCGGGGCGTCGGGTCGAGGTCGCCCTGTCCGTCGTCGACGAAGACCGCCGCCTCCGTCTTGAACTGGTCCTCGGCGAGCCGTGCGGCGGCTTCGGCGGCCGCCTCGACGGTGCCGCACTCGGACAGGAGCTGGGCGGCGCCGAAGAGAAAGGCCGCCGCGCCCTCGCGGTCGCGCAGGAGGCGCTCGCGCGAATGCACACGGGAGACGAGCGAGCCCGTCACGAAGGCCACGAGGAAATAGACGCCGAAGAGCAGCCAGTCCTCGGCCGCCGTGATCGCGAAGGTGTAGAGCGGCGGTATGAAGAAGAAGTTGAGGCACAGGGCGCTCAGGATGGCGAGGAGGGCCACGGGGCCGGGGCGGGCGATGAAGGAGAGCCCGAGCACGGCGGCGAGGAAGAGGAGCGCCACGCTGCGGTAGCCGATGACCGGCACGAAGAGCTCGGCGAGGAAGGTGAGGAGCGCGAAGGCGACGGCGAGCAGTGCGTACTGCCGACGCGGCGCGTCGAACAGGCGCTTGACCATCGAGGCGGGCCGCTCGGCTGGGGCCGTGCCGGAGTCCTGGACGAGGGCCACGTCGATCGGCGCGGCGTCTCGCATGATGCGGTCGGTCACGGAGGCGCGCCCGAGCCCAGGCCCGCGGCGCGAAAGCCCCGAGCGGCCGACCACGATCATCGACGCGCCCTTCGCGCGGGCGGTCTCGATGACGGCCTCGGCGACGTCGGCCCCGGGCACCACGAGGACCTCCGCGCCCAGCTTGCGGGCGAGCGAGAGGTTGGCCTCGAGCCGGCCCTTCTCGGCGTCGCTCATCGGGGCGCCAGTGTCGACGTGCACGGCCGTCCAGTCGGCCCTGAGCGCGTAGGCCGTCCGCCTCGCCCAGCGAGCGATGTAGGCCGAGCCGGGGGCCGGCCCGATCGCCACGAGGATGCGCTCGCCGAGGCTGGCCTGGGAGGAGGCGCCGCTCTCGGCTCGGGCGTAGGCGGATAGGCGATGGCTAGCCGTGCGCGCCGCGAAGCGCAAGGCTATCTCGCGCAGGGCTCCGAGGTTCCTCGGCTTGAAGAAATTCTCGATCGCGGCGCGGGAGGACTCGCCCGTGTAGATCGCGCCTTCCTCGAGCCTGCGGATCAGGTCCTCCGGCGCGACGTCGATTAGCCTCACCTCGTCGGCCCGGTCGAACACCGTGTCGGGCACGCGCTCGCGGACGCGGGCGCCGGTAAGCTCCTCGACCACGTCGGCGTAGCTCTCCATGTGCTGGACGTTGACGGCGGTCCAGACGGAGACGCCGCGGTCCAGCAGCTCGAGGATGTCCTGCCAGCGCTTGACGTGGCGCGAGCCCGGCGCGTTTGCGTGGGCCAGCTCGTCGACGATGGCGATCGCGGGGCGCCGGGCGATGAGGGCGTCGAGGTCGAGCTCCTCGAGGAGAACGCCGCGGTATTCCACCGGCCGAAGCGGGATGAGCTCGAGGTCGGCCACGAGAGCCTCGGTCTCCTTGCGGCCGTGGGTCTCGATGATCCCCAGCACGATGTCGATGCCTTGTGCCCGCGCCGCCCGCGCCTCTTGCAGCATCGCGTAGGTCTTGCCGACCCCGGCCGACATGCCGAAGAATATCTTGAGCTCGGCGTGGGAGCGCGTGCCTTCGCTCTCGCGTATGCGCGCGAGGAGCTCGTCGGGGTCCGGCCGGTCCTCGCCGTTCATTCTTCGGTCATCTTCCATCGTGGACACAATTTAAGGCTGCCTCTGCCCCCGAGTCCAGGCCCGGCGGCGCGGAATTATCCGCGTCGCCTTCCATATTAACGCGCCCTTAACGATTCAGGCTCGGCCTTGAACGCTATTTATATTTAGCCTCCCGGTCGGGCTCGTTTAGTATCGCACTCGAGGTGAACAATGGACCTGAGCATTCTCGCGGGACTCGTCCTCTCCATCCTCCTCCTCGGCTATCTTGCCTACGCGATGGCCCGGCCGGAAAATTCTGATGAAACCGCAGGACATCGCAGAAATCGCCGTCTTCGCCGCCGTGGTGATCGGCGCGGCTCCCTTCCTCGGCGCGTACATGGCGCGCGTCTATTCCGGGGAGAGGCATCCCCTGAGCTTTCTCGAGCCCTTCGAGAAGCTCTTCTATAAGGTGACCGGCATCGACTCCGGCCAGGAGATGGGTTGGAAGAAATACGCTCTCGCCCTGCTCGCCTTCAGCCTCGCGTCCGTCGTCCTCCTCTTCCTGATCCTCGTCGGCCAGGGCTTCCTGCCGCTCAACCCGCAAAAATTCCAGGGCATGCGGTGGGACCTCGCCCTGAACACGACGATCAGCTTCGTCACGAACACGAACTGGCAGGCGTACTCGGGCGAGGCATCGCTGACTACTTCTCGCAGGCGGTCGGCCTGGCCGTGCAGAACTTCCTCTCGTCCGCGGCGGGGATGGCCGTCGCGGTCGCCCTGGTCCGCGGCATCGCACACCGCGCCGGCCTAGGCTCCTCCGGCGAGCGCGCGAATGCGCAGCCCGGCCTAGGGAATATCTGGGTGGACATGACCAGAGGCGTGCTCTACATCCTGCTGCCGCTGGCGATCGTCCTCGCGATCGTCCTCGCGGGGCAGGGCGTCGTGCAGAGCCTGTCCGGCTACGCGCCCGCGCTTTCGCTCGAGGGCAAGCAGGACCTGATTCCCCTTGGTCCGGCGGCGAGCCAGGTGGCGATCAAGCAGCTGGGCACGAACGGCGGCGGCTTCTTCGGGCCGAACTCGGCCTTCCCCTTCGAGAACCCGACGCCGTTCTCGAACCTCCTCCAGCTCATTTCGATCCTCCTCATTCCGGCCGCCTTTCCCTTCCTCTTCGGCCGGATGATCGGGAAGCGACGCCAGGGGACCGTCGTCTTCGCGGTGATGCTCGTCCTCCTGGTACTGGGCTCGGGCCTCGCCCTCGCGTCCGAAAGCCGCTGGGGCACGATGGAGGGCAAGGAGACGCGTTTCGGCGGAGGGCCTTCGGTCCTGTGGGCGGTCGCCACCACGGTGGCCTCCAACGGCTCGGTGAACGCGATGCACGACTCCCTCGCGCCCCTTACCGGAATGGTCGCCATGATCGACATCATGCTCGGCGAGGTGATCTTCGGCGGGGTGGGCGCGGGGCTCTACGGGATGCTCGCGCTCGTCCTGATCACGGTCTTCATAGCCGGGCTCATGGTGGGGCGCAGCCCGGAGTACCTGGGCAAGAAGATCGAGGCGAGGGAGATCCAGCTCGCGATGCTGGCCATCATCGCGCCCAACTTCCTCATCCTGGCCTTCAGCGCGGTGGCCTTATCCCTGCCGGCCGGGCTGGCAGGCCTCGCGAACAAGGGGCCGCACGGCCTCTCCGAGATCCTCTACGCCTACACGTCGGGCGCGGGCAACAACGGCTCCGCCTTCGCCGGCCTTTCGGTGAATACTCCTTTCTACAACCTCACGCTCGCCGTCGACATGCTCATCGGGCGCTTCGGCGTGATCCTTCCGATGCTCGCCATCGGCGGGAGCCTCGCCGGCAAGCAGCTCGTCGCGCCGGGGGCCGGCACCTTCAAGACCGACACGCCGACCTTCGGCGTCCTCTTGCTGTCGGTAGTGGTGATCGTCGCGGGCCTCACGCATTTCCCCGCCCTCACCCTCTGGCCCGATCCTCGACCACTTCCTGATGATCAAAGGGGTAGCGCTGTGAAGAAGAAAGGCTTGCCGGGCTTCGGCATCTCGAGGAAGACCATTCTCTCAGCGATTGGAGCCGCCTTCTCCAAGCTCGATCCCCGCGTAGAAATCAAGAATCCGGTCATGTTCATAGTCTGGGCCGGCTCCCTCCTGTGTACGATCGTGGCCGCTTCTCAATGGATCGGCGGCTCTCCGCCGGGCTCCTTCGCCGTCCAGGTGATACTCTGGCTCTGGTTCACCCTCCTCTTCGCCAATTTCGCCGAGGGCATAGCCGAGGCCCAGGGGAAGGCCCGGGCCGACTCGCTCCGCTCGATGCGCAACTCGATCACCGCCCACCTGCTCGACGCCGCGGGAAAGGCGAAAGACGTAAAATCCTCCGAGCTCCGCTCCGGCGATCTGGTCGCCTGCGAGGCGGGCGACCTCATCCCCGGCGACGGGGAGGTGGTCGAGGGCGTCGCGAGCGTCGACGAGTCCGCCATCACCGGCGAGTCCGCCCCCGTAATCCGCGAGGCCGGCGGCGACCGCTCCGGCGTCACCGGCGGCACGCGCGTGATCTCCGACCGGATCGTCATCCGCATCACCGCCGATCCCGGCGAGGGCTTCGTCGACAAGATGATCCTCATGGTCGAGAACGCCACGCGCCAGAATATGCTCC
>CAWHFT010000010.1:0-11869 GCA_963828175.1 uncultured Spirochaetota bacterium
CGGTCAGGGGCTGCTCCTCGCTGTCGCCGCAGAGCTCCTGCTCGTCCCGCATTCTCTCCGCCCTCCTCGAATAAGTCGAGATCGCCGCCTCGGCAATCGCCACCGCCGAAGCACAGCCGCAACCTCGGCCGTCGATGGGCACCACGCAAACGTACGAATCGGGAAGAGACAGGCGGCGTGTCGCGAGTGAACGAGGCGCGCGCCCGGATGGAGCGCAAGCTTCCACTGGGACGGCTGGGGACTCCCGTTACGAGGAATGATTTGCTTTAGATCGCTCATGGAATATCAACCGGAACCGGTGTGACGGCAAGTCCCAGGTATCTCGTCAAGGGGTCTTCGCAGCTGCCGGTAAATTGACTCGCCTGAACCAGGGAGGATGATCCGGCGGAAATTTCATAGAGCGACTCGGTGTCGGTCAACTTGCAGTACTTGAGCCGCTCGCTCGAGTAGGAGAACCAGACGTTGCCGTTGGCATCCAGCACGGGGTTGCCGAACTGCTCCTCATTGTTGTTCCCGGACGGCAATGGGGGCACGATCGTCTGCAGGAGAACTCCTTTGTCACTGACTTCGTAGATGGCGCCGGCGACGGAGCATCCCGAGGAATCGCAGTCATTCGGCTGTGAGAACACCCACAGGTTTCCGGCGGCATCTATGGCCAGATCACCGTAATTTCCCTGGTAGGAAGCGGGAAAATAGATGCTGGCCACCTTGGGACCGGAAGAGTGTATTCCACCATCTGAGTGCTGCAACCACCGGCCCCATTGGAGTAGCTCTCCAGCGCTTCCAGGTGGCCGGATGTCAAAAAGCAGCGATGCGGCGCCGGCGTCGGATACCACGCCGACGAGCCGCGCGAAGTCACTTCGGTCGCCCCCCTTCATTGCGAGCTCGTCGACGATCTCGTCCGTCAGATCGATATTGACAATATCCGGCAAGGTCCTCTCTGGACCCAGTATCGAGCTCCTGAGACGGAAGAAGACGTCGCCGAGCTTGTCGTCCCAGTTTTCCCCCAGCGACCCGGCGAGCACGGAGAGCGTCCAGGCCAGAGCGAGCGTGGCCGCGACGATGGCCGCGTACGCGAGCGCGGAGTAGTGTTTAGTGATCGAGGCGGAAGACCTTGTAGAAGAAGCCGTTCGCTTCGATCCTGGTAGCCAGCTTCTCGACGTTTGCATTGATGCCACGAGTGCCCCCCGCAACGGTCACCGGCTTTTCGGCCAGGACTGCCAATTGGCTGTATTGCCTGCGGACGCGCGCGATCTCGTCGAGCACCGCTTGCCTGGCAGCGCCTTTTTTGTCTGGTGGCGCGCTTGCATAGGATGCGACCAGCGATTCCAGCGCGAGAAGCCGTTCGGCGGATGCGATCAAGTAGAAACGCTCCGTGCCCGGGGCGTCGTCCAGGGCGAACCAGTGGTCTCCCTCGGGGACGAAGTAGCGAGCGCCCAGGTACGAAGGATTTTTGAACAGGGAGAAGTCATCGGGGAACAGGAGCTGCAGGTCCCCGCCCTCGTCGTGAAGGAACAGGTAGGCGTACGCGCCGCTCAGGGGGGAGATATAGATCTTGAACAAGTCCCCCTTGACGATGCCGACCCGCTGGTTGAAATTGATCGCGACGGCCGATCCGTCGGCAGCGCGTTTCGCGAAGGCCCAATCCAAGGCAGTCTTGGCATCCTCCGACGCGAGGCCGATCGACAACGACACCAGCACAAAGACGACTATGACGCGTCGCATGGCACGAGCCTCCTTCTCAACGGTCCTTGGCGAGCGGGAAATCCTCGGCGGGCAGGACGCTCTGCGGCACTTGCTCGTAGCCTGCCATTTTGTTCGTGATTTCGGGGACTTCGTTCTCAATGTACGCCGACAGTCCCTTCACGCTCACGTATCCGCGTTGCTCGGCGTCCGCGGCGCCCTCGAGCCCTCGCAGGAGGGCGTACGTGAATACGCCGTGCTTCTCGTAGCCCTCGAGTGCCACCTCGTCCTTGCTGGAGGCCACTATGATCGCCCTTCCCACCGCGTGGGCCAATCGATCCACGGCCGTCTTCTCCGCGATTCCCCTCGCCGCGGGGATGCTCAAAAACGAGCCCGACTCGCAGGTGTCGAAGAGGAGGATGCTCTTCTGCGCTTGTATCTCCGTGATGCCCTTGACGATGTCGTCCTTGGAGATTCCCTGGGCCGCGATGCTGGCGGAATCGGTGTAACGGAAGTCGACGGGAAGGAAATAGTACTCCCCGTTCTTGTCGTAGGTCACTCCGTGTCCCGCGAAGTAGAGCACGAAAACGTCGTCCGGCTTCACGAGGGGCGCCAGCCGTTCGAACTCCGCGGCCAATCCTCCCTTGGTCGCCTTGTCGTCGTAAAGCGTGGAGACGCTGACCGTCGAGTAGAGCCCGCCCGCTTGCTTGTTCAACGCCTCAGCCAGCGCCGAGGCGTCGTCGACCGGGTACCTCAACTGCAGCTCCCCGTCATGGTATAGGGTCACCGCGACCGCCAGGACGTACAGGTCGGGTTTCTTTGCGTCGGTCGACTCGTAGACGAGCTCCACGGAGCTTCTGGACGACTCAATCGTGTCGCTCTTGTTGTATGCCGAGACCGATATGGTGTTCTTCCCGGACCTCAGGCTCAACAGTGCTTGGTAGTCCTGCCCCTCGGCGAAGGAGTTGGTCACGATTTTGATTCCCCGGCCCGCGCCTTCGTCGGAGAGCACTACCGGCGTGTCGCCGTTGAACACGGTGATCCTGCCGACGCCGCCGCCCTGGTCCGTGACGCGAAGCTGAACCTGGACGTCGCGCTTGTCGCAGTTCCCCGGCTGCGGACCGAGGATCCGCACGAGTGGAGGCAGTCCTCCGGCGCTTCCATGCAGAAGGCTCTCCAAGTCGAGCCCCTCGGCGTGCGACGATATGTCCTGCCCAGAGGCCTTCGCTGCGACGAGGTCCGGCCGATAGTACACGTTGTACACCTGGTCGATGCCGAAAATCTTCATCTTGTCGACTATGTGCACGAGGTTGTGCGTGGCCCAGTCCGAGCCCGAGAAGAAACCTTCCGGGGTCCAGGAGAACCATTCGCCTTGGTCGTTGGCGGCCGCCGAGTAGCGTAGGGAGCCCGTCGCCGCGTCCCACAGCCTTACGGTATTGCCGTTTCCGCACAACACCGTCTTGCCGTCGGGCAAGAACGCCGCCGCGAAGCCATCGTCATCGCTCGTCGAGAAGGCGCAGATTTGCCGACCCGAGGCCGCGTCCCACAACTCCAAACCTCCCTCACGATAATCTCCCGAGTCGGCGATGATGGTTTCCCCGTCCGGAGAAAAGGACAGGGTGTGGCTATCCGTGCCGGCGTCCATGTTGGAGATCTTGTCGCCGTTGAATGCGTGGATTATTCTCCCGGTCGCGACGTTGAGAAGATCCAAAGTCATTTTCATGAAAGGCGGTCCTGTTTTTTCCACGAGGACGTTCGAGCCGTCGACTGAAAAGGCAAGGGCCATGTAAAAGCAAAGCGATTCTTTCATCAGCTCTCGTATCGGCTGGCCCGCGGCTGTGTCCCACAGCATCAGGGAGCCGTCGCTCGAGCCGGAGACGGCCATTCGCCCATCGGGGGAGAATGCCACGACTTCCACCGAGCGCGTATGCGCGGCCAAAGAATAGATCGACTGGCCCATCGCGACATCCCACAGCGTCAGCGTTCCGTTTGATCCGCCGGTAAAGAGCGTCCGTCCGTCGGGCGAGAGGGCGGCGACGGAAACGGCTTCGTCCTCCATGGAAAACTCGTGAAGCATTTGACCAGTCGCGATGTCCCATAGCTGCGCGCGGAAAGCGTTTTTCAATAGCAGCAGCCTACCATCGGACGAGAAGGCCAAGGAATTAACAGAAGTACCGACCGTGGGCCATGCATGGGTCACTTGGCCGGTGGGCACGTCAAGAAACTCCAACAGCCCAGATTGTATCGAGCCGAAGACCGCCGTCCGCCCGTCGGGCGAAAGAGCCAGCGAGCGAACGTCGGAAAGCTCATGCTCCTGTACGACCAACTGGGGACCGGATTGGGTCGACTGCTGCTTGCTGGCCTGAGGCGCGCCCCATCCGGCGAGCGCGATTATGAAGAGAAGGATCATAGCGGTTTTCGCACGCATGGCACCCCCTCGGGTTCAAGCCATTATAGTATCCCTTGTTCTCGCCAGGGAAATGGTATTATTTTGAATTGGACTTCCGGTGGCTTTGGAGGGTTGGCGGTGAATCCCAAGATAGATGCGTTTTTAGCCCAAGAAAAGAAGTGGCAGGACGAGTTCAGGAAACTGAGACAGATCATCCTCGACTGCCAGCTGACCGAAGAGCTGAAGTGGGGTCAACCCTGCTACGCGCTGGATGGAAACAACATTGTGCTGATGCACGGATTCAAGGAGTATTGCGCGCTTCTGTTCATGAAGGGCGCCTTGCTGAAGGATGCCAAAGGTATCCTGATACAACAAACCGAAAATGTTCAGTCGGCGCGTCAGATTCGGTTCACCAATGTTCAAGAAATAAGCAAAATGGAAAAAACCTTGAAATCCTATATTCATGAAGCCATCGAAGTCGAAAATGCCGGTTTGAAGGTTGAGCTCAAGAAGACCGCGGACTACAAGATACCTGAAGAATTTTCAAAGCAGACTGGGTGCTCTCCCTGCCTTGAAGACGGCGTTTGACGCTCTGACTCCGGGACGGCAGAGAGCGTACCTCTTCTATTTTTCTCAGCCTAAGCAATCCAAGACTCGCGAGTCGAGAATTGAGAAATATATCCCGAATATCCTCGATGGAATGGGGTTGGATGATTAGATTCCGGACATCTGCGCCGCGCCCTGCAGCACCAGTGGAAGTCCTTATCCATTCCACGACCCCTTGATCATGTCCGCTCCCATCGATAAATCGTCGACGGACCTCGCGCGGCAACACGCTCTTGGACAAGGCCGAGTCGGGCGCCCAGGCAAGCCTCGCAGATGCCTAGGTCGATCTCGGCAGGAATAAGGAAGATAAGGCGGTGGCACCATGTCGATAGTGGAACTGGACAACTTGACGCGGGCCTTCGGAGCCCTCGTCGCCGTGGATTCCCTCTCGCTGAGCATCGAGGCCGGCGAGACGTTCGCCTTGCTCGGGCCGAACGGAGCCGGGAAGAGCACGACCATCAAGATGCTGACTACCCTACTGCCCCCCACTTCGGGCACCGCGCGCCTCGGAGGCTTCGACCTAGGCCGCGACTCCCGGTCGATCCGGGGAACCATCGGCTACGTGCCTCAGATGCTCTCCGCCGACGGCACCTTGACCGGGTACGAGAATCTCCTCATCTTCGCCAAGCTGTACCGCATCAAGCGGAGCGACCGGGCCGATCGAATCCAAGAGGCGCTCGAGTTCATGGGCCTCGCTGATTCCGCCGACAGGCCCGTGCGCCAATACTCGGGCGGGATGATCCGCCGCCTGGAGATCGCGCAATCGATGCTGCACATCCCCAAGGTGCTGTTCCTGGACGAGCCGACCGTTGGCCTCGACCCTTCCGCCAGAAGCGCGGTCTGGAAGCATGTCGTCGAATTACGCGACCGATATGGTATGACCATAGTCCTCACGACCCACCAGATGGAGGAAGCCGACCTCTTGTGCGACCGCATTGCGATCATGGACAAAGGCAAGGTGGTCGCGCAGGGGTCGCCGCGAGAGCTCAAGGCCTCGCTCGGAAGGCTCGACGCCACCTTGGACGAAGTATTCATTCACTACACCGGGAGCAATCTCGAGTCTGGAGGGAGCTATCGTGAAACTCGAAGAACGCGGCGATCGGTTCGCCGTCTCGGCTGAAGTGCCGCTCGCGTCGGGCTTTTTCAGAAACATTTACGATTACGTCGCGCGCACCCTGGCGATAGCCGGGATGGAGGGGCGCAAGCTCCTCCACGACCCCACCGAGATGCTGACCAGGGCCGTACAGCCCGCGCTATGGCTTTTGGTGTTCGGACAGGTCTTTACCCGCACGCGCGCGATTCCGACGGGGAATTTGAGCTATATCGATTTCATGGCGCCGGGAATCCTCTCGCAGAGCGTGCTGTTCATCGCGATCTTCTATGGAATATCGGTGATCTGGGAGCGGGACCTCGGCATCCTGCACAAATTCCTCGTGAGCCCATCTCCCCGCTCCGCCCTCGTCCTCGGCAAGGCCCTCTCGGCGGGCCTTCGCGGCCTGACTCAAGCGGTCATCGTGTACCTGCTCGCCATTCTCCTCGGGGTCAAGATGAACTGGAACCCCGCGGCGCTCCTCCTGGTCGCCCTCGTCGTGCTGTTGGGCGCGGCGTTCTTCTCCACGTTCTCGCTCGTGATCGCCTGCCTGGTCAAGACCAGGGAGAGGTTCATGGGCATCGGCCAGATCCTCACGATGCCGCTGTTCTTCGCCAGCAACGCGATCTACCCGATCTCGATCATGCCGTTCTGGCTGCAAGCCGTCTCCCGATTCAATCCGCTCACGTACCAGGTGGACGCGCTGCGCGGCCTTATGATCTCGGGTGGCGCGAGCGTCTACGGGATCCGGCCTCGACATCCTCGTGCTGACGCTGGCCACCGCCGCGCTGATCGCGATCGCCGCCAAGCTCTACCCCACACTGGCCACCTAAATTGAAAAGGCCGGGATCGCTCCCAGCCTTTCAGGTTCGGCGGGTTTTCGAGCCCGCATTCTACCCATCCGTATCCCCGGCCCGATCGGCACGCAACCGCGCCTTTTGGCCGGCACCTCAGGGTTTGTCCTCTTTCGAGCCAACGGGGCGCCCTGCCTGAACCCTTCATCATGAAATATAGACTGAAGGTCGGCGAAAATCAAGTGAACGAGCTTTACAGATTCGGCTGAACAACGCATAAAGTATTTTTCACTCGTTCCCAACGCTTTTTCGCGCCATGCATTTTGATTATACTGGTACAAGGAGCCGCAGTGGACACGAGCGCCAGCCTTGGCGAAATTTTTACGCCTACACATTCTGGACTAGCCGAGCCGGCGCGCGGTTCTACAGCCTCGACCGCGAGCGGCTGGCGGGATGGGAGCGTGCCCCGTCCGATCGCGGCCACCGCCATCACCGAATCGATCTTCCCGCAGGTGATCAGCCGGATCATTCAGGGCCACGCGATCAATCTCGGCGATGGCCCGGACGGCATCCTCAGCCTCGAGATCCTGCTCGAGAATTGCAAAGACTCCGTTCTCCTGCTGGAGGCGAACGGCGAGATCACCGAGGCCAATCCCGTATTCTGTTCGACCTACGGATACTCTCGCGGAGAGCTTGTCGGCTCGTCGATCCTTTCGCTGCTGCACGAGAGCGAGCGCGCTCTCGTCCTCGACAAGCTTGAGCAATTCGCGTCGCGCGCGGCCGACGACCGGCCCGCGAGGGCCGACGACGTCTTCGTGTTCCGCGGCCATACGAGAGGCGGGGCCGACATCGCCAAGGATTGCCTGATCTCGCCGCTGTACGCCGGGAGCGTCAGGCGCATCATGGCCATCTTCCGCGATCGGTTCCTCGACGAGGAGCGCTTCGAGGAGCTGCAATCCAAGCAGGAACAGTACATCGCGCTCGCCGAAACCATCAACGAGGCCATCCTTCGCCTCGACGAGAGCTTCACGATCCTCTTCGCGAACGCCGGCGTCAAGAACGTGTTCGGCTTCGAGCGCGAGGAGCTGGTCGGCGAGCCGATAACGAAGCTTTTCCCGGTAGAAGTGTTCCGGTACCACGAACCGGAGTTCCGCAAATACTTCCACATAGACGACCAGGACCGCTCCACCCTGGGGCTCAAGCAGACCATCGAGCTGCTCGGCATCGCCAAGCACCGCGGCATCGCCCCGATGGAGATGTCCTTCGGCAACTCGAAGGACCTGCGGGGACGGACGCTCACTTGCATCATCCGGGACATCTCGCAGCGGAAGACCCTCGAGCGCAAGCTGCACCATCTCGCGTTCCATGACAAGCTCACCGGGCTCGGCAACCGCGACCTCTTCCACGAGGACCTGAAAGCGCTTCTCGCCGCCGACCTTGCCGACGGGCAGCGCCTCGCCGTCATCATGCTCGACATCAGCGGCTTCAAGCACATCAACGACACTCTCGGCCACTCCGTCGGGGACGAGATCCTCATCGAGATGGGGAGGCGGCTCCGCTTCAGCCTGCGCGAGAAGGACACCGCCTACCGGTACTCCGGCGATAAATTCCTCGCCCTCCTCCACGCGGTCAAGAAGCCGCTGGATCCGGCCCTGGTCGCCAAGCGATTGATGTCCGCGGTCCGCATGCCCATCGAGCTCGATCCGAAGAAGAGCTCGATGCGACGCGTCGAGTTCTACGCGAGCATAGGCATCTCCGTCCTGCCCGACCACGGCAGGACCGTCGAGGCCGCGGTCAAGAACGCCGAGATCGCCATGTATTTCGCAAAGGAGTCCGGGGGGAACCGGTACATCATCTACAACCGCCTCCTCAGGCCCCGCGCGACCGAGCAGTGGTTCCTAGAGCGGGAGATGCGGGAAGCCGTGATCAAGGGAGAGTTCGCGCTGCACTACCAGCCCATAGTGGACTTCGACGGCAAGGTCATCGGCGGCGAGGCGCTGGTCCGATGGATCCGCGACGGCTCCATCGTCATGCCCTCCAGTATGTTCATCCCCGTCGCCGAGGAGAACGGCATCATCCTCGCCATCGGAGCATGGGTCCTGAGGCGCGCCCTCGTCGACCTCAAGCTCCTTGGCGAGCACGGATACCGCGACGTCTATTTCAGCATCAACATCTCGACGCGCCAATTCGAGCGCACGGACTTCGTAAAGTCCGTAGCCGACGCGATCGAATACGCGGGGGTGGACGTCAGGCTCGTCAACCTCGAGCTCACCGAGACCACCCTCATGTCGCATCCCGAGGACGCGGTCACGAAGATCAATGCCCTCAAGCGCAAGTACCCGGGCATCAGGGTGACGATCGACGATTTCGGAACGGGCTACTCCTCGCTCGCCTACCTCGCCCGACTCCCCATCGACTGTCTCAAGGTGGACATATCATTCGTCCGCGCCCTCAATTCCGACCAGAATCGCAAGGTGGTGAACGCGATCCTCAGCCTGGCCGAGACCCTGCACATCGGGACGATAATCGAGGGCATCGACACGAAGGACCGTTTCGACTACTTCAAGGACCGCAACTGCTACGGCATGCAGGGCTTCCTGTTCATGAAGGCGGTGCCGCTTGAGGAGTTCGAGCGGAAGCTCGAGTCGCTCCGAGGCGCGAGCTAGGGCTTGCCGGTCAGGTATTCCCTTCCGCGCGGCCAGAGATTCTCGATCTGGCGCATGATCGCGAGCTCGCCGGTATGGTGGGAGTTGTGGTCGGCCGCGAGCAGCACTTCCCGGAAAATCGTATAGCCCGGAGCATGGGGAATGGGCCCGAAAAAATCGGTCGAAAGTTCGGTCACGAGGCGCTTCAGCCTCTCCAGATCGGCCAACACCGCGTCGACGCTCGTGCGCCAGCCTGCCTCGTCGGTCTTCGCCTCGGGGCGGGGCCGGTAACCCTCGGGCCAGCGCGGGGACGCGTGCTTTGGATCCAAGACGAACTCGAGAATGTCCCACTGCGTGATCCGGATATGCTCGACCAGATGCCAGAACGAGTAGGGGCAGTTGGCCGGCTTGGCGTTGATGCTCCCCATGGGGAAATCGGCCACGGCATCGGCGAAGCTCATGTGCGCGTTGCTGCTGTCCAAGAGCGCGATAAGCTCGGTCCGCAAAACCTTGTCGTCCTTCAAAGTGTGCCTCCCGAAACGCGAAAATCGCTATATCAATTCTCCGCCTTTCGATCTACACTAGACCCAACGGCGGTCGAAGTCCATCCGCCTGACCAAAACAGGAGATCCCAGACATGAAACGCGAAGACTCGACGTTCTCCCCATTATTCCTGATATTGTTCGGCATCTTCCTCACCTGCCTGCTCGTGTCCAACGTGATCGCGGGCAAGCTCGTCTCGATTTTCGGCCTGACGCTTCCCTCGGCCGTCATCCTCTTCCCGATCACCTACATCCTCGGCGACATCTTCACCGAGGTCTACGGCTTCAAGAGGACGCGCCTCATAATATGGATCGGGTTCGGCGCGAACATCCTCATGTCGGCGGTCTTCCTCGCCGCCATCGCCCTGCCCTTCCCTTCGTTCTTCAAGGACCAGGCCGCCTACGCGACCGTCCTCGGCATGACGCCGCGGGTTGTGCTCGCCTCGCTCGTCGCCTATTGGATGGGAGAGTTCGCGAACTCGATCACGCTCTCGCTCCTCAAAAAAGCGACGCAGGGCAAGTTTCTCTGGACGAGGACGGTTTCCTCGACCGTCGTGGGCCAGGCCTTCGATACCGCCATCTTCATCTCTATCGGGTTTGCGGGAATCGTTCCCGGCCCCGTCCTCGCGCAGATGATCGCGGCGCAGTACCTGTTCAAAGTGGTCTACGAGGTCGTCCTGACGCCGGTGACCTATCTCGTCGTCGGCGCCGTCAAGCGGCGCGAAGGCGCTGGATACCTTCGACAAGGGCGTCAGCCTACAATCCCTTCAGGCTGGGAGGAAGATGATGGCCGACTATCGGTTCAAGGCGCTGGGAACAAAGTCTCGACGCCCGTCCCGCTCGCTCGAGGTCTTCCCCGCGCCGCCCATGTGGGAAGGCGTCGTGCTCGAGAGCGACGAGGTCACGAGCCTCTGCCCGGTCACCGGCCAGCCCGACTGGGAGACGGTGCGCATCGAGTTCGAGCCCGGCCCTACTGCATCGAAAGCAAGAGCCTCAAGCTATACTTCTGGTCGTTCCGCGAGGAGGGCGCCTTTTGCGAAGCCCTGGCCGCGCGGATCGCCGAAGACGTCTACGCGGCCTGCAGTCCCAAGTGGGTCAAGGCGACAGTCACTCAAAAGCCGCGGGGCGGCGTGACGATCTCCGCGGAGGCGAGCTTGCCCGACACGCCCGGGAATTAGGATATTCCTCCTTTATAGGAGATATCCATGAAACGTAAGTTCATCTTCACCGTCCTGCTCGTCATCCTGCTTGCTGCGGCCTCGGCGCAGGCGCGGCCCAATCCCTACGACCTCCTGCCCAAGGTGCCGACCTTCACGCTCACCAGCGCGGACGTGAAGACCGGAGCGCCCTTCCCTGCCGCTCAGATGAGCGCGGCCTTCGGCGTACCCGGCGGCCAGGACCGGTCGCCTCAGCTTTCCTGGTCGAAATTCCCCGCCGGGACCAAGAGCTTCGCGGTGACCATGTACGATCCCGACGCCCCGACACCAAGCGGGTTCTGGCACTGGATCGTCCTGGACATCCCGCCCACGGTCACCGAGCTGGCGGCTGGTGCGGGAGCGCCCGACGGCAAAGGTCTGCCGATGGGAGCCTGGCAACTGCCGAACGACGCCCGCATGGCGCAATACGTAGGGGCCGCGCCGCCCAAGGGCGACGGCAAGCACCGCTATTTCATCGTCGTGCAAGCCCTCGACGTGGCCACCCTGGGCGTTCCCAAGGACGCTACTCCGGCGCTCGCGAGCTTCAGCATGCTGGGGCACATACTGGGAAGAGCGATGATCGTTCCCTGGGCCGAGCAGAAGTAGCCGGGGACTCCGCTTCCTGCCCGAGACGAAAGCGAAAAGTAATACTCTCATAGTCGCCGAGGCAGTACACTTGTCGACGACGGGGGGACAGGGATGAAAAGCTCGGGCAATACGGTTCTGATCACGGGCGGGGCGACCGGCATCGGCTTCGCCTTTGCCGAGGCGTTCCTGCGCGCGGGAAACGAGGTCATCATTTGCGGCCGCCGGGAGCGGCGGCTCCTCGAGGCGCAGGCGAAACTTTCCGGATTGCGGGTCCGCGTCTGCGACGTGTCGCAGGCCGCCGGACGCGTAGCGCTCGCCGAATGGGCTTCGGCCAAC
>CAWHFT010000011.1:0-7452 GCA_963828175.1 uncultured Spirochaetota bacterium
GCGCAAAAGTAAAGATACACGACCAAGTCCGACGGGGGGACTTGGATTCCGAAAAGGGGCGGGGCCCCCGGTATCAGCAGTAAGACCGCCGTTCCGATCTGCACAACTGCCAGAAAGATCAAGCTCACCATGTCCACGCCTCCATCAGAATGATATCTCGACGCCTGTCCGCAGCTCGAGACCGGGCAGGCCGGCGGCCATCGCGATTGAGTTGAATTCTCCGTTCGCGTCGCCCACGACGTCCTGAATCAAAGCGAAGACGCCAAAATCGCCTATGAACGCCTCGGCCTTCGCTGCGATATTCGCGCTACCCCACGGGAGGGCCACGGAAGCGGCGACCGAGAGAGAATAGGCGGTCGATTTTTCAAAGTACAGGGACAGCTCAACGTAATTCCGCCCATAGAAGGGGGCGAAGGGCAGGTTCGCCAGGTCCGTCGGCGAGGTTGTCGCGAGCAACGCTATTTCATTCTCGTCCCTGCCGGGAAAAATCCCGCGATAGGCGGCGCCGAGTTCGAGCGACGCCTCTCCGACATCCACGCTCTTCCGCAGCTCGAATCGCAGCGATTCCGTCGGCTCGACATTCGAGCCGCTCAGCGGAAAGGAAATCGCCGCCTCTAGCGAGGAAAGCAGCGACAGCACGGGCAGCGATAGGTACGCGATCGGCCGCAGCTCGCCGCCGCCCGCTCCCGACGCGTAGAGGCCGGCCGCCCCATCGAAAAGCCCGGGCGAGTATCGGACGAGGAAGCCCGAATCGAAGTCCTCGAAGCCCGAGAAGCTTCCCTTCCTGGCCAGACGGTCGGCCGATAGTATGGCGAGAGTCGATAGGTCCTGCGCGGGAGTCCACTCCGCGTCCAGGCCCCAAAATCCGCTTTGGTCGAGATAGACCACGTCTCTCGCGAAGGGATTGATGGGCGAGCCGTAGGAGCCTACGCCGAAATTCCTGAGAAGGATGCCGCCGCGGAGCGCGAGCGAAGGCACGGGCATCAGGGCGGCCTCGGCTTCGCGCACTTCGAGGCCGAGAGCGTCCGAGTAGTCCCCCGCGACGATGCCCGAGCTCTTGTCGCCCTCGGCGAAGGCCCCGACGCGAAGCCTGAAGAGGGCCGTCGGGCTCTCGGCCGAGAGACGAATATCCGACTCGAGCCACGGCTTTATCGAGGGGCTCCCGATGCCGCTCGTCGTTTCGGGATATGCCAGGTCGACGTAGACCGAAGCGCTCCCCGAGGCGGAGAGAGCGCCCGTATCGGCGGAGAGAGCCATCGCGCCATCGGCGACCGCGAGCATCGCGATACAGACGAGCCTCGGGATTTGCCCGGCCTTCATCGCGTCAGCCAGCTCTGGTTGAACATCGCGTCGGGGAGGTCATTCCGTTCCTGGAGGTCCTTCTCGACCACGACGCTTCTCTCCCCCGTGCCGTCCGCCGCCGTCATGGTCATACGGCTCGGGCGGGGGCGTCCGGCCACGGTGGCATAACCGGACAGCTCCATAGTCTTGAGCGGGAGGCCGCTCTTCGCGAAGTATTCGATCTTGAGGGGAAGAAGGTCGCCTTTTTTCATGTACAAACGAATCTCTCCGTAGGGCACGTCGCGGCGAAGCGCCTTGCCGATGACGATCCAGGCCTCGACCTTGCCGTAGTCGGGGCTGTCCACCGAGCCCGAGCCGGCGAGGCTGGCTTCGTAGTCGTTGGCCCACGACGATTCGCCCACGTCGTGGTTGGAGAACGCGCTTCCTTGGAAAGATTCGCGGGGCGATAGCCTGAGCGGAGTGCGTGAGCCTGCCGCCGGACTGTACATGTACAGCGCCGCCCCGGTCTGAAGGAATCGGGTTCCCTTCGATCTCGACGGCGCCAAGAGCTCGATGAAAGACCCGAGGGCCGCCTTGTGAGCTATGCGCAGCTCCATGCTCGAACGGAGCTTGGCCCGTGCGCTCCGTGGTGATGGTCAGAGTCATGCTGAAGCTCGTGGGATACATGACCGCATCAGCGGCCTTGATCATGGCGCCGGGATCGAGCCCCTCGGCCGCCGCGGGGGCCACCGCAAATACCGCGGCGGCGAGGACGGCCGAGGCGACCGCGCCGAAACGCCGAACGCGACGATTTGTCATTTCTTTGCTCCTTTTCTCGAGCTCGATGCGAGCAGCTCCTCCATGACGACTAGATACGCGTCGAATGCGGTCCTCCCTTTCTTCGTCAGGCGATAGACAGTCTGTGCCTTCATGCCGGCGACTTCCTTGCGTTTCTCCACATAGCCGCCCCCGATGAGCCGTTCGAGGTGCGAGTACGCGGCGCCGTCCGTCGCGTTCAGCCGCTCGCGGAGCGTGGTGAAGGCTGCGTACTCGTCCATGTACAAGAGGGCCACGATGGCGAGGCGCGACTTCTCGAAGAAGATTCCGTCGAAGCGCGCGAAGGGATCAGCCACGCCGCCGCCTCTCGATCAGGAAAATGTGGAACCCGGCGAAGGCGTAGAGGACAGAGGCGAAGATGCCTCCCGCCAGGTAGAGTTCCGGTCCTTTGGCGCCTGCGAACTCGAAGAGCAGGCCGACGGCGATGACCACGAAAGTCTCGATGAACAACGAGCCGTAGGACAGCTGCGCGTAGAAGACGAGGGGAAGCGCCGCGAACAGGATCACTATCCCCGGCGTTAGGGAGACCTGGGCGAGCCGGATAACGACGACGGCGAACACGACCATCGAGGCGATCCAGCCCAGGATCGCCCCGCCGAGCCGGCGGTTGAATAGCGGCAGGGCCTGCTTGCTCAGCCGAGTCGCCCAAGAAAGGCTCTCCGCAATGGCGCCTAGAATCAGGACCGGCAGCCAAATCCATACGAGAGCCGTCTTGACGGCTATGGCCGAGTTTCGGAACAGCTCATAGTGGACGATCGAGCCCGCCGCCACCAGCGCGGCCCAGGCGAAGAAGGCCCAGGGGTGTATCAACGAGATTTCGTTCGATTGGGCCAACAGCTCGCGTATAGCCTTGATGTCATCGGCGCGCTTTTCGAGCTCGCCTTCCTTTATTTCCGGCATTTTCCCCTCCGTGATGCGAAGTCGCTTTGTATTACAAAGTAACTTTCATATCCAAAATACCCACTTGAAACCGGTCAGTCAAGTGGCAAAACGGCGACGATATCGGATTTTTATTACTCGTAGAATCTTTCCCACGCGAAATGGAAGCGATGACAGGCAACTACGTTCTGGAAAATAGGTTCGATACTGCAGCAGGACGGACTCACCCTCGCTATTCACCTTGCTCCACCGCCCGAGGGCCTGTCGGGAAATTTGACTCCTTTCCCCTCGTGCTGCTGATTAATAAAAGATCGCACTTCATCGAGAGTAAACCCTCTTAAGCAATGTAGATCTGTACCATCAGTCACATACAAGTATACGAATCATGCATATACTGAGATAATTAACTAAGGTGTGCAGGAGTTGCTATGGCCATTAAAATTGTGATCATTGGTGGCGTCGCTGGGGGCGCAACCGCCGCGGCCCGAGCGCGCCGCATTTCAGAGAAGGCCGAAATTACTCTGCTCGAGCGCGGCTCCTATGTATCATTTGCCAATTGCGGTCTCCCATATTATATCTCGGGAACGATCGCCAAGCGTTCCAAACTGCTCCTCCAGACCCCAGAAGGCTTAGATGCGCGTTACAGGATTAAAGTACTTGTAGACACCGAGGCCATCGAGATTGACAAGGGCGGGAAGCGCGTCCGGATCAAAGGCCCGGAAGGCGAAGCATGGTTAGCCTATGACAAACTCATCCTCGCTCAGGGCGGGAACCCCATCATTCCATCGCTACCGGGAGCCGACTCGCCTAATGTCTTTAGGCTCTGGACTGTACCCGACGTAGATCGAATCAAAGCCTTTCTCGACAAGAAAGCGCCGAGCTCAGCGTTAATCGCTGGGGGTGGATTCATCGGCCTCGAAATGGCAGAAGCCTTTCGCGAGCGAGGCCTCGCGACCACCATCGTCGAACTCTTGCCACAGATTATGTCGACGATCGATCCCGAGTTCGGGGCCATGATCGCCGCCAAGCTCAAGGAGCACGGCGTTCGGGTCATCACAGGCCTCGGCCTCAAAGCAATACATTCTGCTAATGGCAAGGCCGAGCTCTCCGATGGTTCCTTCGTCGAAGCAGACTTAGTGCTTCTATCGATCGGCGTCCGGCCTGAGCTCGCCCTCGCAAAGGATGCCGGACTGACAATAGGGCCCTTGGGCGGTCTCGTGGTCAACGAGGAGCTCAGGACTTCCGATCCGGATATTTATGCGGCAGGAGATATGGTTGAGGTCCTCCACAAAATCTCTGGACGCAAGGTACGCATGCCCCTCGCAGGGCCGGCAAACAGGCAGGGACGCATCGCCGCGTCGAACGCTCTCGGCATGCATAATAAATACAACGGAGTGTTGGGAACAAGCGTCTTTAAGGTCTTCGACGGAGTCGCCACATCTACAGGCCTTAGCGAAAAAACAGCGCGCGAAGCCGGCTTCGATGCAGGCGCTGCAATCCTGTTCAAGGACAACCATGCATCCTATTACCCTGGCGGGCAAGAGATGGCCCTCAAGATCATATACGACCGAAAAAGCGCGAGGCTCCTCGGAGCCCAGGGCTTCGGTGGCGATGGCGTGGAGAAGCGAATCGATGTTCTCGCAACCGCCCTCCACGGGAAGATGACCTTGGATGATCTGGCCGAAATTGACCTGTCCTATGCCCCGCCCTTCTCATCCGCCAATGACCCGATCAATATCGTAGCCTTTATTGCACAGAACGACCTGTCCGGCTACGCGCCAATAGAGACGGCTGCTGCCCTCAAGGCCGCCATTGTTGCAGCGAAAGACGAAAGTCCTGAAGCTCTTGTTGTAGATGTACGCAACCAAGCCGAATACGAGGAAGGGCATGTTTCGGGATCACGTAATATACCACTCGACGAGCTGCGTTTCAGACTCGACGAAGTACCCAAAGGGAGATGCATCCACCTCCACTGCCGATCAGGCTTCCGATCACATCTGGCCCTGAGGATATTGAAGGACAACGGTTACCAGGATGTTGTCAACGTGACAGGTGGCTATATGGCCATCCTCGCGGACGGCGGCTTCAACCTTGAATAAGATAGAAGGAGAACTACATGGCTAAATCCAACGTAAAGGACATGATCAAGGCCGGTGCGAAAATAATCGACGTTCGATCTGTGGGTGAGTTCCAAGATGAGTCTTATCCGGGGGCCGTTAATATTCCACTCAACGTCCTCCCGGCAAAGCTGGACGATCTCGGCGCGAAGGAAAGCCCCATCATTCTCTATTGCGCTTCCGGTGCGCGTAGCGCCCAAGCCGCCAGGCTTCTCAAGCAGGCAGGTTATATTGACGTTGTGAACGCAGGTGGCCTAGACGACATGCCCCGATGACCAGAGTACCATGAATCCGGATGCTATTGGCTACGTGCGACCTCCTCCGCTAGAGAAATACCGGACGAAGGAATGACTGTTGGAAACTGATCATGAACGCCAGTTTCATGGAGGAGAGCCGATCGTCTGCGTTCATCCGGCTATGCTCGACGTGGGAACTGGCACAGGGCTCTTCGCCGAGGGATTCGCCAAGCTGGGGATTGCGGTAACCGGCATCGACGTGGATTTAGAGCTCCTCGCGACGGCGCGCAAGCACGTGCCCACCGGGGTGGTCCGCCCTTGGACATCGACTAAAACCAGAGACCGTTGCGGAATTAGCTAGAAGTGCAATGTACACGAAAATCGAAACCATCAACCTTCTGCATATGAATTTTTATCGGCTTACTATATGACCCAGAAAAATCTCTGGCCTCTAGGCATTCTCCTTACCGTAACCCTCGCAATTCCCGCATGGCTACTCGGGAAGTTCGTTCCCGTCGTCGGCGCTCCGATTTTCGCAATACTTATTGGAATGGTTCTGTCATTCCTCAAGCGTCCCTTCTTTTTGGATCAAGGTATACGCTTCTCGGGGAAGAAGATTCTCCAGTATTCGATTATTTTCCTTGGCTTTAGCCTGGATCTCGGCGTTGTCGCACGAGTCGGCGTCCAATCCCTGTCCGTAATGCTCTTTACGCACGGCGGCTTTGGTACCGCCTACCTCGTTGGCAGGGCGCTCGGTCTCGACAAAAATACGAAGATACTCATTGGTGTCGGAACTTCGATCTGGGGCGGATCAGCGATAGCTGCGACGGCACGGAATCGAAGCTGACGATAAAGAAGTCGCCTTCGCCATCTCCACTATCTTCCTCTAGACGTTCTCGCCGTGTTTGTTTTTCCTGCACTAGGCCATCTGTTGAAGATGTCCGAGGATCAGTTCGGGCTCTGGGCGGGGACTGCGATAAATGATACATCATCCGTCGTTGCTGCTGCCTTTTCTTACAGCGACCAAGCGGGGCGCTACGCTACCATCGTAAAGCTTACGCGGACTCTGATGATCATCCCGATAACCCTCGTCCTCGCGTTTACTCGGAGGCATGGGGTTGAAAAAAAGGGCGGCTCTACAAGCATGACAGGCAGCATCCGTTTCATGAAAATATTCCCTTGGTTCGTCCTGGGATTCCTTGCAGCTTCGCTCGTAAGGACAATTGGGATACTACCGCCCGCATCCTACTCCGTTCTCAATGATCTAGGTAAATTTGGCATTTGCACCGCAATGGTCGCCATAGGGCTCAACACCAAACCGATGGAGCTCATCCGGAATGGCATGCGCCCTATTCTTCTCGGCTTGGCCTGCTGGGCCGCTGTGGCGCTAGTCTCCCTAGCCGTTCAAGGCGTAGGGATTTAAATTTTAGTCCGGCTGGCCTGAACCCGACAAAAATACTGCCGTTTATTTCCACGACAGGTACGCCCATTGGGGGACGACGCTCATGCCTTGGCCTTTCCCCTCGTCGAAATGCCGAATGGCAAGTAAAGGGGACAAGTGCTCAGTCAGGAAAGTCGGTGACGGATGTCCCCCAGTTAACGATTCTGGTAAAACGGCTTAGGACTGTCCTGTCAAACCGCGTCGCAGCGCCACGAAGCCTGGAAGCAACTTAAGCGAGCCCCGCGAAATCTCGATCGCCTGTCGCTGTTCCCAGTCCTTGAGTACACGACTCACTACCTCGCGCGAGGTGCCAACATGGCCCGCGAGTTCCTGGTGGGTGGCGACCAGCGCACAAACAGCTCGGGATAGTCTTCATAGTTCCCAATGGTTTCGCGCGCATCGCTTCCGTCGATCAGCGGTCTGTGCGCCGCATGATAATCGGCCGGTAGTGCGGGCGAGAAGAAGCCCGCGATGTCCGTGTCCCAATAGGGCAGCCCGGTCGCGGTAAAGTTCAGCCCCGCCGGAATAGCGCTTCAGCATATCCCAGGTGGAAACGATATCGCTCGACCAGAAGACGGCGCCGTTGTACTGTGCGCCCCAGGTAGGCGGCCCGGGCCAGGATCATCACCCTCCGGCTGTCGCCAAAATCCCGAGAACAATG
>CAWHFT010000012.1:0-4324 GCA_963828175.1 uncultured Spirochaetota bacterium
TATCTCTTTTTGCCGGATCTCGCCGGTCTTCTGGAAGACGAGGTTGATCCTCGCCTTGAGGGGCACCGCGTAGGTGAGCCCCTTCATCTTGCACTCGAGCTCCGAGTACTTCATCGCGTCCTCGTCGAGGTTGTAGCGCTCGTACTCGAGGAGCATGTCCCCGTTGGGGCTCTCGATCGGGAAGGTGTTGCGGAAGACTTCCTCGAGCCCGGCAGGCTGCGGGCCTGCTCCGGAGCGGACCTTCTCGCGCTGCAGGAAACGCTCATAGGAGGAGAGCTGAATGTCGATGAGGTCGGGGAGGGACATCACTTCCTGATAGTCCTTGCCCACGTACTCTCGCTCTATCCTCTTCTCGCCTATTAACATCCGTTACCCCCTGGCCGCGCTAGCCGACGACGATAGACGCAAGAAAGGCCCCGGGAGCCTCGGCGACATCGGCTCGACCGACGCGACCCCCGGAACCTTCGCGGAGAGCGCGCGGGAGGGGAACGCCCGCCCGCGAAAACCTCCGCTCGAGCAAAAGAATCTTATGCGATCGATTTCCGTATTACTTGACCTCGACGGTGCCGCCGGCATCGGTGATCTGCTTCTTGATCTTCGCCGCCTCGTCCTTGGAGATGTTTTCCTTGATGGGCTTCTCGCCGGCCTCGACCAGGTCCTTGGCCTCCTTGAGGCCGAGGCCGGTGAGGGCGCGGACTTCCTTGATGATCGCTATCTTCTTGTCGGCAGGAACTCCGCCCTTGAGGATGACGGTGAACTCGGTCTGCTCCTCGGCGGCGGCGGCCGCGGGACCGGCTGCCGCCGCGGCGACGGGGGCGGCCGCGGTGACGCCGAACTTCTCCTCCATGGCCTTGATCAGGTCGGCGATCTCCATAATCTTCATCTCGGCGATGGCGTCGAGAATCTGCTCTTTAGTCGCTGCTGCCATATTATCTTCTCCCTAATATAACACTTGCCGGCCCATACGGGCGGCGTGGCGCGCGAGCGCGTCACTTAAGGCAAACAGGAACGGCAGCTACCGAAGCCTGAATGCCGCTAGAGACTCTATCAGGCCTGCGGCGCCTCGGCAGCCGCTGCCGCCTCGGCCGGAGCTTCGGGAGCCGCCGCCGGCGCCGCCTTGGCAGTGCTCGTCTCGACAGAAGCCGAGGCGCCCATCTTCTCCTGCAGGGCGACGAGGGTGTACACGAGCTTCTGCACGGGGCTCTTGAGGCCGGCCATGAACATCGCGATGAGCTGGTTCCTGGACGGCAGCTTCGAGAAGGCCGCTACCTCTGCCTCGCCCATGAAGCCCCTGTCGACCAGTCCCGCCTTGACCTTGAGGGCCGGCGTCTCCTTGGAGAAGTCGACGAGTACCTTGGCGACCTCGTTGGCCTCGGAGTGGGAGAAGGCGACCGCGGTGGGGCCGGCGAGGACGGGCTCGACTTCCTTCGTATAGCCGAGGTCCTCGAAGGCGATGCGCGCGAAGTTGTTCTTGACGACGTGGAACTCGGCGTTTTTCTCGCGCAGCTGCTTGCGCAGCGCCGAGATCTGCTCGACGGTGAGTCCTCGGTATTCTGCGAAGATGAAGTCCTTCGCCGCGCCGATCTTGTTCTTGAGTTCGCCGATGGCGTCGGCCTTGACCGACTGGATCTTGGTGGCTCGCATTGCCATGATTTACCTCTTCTCGCTCTTGGCCTGGACGACTCGGACGCCCGGCCCCATGGTGGAGGTGAGGAACACGGAGCCCACGAAATCGCCCTTCGCGTCGGAGGGGCGCTTGCGCCCGACCTCCTCGAGGAGGGTCGTCAGGTTCTCCGATATCTCGCCGGGCTCCATGGACACCTTGCCAATGGCGAGGTGGATTATGCCCGATCTTGTCAGTGCGGAACTCGGTGCGGCCCTTGCGGAGCTCGGCCACCGCAGCCTTGAGGTCGTGCGTGACCGTGCCTGTCTTCGGGTTGGGCATGAGGCCCTTGCGGCCGAGGACCATGCCGAGCTTGCCGACGTCCTTCATCATGTCCGGCGTGGCGACCGCGACGTCGAAATCGAGCCAGCCGCCCTTCACTTTCTCGATCAGCTCGTCGGACCCGGCGAAAGCGGCGCCGGCGTCGAGGGCTTCCTTCTCTTTCTCGGGCTTGCAGAAGACCAGGATCTTCTTCTCGCCGCGGAACTGGTTCGGAAGGACTACCGTATCGCGCACCGATTGGCTCTTCTTGAGGTTGAGCCTGACGATGCACCTCGACCGTCTCGTCGAACTTGGCGAAGTGCAAGTCCTTCACCATGGCGCAGGCGGCGGCGGGCTCGTATTCCTTCTCGGCGTCGTATTTCTTGACCGACTCCTTGTACTTCTTGCCGTGCTTCATTTCGAATACTCCGTCTCGACGCCCATGGAACGGGCGGTGCCGGCTATGATCCGCTTCGCGGCCTCGATGTCGTTGGCATTGAGGTCGGGCATCTTCTGCTTCGCGATCGCCTCGAGCTTGTCGCTGGGGAGCTTGCCCACCTTCTGCTTGTGCGGCACGCCCGAGCCCTTCTCGAGACCGAGCGCCTTCTTGATGAGGACCGACGCCGGAGGCGTCTTGAGGATAAACGTGAACGTCTTGTCGCCGTAGACCGTGATGATCGCCGGAATGATGAGCCCCGGCTCCATGCTCTTGGTCCGCTCGTTGAACTGCTGGCAGAACTGAGGCGCCGAGACGCCGTGCGGCCCGAGCGCGGGACCGACGGGCGGCGCCGGAGTCGCCTTGCCCGCAGGGCACTGCAACTTGACGACCGCAGTAACCTTCTTCTTGGCCATTGCCTACTCTCCTTTCGTGGTGTACCCGACCGGCTCATGGCCGCCGGGGTAGCGCTTCGCGAAACCAGCTTCGCCGTCTTCGCGCGCGATTGGCGCCAGCCAATCGCGACGTGAACGAAGCATGATTCGTTCACGAGCTCCCATCATACGGAGTCGAAACCCCCCTATGAGAAGCGCCTCGGCCCCTCTGCGGGCGCCGTAGCGCTGCTTTAAAAGACCGACGACCTAAACCTTCTCCACCTGAAGCATATCGACCTCCACGGGCGTATTGCGCCCGAAGATTCCGACCATCACCTTGAGCTTCGCCTTCTCGAGTATCACTTCCTCGATCGAGCCCGTGAAGGACTCGAAGGGGCCGTCGATGATCTTGACCTGCTCGCCGGGGGAGAAAGTCTGGCGCGCGCGGGCGCTGCGATCGCCCTTGATCTCGCCGGAGCGCTGCAGCACGCCGCGCGCCTCCTCGGCGCTGATCGGCTGGGGCTTGTGATGCTGCGTCGCGCCGACGAAGCCGGTGACTCCGGTGATTTTGCGGATGGTGGCGCAGGTCGCCTTCCAATCCGCATCGGGCAGATCCATCTCGACGAGTATGTAGCCCGGCAGGATCTTGCGCGAGGACGAGCGCTTCTTGCCGTCCTTGACGTCGATCACTTCCTCGCTCGGGACCTTGATATCGGCCACGATGTCCCGCGAGAGTTCGTTGTTGTCGATCAACATGCGGATCGTGCGCTCGATCTTGTTCTCGTATCCGGAATAGACGTGGAGAACGTACCAGGCCTTCGCCATGCTTTAGCCTTTTCGTCCCTTACCTGAAGATGACGTCGATGCCGGCCACGAGAAGGAAGTCTATGAAGCCGAGCACGGCCGCCACCACGACGGTCGAGAGGAGGACTACTTTCGTCGACGCGATTACGTCTTCCCGGCTGGGCCAGACTACTTTGCGAAGCTCGGCGTAGCTGTCCTTGAAGAACTGCGTAATCTTCTTCATAGCGGCTCCTTCGCCGCGGACGGGGCCATGAGACCCCGTCAGCTTATTTACTGCCCAAAAAACTCGGACGAGCTTTTCGAGGCTACCTTACTTCGCGCGATTGCGCAGTGGTTCGATAACCTGCCCGAACCGCGAGCGATCGCAGCATCGACATCGGAACCGATCGGGCTCCGATGCCATCTTCAAAGAGCAGTTCCCGAAGGAACTACAAGCGAAGCCTTCCAAGCATTCAAGACCCGCTTCAGGCCAGGAAGGACTCGAACCCTCAACATCCGGTTTTGGAGACCGGCGCTCTACCATTAGAGCTACTGGCCTTCGTTAATCAAAAAAGCTCTGCGAGCTTTTTTGATTAACGGCGCGAAGCCGCAAGCGGCTTCGCTCGAATCACAGATTGGACTTAAAAAGTCCGATTCCCTGACACGCAATTCCCGCTACGCGTGAATTGCATACACCATATTACTTTACTTTGGTCTCTTTGTGGAGGGTGTGCTTGCGATCCCACTTGCAGTACTTCATGAGCTCGAGCTTTTCCTGCTGGGTTTTGCGATTCTTTTGCGTCGTAT
>CAWHFT010000013.1:0-26172 GCA_963828175.1 uncultured Spirochaetota bacterium
CAGCTAATCGTATTATAAATACGGCTGATGTGATCTTGCATCTAGCCCAATCAAATAATGCTAGTACGAATCTAGATTGGTGTGTTGATCTTGATCGAAATTTTTTACCAAGCATTTCTTTGATGACTGCATTGCAAAGATCATCAAAACCGATTCGTGTTATTTTCCCTAGCAGCGGTGGTACTGTATATTGTAATCGCGAGGGGAATATTCCATTTAAAGAAACTGATACTTGCTTCAGTAGTTCCGCCTATGGTGTACAAAAGATAGCTCTTGAGAATTATCTTGCTCTTGTTACAAAAACAAATCCAAAAATATCTGCGTGTATTCTCCGTATTGCGAATCCATATGGCATTTTATTGCCTGTCGAAAGAAAACAAGGGTTGATTGGTGTAGCGCTTAGTAGGATACTCAATGGGATGCCAATAAATATTTGGGGAGGAATTGACAATGTTCGTGATTATTTGCATGTTGACGACTTATTTTTAGCTTTTCAAAGAGCCATCGAGTTTGAAGGCAGCTTTGATGTATTCAATATTGGCTCTGGCAAAGGGAATTCAATTAGCGAGATCCTTCATATTATCGAGAGAAAGCTTGGCCGACAAGTTCCGGTAAATATTGTGTCTAATCCTGGCGATAAATTATTACCGATATGGAACGTTCTTAATATTCAAAAGGCAGTCGGTATTCTTAACTGGGTTCCCGAAATCGATCTTCAGACAGGATTACAGAAAATGATTGAAGAAAATGAAATAAAATGAGGAATGGATAAGATATGTCATAGCATATATTGAGGTATTCGAGGTTTTGCAATAATTGTAAGCTGACGAAGCCTTTTATTGACTTTTATTTTGCATTATTGGAGACGATATGACAAAGATCGGGATCATTGGTTTGGGATATGTTGGGCTTCCACTTGCTGTTGAGTTCGGTAAAAAATTCGATGTAATTGGATTTGATCTTAAGAAATCTCGACTAGATGCTCTTGCAAATGGGAATGATTCGACGCTTGAGATAACATATGAGCAATTGAAGGCGGCTTCACGTCTCCAATTTTCTAATGACCCTTCTGCCCTTCGAGATTGCAACTATTTTATTATCAGTGTTCCAACGCCTGTTGATGAGCACAATGCTCCTAATCTGAGGCCTGTTATTTCAGCCAGTTCAACTGTTGGTAAAGTCCTTAAAAAGGGCGATATCGTAATTTATGAATCGACTGTATACCCGGGCTGTACTGAAGAAGATTGTGTACCTGTTCTCGAGCAGGAAAGCGGTCTAAGATTTAATGTGGATTTTTTTTGCGGATACTCCCCGGAACGTATCAACCCGGGGGATAAAGAACATACCGTTGTTAAGATTCGCAAAATAACAAGCGGATCAACTCCTGAAACGGCACAGAAGGTTGATGAGTTGTATCGTTCGATAATCGAAGCCGGCACTTTCAAGGCATCATCTATAAAGGTTGCTGAGGCAGCGAAGGTTATCGAAAATAGCCAACGAGATATAAATATTGCATTTGTAAATGAGCTTGCCATGATATTCAATAGACTTGATATTGATACTTACGAAGTTTTGGAAGCCGCAGGGACAAAATGGAATTTCCTTCCATTTCGCCCCGGGTTAGTTGGGGGCCATTGCATCGGTGTAGATCCGTTTTACTTAACCTATAGAGCTCAAGCAGCGGGTTACTACCCAGAGGTAATTCTTGCTGGCAGGAGACTGAATGATAACATGCCAATATATATTGCGCAACGTGTTGCAAAATTAATGATTAAGAAAGGACAGAAAATAGACAAGGCTAGGGTTTTAGTGCTTGGAATAACCTTTAAGGAAAATTGTCCGGATATTCGAAATTCCAAAGTAATCGGTATTATTCGCGAGCTTGAGGATTTTGGATGCACGGTGGATGTCTTTGATCCTTGGGCCGATAAAAATGAAGTTAAGAATGAATATGATTTGGATATGGTGGAACCGGCGGGAATATATCAGGCTATTGTAATCGCGGTTGCGCACACTAAATTCAGTGATTTTCCAATCACTCAACATCGGACAGGTTCTACTGTTGTATTTGATGTGAAGGGTGTTTTGGGAAAGGCCAGTATCGACGGCCGCCTCTAGGAAATGAATATGAAAATTCTTATAACTGGTGCGGCAGGATTCATCGGTTTTCATCTCTCGAAGCGACTTCTTGCCCGAGGCGATGAAGTTGTAGGGATTGATTCCTTAAATGAATACTATGATGTGAATCTTAAACTTTCCAGACTTGCAGAATGTGGTATTTCTGTACCTGCGTGTGAACAAAAGGCAGCAGTCATCCAATCGAGTATACATCCTGGGTATAAGTTCATACGTCTGAAAATAGAGGATCGAGACGAATTAAGCAAAATATTCGAACGGGAGAAATTCAAGCGTGTGTGCAATCTAGCAGCACAAGCCGGCGTGAGGTATAGCCTGACTAATCCCTATGCATATATCGATAGCAATATCATGGGATTTGTTAGCATCCTTGAATGCTGTCGCAATTATTCCATCGAGCATTTAGCTTACGCCTCTTCCTCAAGTGTTTATGGCCTGAATGAAGCGATGCCGTTTTCTACATCTGATTCCGCTGATCATCCCGTCAGTTTATATGCAGCTAGCAAGAAGGCAAATGAGCTTATGGCCCACTCTTATAGCCATTTATTTCGATTACCAACTACTGGATTACGGTTTTTCACTGTTTACGGTCCGTGGGGACGTCCCGATATGGCGCTTTTTTTGTTTACAAAAGCTATTCTGGAAGGGCGGCCGATTGATGTTTTCAACAATGGAGAAATGCGACGGGATTTCACATATGTGGACGATATTGTTGAAGGATTGATTAGGGTTATTGATAATCCGCCCGCACCGAATCCAAAATGGGATGGGCTGAAACCCGACCCTGCGACGTCTACTGCACCTTACAAATTATTCAATATCGGGAATAGTGCTCCTGTTCGCTTGTTGGATTTTATCGAGGCTATTGAGTCATGTCTGGGTAAGAAAGCGATGAAGAACTTCATGCCTCTTCAACCTGGAGATGTCCCGGCGACCTGGGCTGATGTATACACCCTAGAATCAGAATTGGGATATCATCCAGCCACGACCATCAGAGATGGTGTATCGAAATTTATCGAGTGGTACCGAAAGTATTATGCCGTTTGAATTTACCAAGGATTGCGCGTCTGGGAATAAAAGAGGTGCGGATGTGTGGATTTATCGGCTTTTGGGATAGCAGAAGCAGCATTTCCATCGATAATGCCAACTTCGCACTAACTCGAATGGCTGATGCCATCAAGCATCGCGGTCCAGACGATTATGGCTATTGGACTGATCTTCGACATGGAATTTGCCTCGGCCATCGAAGACTTTCGATTGTCGATTTGTCTGCAGCTGGTCATCAACCCATGATTTCCCATTCCGGACGCTACGTTCTGGTTTTTAATGGCGAAATCTATAATCATCTCGATTTGCGCAGTTTGATTGAGAAAGCCTATGGGAATGTTGATTGGGCTGGGCATTCAGATACGGAAACTATTCTTGCCGGATTTGAATTATGGGGCGTTGCTCCTACCTTGGCCCGATGTGTGGGAATGTTCTCTTTCGCGCTATGGGATAAGGAAGAAAAATCAATAACTCTTGCGCGTGATAGACTTGGTGAAAAGCCACTCTATTACGGCTGGCAGGGCAATGTTTTCCTTTTCGGTTCGGAATTGAAAGGTCTTGTTGCTTATCCTGAGTTTAATTCAAATATCGATAGAGATGCACTTTGCTTATATCTCAGACATAATTATATCCCTGCGCCATTTTCCATTTATCAGGGAATCAAGAAACTTAGCCCTGGGTGTATTATAGTCATCGGCCAACAAAATCATGAGATTAAGGAAGTCTCGTATTGGTCTGCAGCCGAAATTATGGCAAGGGGGTATGAGAATAATTTCTCAGGAAATGGGATTGAGGCAGTAAACGAATTAGATCGTCTTTGTAGAGATTCAATTCGTGGTCAAATGATGTCTGATGTTCCTTTGGGAGCTTTTCTTTCCGGAGGCGTTGATTCATCAGCTGTTGTTGCCTTGATGCAGTCGCTTTCTTCTAGGCCTATAAAGACATTTACAATAGGTTTCCTCGATGATGGATTCAACGAAGCTAACTATGCAAAGGCCGTTGCAAAGCATCTGGGGACAGACCATACAGAATTGTATGTTACGTCTCAAGATGCAATGAACGTAATCCCTCAATTACCTCTCATATACGATGAGCCATTTTCTGATTCTTCTCAAATACCATCATATATAGTTTCAAAATTGGCTAGGAGTAAGGTGACCGTCTCCCTTTCGGGTGATGCTGGAGATGAGTTGTTCTGCGGATATAGGCGCTATAATACGGCTAGCAAAATATGGAATTCAATTTCTTGTGTTCCTGTTTCGTTGAGAAGCTGGGTATCAAAGGCAATTCTAGGGTTTTCTCCAAATACAATTGATCAATTCGTGAAAACTATTGGCGGGAGCCAGCGATTCCCTAATGCCGGGGACAAAGCTCACAAAGGGGCCGGCGTTCTAGCAAGTCGTTCTTCAGCCGAGCTATATAAAGGGCTTGTTTCACATTTCCATGATCCGCAAAATATAGTTCTTGGATCAAGAGAGCCATCTACACAGCTTTCAGTATTGCCTCAAATACTAACAAAATTGGACGACATAAGTATGATGATGGCACTAGACCTCGTGACATACTTGCCAGACGATATTCTTGCAAAGGTCGACCGAGCTGCGATGGCCGTCTCTCTAGAAACGCGTGTGCCATTTCTTGATCATCGCATTGTTGAGTTCGCCTGGAGCCTTCCTTTAAATATTAAGCAAAAAAACGGTGTGGGTAAATGGCCGCTTCGAGAGATGTTGTATAGATATGTACCTCAATCGCTAATAGAACGTCCTAAAATGGGTTTCGGTATCCCGTTACATGGTTGGTTGCGTGGACCTTTGAAAGAATGGGCGAGCGATTTGCTCAATCCCATAATCCTACAAGAACAAGGAATATTTGACCCAAAGCCAATAGATCTCATGTGGAAAGAGCATCTTTCTGGGCACAAAAATTGGTCGTATCACCTGTGGGATATCCTTATGTTCCAATCGTGGAATGCTAACAGAAAATAGTATGAAAATACTTTTTTTAGCAAATGTTGATTGGGCATTTATGCAGTTTCGACTACCCATCGCGTTGGAGGCAATTTCCAAAGGATACGAGGTTCATCTTGCATGCGAACTCACCGGGGCAACAAAGACCTTGGGGGGTAATGGAATAATCATTCATGAAATTCCTCAATCGCGAGGGATGAATGGAATAGCCAAAGAATTAGCTGTTTTTCGTCGGATGAGCGAAATTGTTCGTGCCATAAAACCAGATTTACTACATGCAATAACGGCAAAACCAATTATATATGGAGGCATAGTTGCAAGGCTAAATAAGGTTCCATGTCTTTTGCTTGCCATATCTGGTCTTGGCTCGATATTTATTGCAGAAGGGCGAAAGGCCTCCATTTTTCGGAAATTGCTCATCCTTGGGTATCGCTCGGCATTTAAGCATCACAATTTCACTGCCATTTTTCAAAATGAATCGGACAAATCATTGATGGTCGATATGGCTGGCCTGAGGCCTCAAAACTCTATCATTATCAACGGGTCAGGAGTCAGATATCCGACGGTTCTCTTTTGTACCAGAGCCCACGGGGATTGTTACCGTCGTAATGGTAGCCCGACTTATAAGAGATAAAGGGGTATTGGAATATATTGAATCTGCTCGTCTGGTAAAGGGAAAGGAGGTGAAGGCAAAATTTCTTCTAGTCGGCTCAGTAGATTCCGAAAATCCCAGTGAACTTAAGATTGATGAGATTAAGCATTTGGCTGATGTAGCTGGTGTTGAATTGACTGGGCATTGTAATGAAGTTGATGAAGCTCTGAAGAAAGCAAATATCGTAGTCCTTCCATCATATCGGGAAGGATTCTCGAAAGTCCTAATTGAAGCTGCTGCATGTGGCCGCGCAATCGTTACAACGGATGTTCCTGGGTGTAGGGATGCAATCATCCCCAATAGGACAGGGTTGCTTGTCCCTGCGCGAGATTCAGTTTTGCTTGCAGATGCGATCATTTCGTTAATAAGCGATTCAGCTAAGCGAAATGCTTTCGGTTTACGAGGTCGGACTCTGGCGGAAGAGAAATATGGGATACAATCGATAGTTGCTAGGCATTTAGAAGAATATCGTTCTCTGAATGACAAAAATACTGCACTAAAGTCCAAACCTAATGAAAAAAAGAAAATATGAAGGGGGGAGGTATGGATTCACTATTGGACATGATTGGTAGAAAGGAAACTCTTTTTTGGGGTGATGTCCAAAGTGAAGATAAAGAAATAAGCGAAATAGTAGCTCGTTCTCGTTTTCTGGTAATCGGCGGCGCCGGCTCCATTGGCCAAGCCGTTACGCGCGAGATTTTCGTGCGCAAACCCCGCCTTCTCCACGTAGTCGACATCTCCGAAAACAACATGGTGGAGCTCGTCCGGGACCTTCGCAGCTCCATAGGCTACTCTACCGGAGAGTTCGCCACTTTCGCCATCGATGCCGGCTCCGATATCTTCGACCGCTTTATCGAGAATGAGTCCGGCTACGATTACGTGCTAAACCTTTCTGCCCTAAAGCACGTGCGCAGCGAAAAAGACCCTTATACCCTCATGCGCATGGTGGACGTAAACGTCTTTAATACCGAAAAGACGATGCGTCAGGCAAAGGCTGCCGGAGCCAAGAAGTATTTTTGCGTTTCCACCGATAAAGCCGCCAATCCCGTGAACATGATGGGAGCATCCAAACGAATCATGGAGATGTTCCTGATGCGTCGCAGTTTGGAGCTGCCGGTCTCCACTGCACGCTTTGCGAATGTGGCGTTTTCGGACGGAAGCCTTCTGTATGGCTTCAATCGGCGTATTGAAAAGGAGCAGCCGCTCTCGGCGCCGAACGACGTGCGGCGGTACTTCGTGACGCCGAAGGAGTCGGGGGAGCTTTGCCTGATGTCCGCCCTCCTGGGCGAGAATCGCGATCTGTTCTTCCCCAAGCTCGACGAGAAAGTCAATCTCATCACCTTCTCGGAGATCGCCGAGCGTTACCTGCATCATCTTGGCTATGAGCCCGTGCAATGCGCTACTGAGGACGAAGCCCGGGCCAAAGTGGTCGAACTCAAGCCCCAGCGCAAATGGCCCGTCTATTTCTTCGCGAGCGACACGACGGGGGAGAAGGATTTCGAAGAGTTCTATACCGATCGAGAGACTCTCGATATGGAGCGTTTTGAAAGCATCGGCGTGATCAAGAACCGTGCCGAATTCGATGCTCAGTGCATTGAACGCTTCGAGTCGAGCATCGCAGCTATGCGCAAGCGTGGCTCGTGGACGCGAGGCTGAGCTCGTTGCGCTCTTCAACGACACCATCTCCGAATTCCACCACAAAGAGACAGGGAAATTCCTCGACGGGAGGATGTAGGCATGGATGCGGAATTGGAAATGAGATTAAAGACATTTTTTCCGATTCTTGAGAATGATCCGCGCATCCTCGCGCTCTATCTTCTGGGGAGCGCACTCTCTGGACGTATGCGGTCGGACAGCGATATTGATATGGCAGTACTCCTCGAGCCGGGTCAGGAGCTGCCGGCTCTCGAAAGGGCCCAATTAGCCGCGTCCATGGCCTTGGAACTTAAGCGGGACGTCGATCTTGGCGAGCTGGGTTCGCGCAATCTCGTTTACGCGCGCGAAGCTATTCTAAAAGGGCGAAGGCTGTGGACGAGGCAGGCGGGGCGCGCGGATCTCCGAGCGGCTATTCTCCTTGGCATGTATGCTCGCTTCAATGGCGAACGAAGCGAGGTGACGAATGCATACCGAATCTGATGATGTCTGTCTGAACAAGGCGGCAATCATAGAGAGGGCTGTTGGGCGAGCATTCGAGGAATTCGCCCTTGATCCGGAACTCGTCAGCTATACGCATATCGATGCCATGACGCTCAACATCGAACGCGCCTGCCAGGCGGCGATCGATCTTGAGACATGATCGCTATGACCGGTTTTCGGAACATCGCCGTGCACGAATACCAGGCTTTGGATCTCGCAATCTTGCGGGCGATCGTCGAGGACCGCTGGCGATCGCTCGTAAGCTTTTGCCGGGAATTGGGCATACGGATCGATCCTCGGATACGCGAGTAGATTGGAGGATGCGTTGACCCGGTTTTTTGATATCCTGTTTTCGTTTTTTGCCATGCTCCTTCTACTGCCCTTCATGCTCCCCGTAATGATAGGCCTCAAGCTTACGGGCGAGCACTACATCTTCTACCTTCAGCCCCGCGTCGGTAAGGACGGCAAGAGTTTCAAGGTTTTCAAGTTCGCCACGATGCTCAAGAACAGCCCCGACATGCCCGGCGGCTACATCACCCAGGCGAAAGATCCTCGCGTACTGCCCATGGGCAACTTTCTTAGAAAGACGAAAATCAACGAGATTCCTCAGCTCATGAACATCTTTCTTGGTCGGATGAGCTTCGTGGGGCCGCGGCCTATCGTGCAGGCCCACCTCGATCTCTATCCAGAGGCTACGAAAAGGGAAATATTAAAACTCACTCCAGGTCTGACGGGTATAGGCTCGCTCGTGTTCCGCGACGAAGAAGGAGTCCTCGACCGCGCGAGCGGCGACAGGAAGAGGATGCATGACATCGTCATTGCGCCCTACAAAGGCGAGCTCGAGCTCTGGTATACGAAGCATCGCAGCCTGGGCATATATTTAGCGACAATCTTTCTTACTGCATGGTCGGTCATTAGGCCGCGCAGCGAGGCGTACAAGAAGGTCTTCAGCGACCTGCCGCCCGCGCCGGTGGAGTTGCAAGCCTATCTTTAGAGCATCCACCAAGGAATAGCCCTGATTTTCTCGTCGAGGGCGAGGACGTAGGGGCAACGCGAGACGATGATGCCGCCATCGCAGCGTTCCGGATGCTCGGTTATGAAATTTTTTAGGTGCCTCGCGTCCTTTTGGCTGGGATTCTCCGTCCACTTGACTTCGATCGGGACCAGACGGCCAAGCTTCTCCACGATGAAGTCTATCTCGGCTCCGTCGCTCGTACGGTAATAGGTGAGCTTCCCCTCGCCCGAGTAGGCGAGCTTTCTCATGAGTTGCATTCCTATCCATTGCTCGAACAGAGGGCCCGGGGCGGCATTGACGGAGGCTTCGACGAGGGGGATCCCGGCCGCGGCGTTTCGTACTCCGGCATCGAAAAAAAGAAACGAGGACTGGAGAGTACGCTCTTCCTCGAGCTGCCAGAGAAGGGGCCAACCGAGAAGCCGATGAACATATCCTCGAGCAATTGGTAGTAGGACTTGACTGTCTGGGCGGCTATCCCCGTCTCGCGCGAGACCGCCGCCAGGTTGACTATACCACCGGATTCTCCCGAGGCGAAATTCAAGAAGCGCAGGAAAGAGCCCCAGTCCTTGACGATAGTTTCTCGGCGAAGCTCTTCTTCGAGATAGGCCGTGGCGTAGGAGGCGAGGATATCGGCGCGGTCGCCGTCGTCCTCGAGGAGACTGATCCCCGGCAAATCGCCGAAGACGAGTCGGCTTTCGAGGCTTCGGCGCGGGAATCGCGGCGAGGAGGCTCTGTCGCTTCCCTCCAAGCCGATAAGGCGCTCCGATTCCATGACCGTATGCCCTATCATGCCCTCATATTCTTCCTCGACGAGGGGATAAAGGATGTGGCGAATGCTGCGTCCCGGGAGGAGATTGGCGCCGGACATTCGAAGCCTGCGAGCGGAGCTGCCGCAGAGGATGAAGCGCCATCGCTCTTTGTCGCCGTCGTAGAGAGATTGAACCGCATCGAAGGGGCAGGGACCGTTTGCGCCTCGTCCACGAGGACCGCTGAACCGCCTTCTTGCCGTGGAAGAGCTCTTACCAGGTCTATGAAGAGGCCGGGCTCGGCCGAGAAGCGAGCGCGCTCGCGGGGATCGGAGAGGTCGAGGATCGTAGCGCCCTTAGGGAGCAGGCTTCTCAGGAGAGTCGACTTACCCGTCTGCCTGGCGCCAAAGACAATATGAACGAAAGGGTTTTCGAGCTTCTTCTTGAGCGAGAGTTCACTATAGCGGAATTTAGTCTCCATATTGCGAGTATAACATGCCATGTACGATCCAAGCTTTATCCATTGCCGGCCTCTATTCGATCCAGCCTGCTGTTTTCGGCGATAGCAGGGGCTATTTCCTCGAGACCTACAACGAGCGCGATTTGGCGGCCGTCGGAATAAATGTGCGCTTCGTCCAGGACAACCAGTCCAAGTCCTCCCGCGGCGTGCTGCGGGGCCTCCATTTCCAAAAGACCCATCCTCAGTGTAAGCTCGTCCGCGTTATCGAAGGCGAAGTCTTCGACGTTGCTGTCGACCTTCGCGATGGTTCGCCTACCTTTGGCAAATGGGAGGGGGTGAGGCTTTCGGGCGAGCTGCAGAATCAGTTCTTCGTTCCATCGGGTTTTGCCCACGGGTTTATCGTGCTCTCCGAGACGGCGACTTTTGCCTACAAGTGCAGCGACTTCTATTACCCCGAGGACGAAGGAGGTCTACGATGGGACGATCCTGCTATCGGCATAGCTTGGCCCGACGCTTCTTGCGCGCCTAAGCTGTCGTCTAAGGACCTCGAGTTGCCGGCCTTCGATCCTGAACGGCGCTATTTTTCAAAAAAAGGGACGCCATGACATTTCTCATTGCCTTTATTCTATCCGCGATCCTTTCCTTGATCTTAACCCCGACCGTCATCCATATTTCGCATAGAAACGGGTGGTTCGACGAGTTAGGGGAACGGAAAATCCACACCGGCAACGTCTCCCGTTTAGGCGGGCTCGCAATAGCGTTGAGTTTTTTCGTGGCTTTTCCGGTCGCGATAATCGTAATTTCAGCCCTAAAGCCCGGGGTCGTGAATATTCCCTTGTCGTTCGTCTTAGTGCTGGCCCTGGGGCTGGGGTGCCATCTATTGGGCCTCGTGGATGATTTCAAGAACTTGAGCGCCCGTATCAAGCTAGGGGTCCAGCTGCTGCTGGCGATCGCAGTGGTCGCCTTAGGCTATTCTTTTTCTGTCATCGAGATTCCCGTGGCCCCCTACCGGTTGGAACTGGGTTTTTTGGGGCCGATCATCACGGTGATCTGGATAGTGGGAATCACCAATGCTCTTAATTTAATCGACGGCATGGACGGGCTCGCGAGCGGGATCGCTCTCATCGGCTCTATCGTTTGGGCGATGCTGTACCTGAAAACCGGTCATTATCTGCCCGCCCTGATTGCCCTGTCGGCCGTCGGGGCGATCATCGGCTTCCTGTTCTTCAACTTCCCGCCCGCGACGATCTTCATGGGGGATTCGGGCAGCCTCTTCCTGGGCTTTCTTCTTGCGATTCTTCCGCTCATCGGGGGGAAGGGCACCGCCATGGCAACGGGGATAGTGCCTGCGATTACAATCTGCCTTATCCCCATCTTAGATACCTTGGCGGCGATGCTCAGACGAGCCCGCCGCGGCGTGTCGTTTTTTACCGCCGATAAATTCCATCTTCACCATAAGCTTCTGCATCTGGGTTTGGCGCCGCGCCAGGTCCTGGCTATTATCTACGGGCTGTGCGCGTTGTTGGGCTTCTGCGTCCTCGTCGCGGTCTATGCGAACCCGAGGCTGAGTTTTTGGCTCATGATGGGCGGATGGGTGCTGTGGGGGGCCATTTTTATCCTTTTACATTTGCTGAAAGAGCGGAACATCAAGCTAATTAATAAGGACGGCACAGGCCCGACCGAATAGCCGCGCTGCGAGCCTCGACCTTTGCCTCCGAAGAGGATACTATCACTGCATAGGACGATAGCTGCAGCATGATTTTGCCCCGATTGGCTTTTCGCGGTCTCGCGAGGAACGCGCGAAGCTCCCTTACACTCCTATCCCTAGTCGCTGCGGGAGTGCTCCTGTTTTCCATCGGCGACGCGGCTCTTGGCTCCGCCGCTACGGGCATCCGCACCGAATTCCAGGATGCCTACACCGGCGATATCGTGGTCAAAGCGGCCTTTGAGCGCAAATTTGGCATTTTCGGTTTTTCGATCCCGGCTATCGGCGAATATGAAGAGATGCCTACGTTGACCGAGGCTTCTTCCATAAGGAAGATTCTTGCGTCGATTCCCGGGATCGGAGCGCAGGCGGGCTTGGTCTCGGGCGCGGCCCTATTGCAGGGGCCGGGGGGCTCCCAGGTAAGAGTGCCGGTCTTCGGCGTGGACGCAGCGGAGTATTTTTCGCTGTTCCCCGCCCTGCGCTTTATCGAGGGCGGCGTCCCCCAAGGTCCCGGCGCCTGGATAGTGCTTCCCGCGAGCCGTGCCGACGGATTTCTGAAGACCGAGGGCAGACGGCTCGCTATCGGCGACAGCCTGCAATTTACGATGGCTTCGGGGAACGCCTTTACGATTCGGGCGGTGCGCCTCGCGGGGATCGTGGAAACGCCTATCCGGGAAGATGCGGATCTGGCCGCCGTCTATACCGACCCGTCTACGTTGCGATCGCTGCTGGGCCTGTCGCTGGGCAACGCGGTGCCTGCGCCGAACGCCGTAAAGGGCGATTCGATAGACATAGACAGCTTCTTTTCGAGCTCCGAGGATACTACCAAGACGACAGATCCGTCGGGAGCCCGGGGCCTCGAGCTGCTCTCGCAGACTCTGTCCGCCGAGCATGCTCAAGCTGCCGCCGTCGTCGATCCCTCGAAGGGCGCCTGGCATTTCGTGCTGGCTCGGCTCCAAAAAGGCGCTACGGCGAGCGCCGCGATCCGCATGGCGAACAGCTTGCTGGCCAAGGCGGGGATAAAGGCCCAAGCGGTGGGCTGGCTGCCCGTGGCCGGGCTCAACGCAAGCATTCTTTTTCTGTTAAAAACGGTGTTCGAGATCGGCATCGGAATACTTGCCGGGGTGGTCGTCCTGGTCATCACGAACGGCTTGGCCTATTCGGTCATCGAACAGACGAAAGAGATCGGGACCATGCGGGCTATCGGAGCTCAGAAAGCCTTCGTCAGCAAGCTTTTTCTCATCCAGGCCGTACTGCTCGTCTTCGCGGGAGCCTCGCTGGGGGTCGGACTGTCGATCCTGTGCCTGGCGCTGATCGGCAAGGCAGGCGTCGGCATCTTCAACCCGTACCTCTACATGCTGTTCGGGACTCACCTTTTGCGGCCTGTATTCCAAGAGGGCATCGCGATCTTCGTCCTCGGGGGCGCCGCCGTGGTCGCCTTCGTCTCTTCGATCTACCCCATCAACCTCGCCATGCGCGTGAGCGAAGCCCAATCGATGGCCGAGGAATAAGCGAAATGCGGCAAGGCTTCGTCGTAAAGAGCGTCTTCCGCCGGATGGGGCGGTACGTGTTCCTGGTAGCGATGATAGCCTTCGGGTTGGCCGTCGTGACGCTGGTTCAGGCCGTCACCGTGGGCATGACCGCCAACGTGATCGAAGGATCGGCCCGCTACCTGGGGGGCCGCTACGTCGTGGTAGCCCGCCGCGATCACGGCTGGGCGCAGAACCTGATCGAAGATCCCGTCGGCGTCCGCAGGGCTATCGAGGGCGCCGGGCTAAAAAGCTCCGTCGTCGTCCAACGCGAGGTAGCCGGGGACAACGAGCCGACGCTGTTCTTCAACGGCGACTCGCTGCGGATGCGGCGGATTTCGGGCGTGGATTTCGAGGCCGAGAAGCCCGTGTTCTCCAGGCTGCAATTTAGCGCCGGAGGACCGGACGGCCTCTCGGGCACGAAGGCCATACTGATTTCGCGCCAGGTGGCCGAGCGTTTCGGGGCTCGCCTCGGCGACCAAATGACGCTGCGCCTGGTGAACAACGCAGGCTACATCGACAGCGCCGAGCTCGTCGTGAAGGGCATCTTCAGCGACGCTAGCATCTTCGGATTCTACAACTGCTACGTGGACCTGTCGGTCCTGCAGAAGCTGATGGGGGATCCGCCGGGCACCTGCGACGCCATGGGGTTCTATCTCGTCGGCTCGAGTTCTTCGGGTGCCGCGGCTCGAGCCATGAACGCCGCCCTCGCGCGAGCCGGCTTCCAGACGTTCCCGACGCTCAAATCGAGGAACGATCTCGAATCCTATCGAGGCGCCAACTGGCACGGCATCCGCTACGGCGTGCTCCCCGTGGAAGAGTACATCGACGCCAAGGTGATGGACCTCATACGCGCCATCCAACTGATCTCGTATTTGCTGCTCGGCATGATCCTCGTTATCATTCTGGTGGGCATGCGCAATACCACGCACATCATGATCAAGCGCCGCACCCGCGAGATCGGGACTATCCGCGCCCTGGGCATGACAGGCGTCGGCGCCACGAGGCTGGTCCTGGGCGAGTCCATGCTCGTGACGAGCCTCGGCTTCGCGATCGGTCTTGCGGCCGCGGTCGTCGTCCTGGTTATCCTGCAGCAGCTTCGGTTCGATTGGTCGGACGGTTTCGATATCTTCCTGGCCCGCGGGCACCTGAGCTGGAGGCTTTCTCCCCTTTTCCTGGTCCTCAATTACTCGGCGCTCGCCCTCATGGCCGCCGTGGGGACGCTTCCCGCCGCGCGCCGCGCAGCTTCGATTTCTCCCGTGGCCGCCATGGCCACGAACGACTAGCCCTAAGGAACGACACCATGCTTCGAAGACTGTATTGCGCCTTTGCGCTCCTGGCCATCACATGCGCTTTTGCCTTTGCTCAAACCTCGTGGCCCGACTTTCTCAAGAAAGTGGACGACCATTCCAATTTCCCGGATCGCGACTTCTCGGCGGAATATGCGATCACCCAGACCAAACCCGGCGAGGGCTCGACGTTGACTAAAGCAGTGACCTTCCGCCGCGACACAAAGTCCCAGTTCCTGGTCCTCCTCGTGGAGCCGGTCGAGGACAAGGGCAAGGGCTACTTGATGATAGGCGGGGGGATTTGGCTGTACGACCCCAGGGACCGACGATTCACCTTCAGCTCTGCGCAGGATGCCTTTAGGAACACGGACGCGCGGTATTCGGACTTCGCTCTGTCGAATCTGGCGGGCTATTACAAAGTCGACAGCGCAAGCAAGGAAAAACTCGGCATCTTCGATTGCGACCGTCTCGAGTTGACGGCGGAGAGCCCCGACGCGCCCTTCCCGCGCGAGACGATCTGGGTCTCGTCGTCGGACTCGGCTTTACGCATGAAGAGGGAATATAGTCTCTCCGGCCAGCTTTTGCGCACGGTGGCCTTTCAGTACCAGCGCCTGGAAGGACTCGATGTCCCCGCGAAAGTCCTGATTATCGACGAGCTGAAGAAAAAAGTGGTGCAGGGTCAGGAGCAGCGCGAATCCACCATGATAGTCCTGACCAAGCCGTCGTTCGCGCCTCTGCCGGCTGGGTTGTTCTCGAAGGAATACCTGGAAAGGATCAGCAAGTGAGGGGCCGCGCCATTGGCGCGCGTCTGCCGGCTGTCGTTCTCCTCCTGGCCCTCATTCCCGCTAAGCTCCTGGCAGACGATCTCGGCGACCTCTTTCAGGCTCCTACGACCGATGTCGCGCCCACGGGCCAGAGCACCCAGCCGTCTCTGATCGACCAGTACCAGCAAAGCCAGAAAAAGCTCAGTTATTCCTTTGACCTGCTGACAGCAGGCGGCATGTACGGGGGGTGGACCGCCACGCCGGATTACTCGAATCCCTGGTCGGGATTTACGCATTCCTACGTGGGCGGGATCGTCATGACGCCGTCGATAGACTTGCGGCCGTTGAGCTATCTGCGCATCCACGGTTCCCTGGCCCTGACCTTCCCGAACGCGACCGGCGACGGGTTGGGGGATTTTGGCGCGACCCTGGACGAGCTGTTTTTCGATTACGGCACGCCGGGGCTTTTCTCCGCGCGGCTGGGCCAGTTCGGCCTGGCATGGGGGAACGCCAGGATCTTGAGCGCCGTCGACCTGCCTGGTCGCACGGTCAACACGGCTGCCCTGGCCCCCGACGTCGATATCCGACCCGTGTGGCTCACGCCCACGAACCCCGCTCTGTGGCTGCGCCTGACCCAGCCGTTGGGCGGGTTTACTCTTACCGGTCTATTGGGCGTACCCAACGCAACTGTCATGAGCCTGCAGGCGGTCGGCGGGGGAGCCCTCCTCGAATACGTGGCGGCCAAGAATTATTTCAGCCTTTCCGGGTACTACAAGTCCAGCAATACTCCCCGTGTCGCGGCGACGGTAAAGACCTCGCTCGACGGTGTGGATCTCTTCATCGATTCCTCGCTTTCCTTCCCGGATTTCCCCAAATTCGATTATGCGCTCCCCGTGGTTACCGGAGGTTTGTATTACCAAACGAGCTCGGGACCGGATATCAAGATTACGGCGGAAATACGCTACAACGGCGAGAACGATCCGGGGATTGGCTATCTGGTGCCCGACGCCCTGCCGATCGGAGGGTTTTCCAATGCCGTGGCCTTTGGGTGGACCTCGGTGGGTGGTTCCTCGTTCACCCTTGGCTTTACCTGGTATCAGTCCTGGGTTGACGGTTCGGGCGCGTTCATCCCGGTTCTTTCGATGAATGTCGCTCCGTTGGTCACCGCCAGGTTGGTCTTTCCCTACATCTACGGCGCGCCCGGCTCCGATTACCGCCTGAACCCTCCCGCCGAGACGGCGAGCTATGTCAATGGCATTGGGCTGGTCATCGTTCTCAAGTCCGATTTCTAGACGTCAATGGAGAGCGCAACGCCGTTCCTGACTATCTGCACGCCGACTTACAACCGGGCGTCGACCCTGAGCCGCCTCTTCGAGTCCCTGTGCGCGCAGGATTCCCGCGCGTTCGAATGGCTGGTCTGGGACGATGGATCCACCGACGGGACACCCGAGCTCCTCGAAGCTTTTGCCGCCCGGGCTCGGTTCCCTTTTCGACACTATCGCGGCACGAATGGCGGCAAGCACCGGGCCATAAATCGCGCTCTCCCTCTGGCAAAGGGGGAGGCTTTTTTTATCGTGGACTCGGACGACTGGGTCCTCGAAGGCGCGGTCGAGGCGATCGCCGCCGCGTGGCCGCGCGTCACCGGCGACGAGGGGCTGTGCGGTCTGGTGGGGTATCGCGCCTATTCCGACGAGCGCCTTGTCAGCGATCCTTTCCCAGTAGGCGTGACGGCCTGCGACCAGCTCGAGCTGCGCTACGGGTATGGCGTACGCGGGGACAAGGCCGAGGTTTTCAAGACTGCCGTCTTGCGCGATTTTCCCTTTCCCGAAATCGAGGGCGAGAGCTTCATCAACGAGGCGGTCGTCTGGAACCGCATCGCCTCCCGCGGGAAGCTGTTGCTTCTCGACAAGGCCATCTACGGATGCGAGTACCTGCAGGGAGGGCTTTCCGACCGCAGCCTGGAGCTGCGCGCGTCGAACCCCAAGGGCTCGCTTCTGTATTACGGCGAGCTTTTGGGGCACCGCCTGCCGTGGAAAGCGAGGGCGCGCGCCGTCGCCAACTATGCGCGATTCTCTGCGCGGTATGCCCTGCGGGCCGGTAGGGAATTTATTCTGAATATAACGAGGTGACCATCCATGCGTACCGCACTTGCCGTCGTGCTGGCTTTCATTTTCGGCGCGGCTGCTACGGCACAGGTTACTACGACTGCGGAATTCGGCATGTCGGCGAGTTTCGACAAGGGCCTATACTCCGACGGCACGGGGTCGGAAGCTATTCCTGGAGTAGATCACGCGAAGTTTTTTTCGCTCTCGCCCTGGGCTTCGCTCGACGCGGATTCGAAGTACTTCCAGGTGATCGGCAAGCTTTCCGCGAATACGGACGGGAAATACGGAGCCGCCCTAGTCGACATCCCCGGAGGGCAAGTCCTGGGGGCCTATTTTCTGATGGACGAAGGCGGCGTGCGCGCGCGCTACAAGTCGCTCACGTTGAGCGCCGGACGCTTTCCGCATTTCGATATCGTCGATTCGCCGTATTCGCTGTTCGTCAACGGACGAGGCCTCACTGCTCCTCTGCTCATGAGCATTGCCTACGACGACGGGTTCTTCTTCTACGAATCCCGCTGGATCTTGCTGAACAGCCAATCGAACCAAGATACGCAGGCCTGGCCCTCGGGCTTTCCCGATCGAGGGGCCGAGTACAAGACCTACGGCTTCCGCGTGGGCGACATGCGCTTCGGCTTGCAGGACGCGGCGGTCTACGCAGGCGAGAGCTTCGACGCCGAGTATTTCCTGGACCCTCTGCCCATGTACTTCAGCCAATATTTCCGGGGCACCGGCGGCTCGCCGTGGAGCGATTCGCGCGCCGACAACAGCATCGTGGGCTTCTTTTGGGATTGGAAGCGGCCCGATGGACTGTCCTTTCTGGCGCAGGTTCTCGTAGACGACATCGGCCTGCATTGGCTCATCCCCTCGTGGCCGGACAACCCCAACAAGCTCGCCTTCGGCGTCGGCGCCAAAATGGATACCGCGATCGGGGATTTCGGGCTCTACGCGGCCGGAGCGACGGAATATACCTTCGAAGGCAATCAAATGACCGGCGCGACTTATGCCGACCAGCAATCGGCCCAGCAAAGGCTCTGCTACAGCTATACGTATTTTCCGGATACGCGCTTCGATTATGGCCGGGACTATCCTTCGGGCGAGCTGTCCGAGATTTCGATCGAAGACAATTTGGTCGGCTATGTAAACGGCGAAAACAACTTGGCGTTCAGATTGGTGTGGAAGGGAAGCCTGGCGGGTTTCGATCTCGGCTCCTACCTGGACTTCCTCCTTGCGGGCGAGAATAGCCCGACTAACGCCTACCACGACGGGACTCAGGCCTCGGTCGGCGGAACGCATTGGCTCGACGGCCCCGTCCTCGAAAAACGCATCTTGCTCGACGTCTCGGGCTCCAGGAAGTTCGGGGACTGGAGAGTCTTCGCCGATATCCTCGGAGGCGTCGCTGTCGACGCTTTGCAGCTCGAGTATCCGACGCCCAATCCCGCGCTGCTGAGCCTCGCCAACAACTATTCGATGCTGTTCACGCCCGTCGCGGGCCTGGTGCAGCCCCTGCTCAAGATCACGGTAGGCGCATCGTACTCGCTACGGATACGCTAAAAGGCGGCTACGCTCGACCGCTCGAGGGCGCGGCGACGATCTCCTTCGGTATGCCGCGGATCTCCGACGCGACGTCGGTGAACGAGCTCCAGTAGCTCCCGATGATCCGGTCGCAGGACGCGAGACAATAGAGGTCGACCAACGCGTCCTTGATCGCCAACGGGTCGTGACGGTCGAGGGATCTTTTGGGATGGGCGGAGATCCTGCTCCCGAAGCGCTTCGCGAGCTCGTCCATGACTTCGTCCGAATCCGTGGCCACGTAAAATCGAACGGCGGGGTCGCTCGAGAGCAGGGATTCCATTCGCGCGACGAAAGCTTCCAGCGGGCTGTTGGCGATGGAAATGACATTGTCGCCGCGCCTGATGTGGACGCCGATGGCGCCGGCGCGAGCGTATCTGTCGATTATTTTTTGCACTTCGGCCGCGGGCCTGAAGCCCACGAAGTCCCGCTCGCCCCGCCAGAAGCGGGAGAAGGTGCGGATCTCGACGTCGTACCGCTTGCAGAGATCCAGGATTTTCTCGGGGTGCGGGAGCAACGCCTCCACGTCGTGCAAGCCCAGGTATCGGCGGGACGAGCCTGCGTTCTTCACCGTTTTGCGAAGTGCGCGGGCGATCTTCACCAACCCTACGGCGACTTTGCTTCGCCTGAGGGCGTTGCGCATTGGATCGTATTCATGGGCGATCTTGAGCGGCCGGAAGTTCTCGACCCAGGCGAGGCCGGGGATAGGGTCGAAAAGCTCCTCGAACGCGCAGCCCAAATCGGGGTCGACCGCCCAGCGCAAGCGCACTTCCGCGCCCGCTTCCCTTCCCATCGCCAAAGCCGAATCGAGCGCTCGCATTCTGTTTGCGAGCCCTGCGACGGGTTCTATGCGGATCATGAGTTACCGTACAGGGAGATCGAATGATTTGGCTAGTCGGCAACAAGGGCATGCTCGGCACCGAGCTTTCGGATCGCCTAAAGGCTTCCGGCGTCGCATTCGCAGGCACGGACCGCGAGGTCGATATTCTCGACGCAAGCGCCATCGGCGCGTTCGCGCGAGGCAAGGAGCTCGAGTGGGTAGTGAACTGCGCGGCCTACACGGCCGTGGACAAGGCGGAGGCGGAAGTCGATTTGTGCCGCGCGCTCAATGCGACCGGGCCCCAGAACTTGGCTCGCGCGGCGAAGCGCATGGGCGCGAAGATCCTGCACGTCTCGACCGACTATGTCTTTGGCGGCACGGCCTCGACACCCTATCGCGAGGATGATCCTGTGTGCCCGCAAGGCGTCTATGGCCGGACTAAGGCCGAGGGCGAAGAGCTCGTCCGCCTAGCCTGCGCCGAGCACGTGATCATCAGGACGGCGTGGCTCTATGGCAGGCACGGACCCAATTTCGTGTTCACGATGCTGAAGCTGATGGCGGAAAAAGAGAAAATCGGCGTCGTCGCCGACCAACGGGGCACGCCGACCAACGCCGCCGATCTGGCTGGCGCCATCGTGTCGATTATTACGGCCGCGCGAATCGAGTATGGCACGTTCCATTTTACCGATCGCGGCGAAACGAGCTGGTTCGAGTTCGCTAGGGCGATCCAGGCGCTTGGGCGCAAATGCGGCATCCTCGATCGAGAGTGCGCGATCGAGGCGCTGACGACGGCGCAATACCCGACGAAGGCGAAGCGGCCTGCCTATTCGGTCCTCGATAAGAATAAGATAATGACGGCCTACGCTCTCGCGATACCGGAGTGGGAAACGTCGCTCGAAGCATTTATCGGCGAGATCCAAGCCAAAGGAACTATATGAGCAGGACTTTCGAGACCATCATGGTCACTGGGGGCTCGGGCTTCATCGGCTCGAATCTGATCCACTACCTTCTCGAGAAGGCGGATTTCGACGGCACGATAGTCAACCTGGACGCTCTCACCTACGCCGGCAATCCCGAGAGCCTGGCCGATGTCGACTCGAAATTCGGCGGTACGCGCTACCTCTTCGAGAAAGCGGACATCTGCGACAGGCCCGAAGTGGAAAGGATCTTCAAAAAGCATGAGCCCGACGCGGTCGTCCATCTCGCGGCGGAGAGCCACGTAGACAGGTCCATTCACGGGCCGGAAGCGTTCGTAAGGACGAACGTCATGGGCACGTTCAATCTGCTCGATGTGGCGCGCGAGGCTTGGAAAGGCCGCGGCGACGTCCTCTTTCATCATGTCAGCACGGACGAAGTTTTCGGCTCCCTGGGAGATGCAGGCTACTTTACCGAGGAAACCCCCTACGATCCGCGATCGCCCTATTCGGCGAGCAAGGCCTCCAGCGACCATCTGGTCATGGCGTACCATCACACGTATGGACTGCCAATAACCCTGTCCAACTGCTCCAACAACTACGGCCCCTATCAGTTCCCCGAGAAGCTCATTCCGCTCATGATCATGAACATGCTGGAGGGCAAGAAGCTTCCGGTTTACGGCGACGGGAAGAACATCCGCGACTGGATTTACGTGGAGGACCACAACGCGGCAGTATGGGAAATCATGAAAGGCGGACAGGCGGGCCGCAGCTACGCCATAGGCGGGGAAAACGAGTGGGAAAACCTGCGGCTCCTCGAGCGCCTCATCGAGATCGTGGCCGAGGAATCGGCCGGGGACCCGGCGGAATTTCGCGCGCTCGTGACCTACGTAAAGGACAGGCCGGGACACGACCGGAGATACGCCATCGACTGCTCGAGGATCAAGAAGGAGCTGGGGTGGAGGCAGTCCTCGACCTTCGACGAGGGCCTGCGCAAGACCGTTCGGTGGTACCTCGACAACGCCCCGTGGTGCGATCACGTGCGCTCGGGGAATACCAAACCTGGCTCGAGAAGAATTACACGTCGCGATAATTCTGCAATGCCGATCATGAGCCCGGGGCAGACGCCTCGGGTTTTTTTTTGGCTTGGCCCATTCGATCGATGCATTCCCTGATTCCGCAGGCCGTGATGCCGGGCGCTATCGGGTAGCTGCCGTCGATCATGCCCACGAGGAAGGCGTGCTCGGGCTTCAAATCGGCGATCGCGGAAAAGCCGCCTTTGGTCATCGTCGGGGAACTGGAAGCCTTGAATTCGAAAGCGAAGGACCGCGAACCGCGTTCCAGGACGAGGTCGAGCTCGGCTCCTCCCGAGCTGCGGTAAAAGGAGGCGCGCCAATCCGGGAACGAGGAGCAAAGAGCTTCCACGCAGAGGCCCTCCCAGCTCGAGCCGAAGGTCGGATGCCCGAGAAGCTCATCGACCGTTCCGATTCCCAGCAAGGCATGGCACAGTCCGGAGTCCCGAATATACAGTTTGGGCGACTTGACGAGCCGTTTCTTCAGATTGCCGGCCCACGGCGGCAGCAGCCGTACGAGCAAGGCCTCCTGCAAGAATTCCAAGCGTGAGCGGATTGCCGAGCCCGTGAGGTCGAGCGAAGCGCCCAGCTTGGCTGCGTTTAGGATCTGCCCTTGCAAATGGGCGCACATCGTGAGGAAACGCTCCATCGCTATGGATGGAACCCGGGATCCGAGCATGGGCAGGTCGCGCTCGGACAAGCTTTTGATGAACGCTTCCCGCCATCTGAGACTGGCCGGACTCGAGACAGCCAAGGCTGACTCGGGGAATCCCCCGCGCGAGAGCGCCTCGAGGAGCGAGGGCGGGGAGCCCGGCAGATACTCGGTTGGAAGGAAGGGAGTCAATTCCCGATATCCGATTCTACCGGCGAGGCTTTCTGCGCTCTTATTCAGCAGGGAGCGCGAAGCGGAACCCAGGATCAAAAAACGGCCGGGGCGCCGGTCCCGATCGATCTCGGTGCGGAGGATCGGAAAAATCTCCGGCATCAGTTGAATCTCGTCGATGCAAACAAGCCGAGCGGCGTTGGATTCGAGATAGAGTTGCGGGTCGAAAAGCTTGGCTCTGTCGCGGGGATTTTCCAGGTCGAGACGGATCGAGTCAGGATATTCTTTCGCTATCCTCTCGGCGAGCCTGGACTTGCCGCACTGTCGCGGTCCGATCAGCGCTACCGCAGGGAACAGAACAAGGTCGGATCGAAGGTCGTCGCTGATGGAGCGCTCGATGTAACCTTGCATTTCTTAAGTCTAACATCATTTTTACATGGGAACAAGAACAGCTTCCGATAACACTTCGAAAAACCGGTTCGATGCTTCGGGGAGTTCGAGGTTGACGTAGGAATAATCTGGGAACAGCTTCTTTACGAGAGTCGTCTTGCCGGATTGCCGAGGTCCGACGACGGTCAGGGAGTTTCAATGAAGGCCCATGAGTGCGTCGTGCCAGCCGAGGACATGGCCTACGGATCTTGCAACGCTTTCCCCGCCTCCGTAGGCGAGAACGCGCCGCCCCGGCGGCACATTCGTCGCTTCGCCGAAGAATTCCATATGCTTGAAGAAGTCGCTAGCGATCGTCGATCCGGATTTGCATTCCCACAGTATCTGGTTCGGTCCTAAGCCTTCGATCAGATTTATTTCGCGCCCCGAGCTGTCTCTCCAAAAATGGAGTTCCGGTTTCCTCCCTTGGTGGCTCGCCGCTTTGTATCGCTCGGCAACGATGAGATTCTCGAAAACCGCCCCCCTTAGGGGATGAAAAATCAGATCCTCGGGCTTGCGGATATCGAGGAGACTGCATAGAAGCCCCGTATCCAGCCAATAGAGCTTGGGAGACTTCACGATTCTTTTATTGAGATTCTCGTGCCAGGGCGGGAGCAAGGTTACGAGCCATGCGGCTTCGAGGACGGCTAGCCACGATTTGGCGGTATTGACCGCGATTCCCGCGTCGCTCGCCAGGGAACTCATGTTCAGCAGCCCACCCGCCCTTCCGGCGCACAGCTGCAGGAAGCGCCTGAACGCCACAACGTCGCCGATGTTCTTGATAAGCCGGACATCGCGCTCGGCATAGGTGGAAAGATAGTCGCGGGCGAAGATATCCGCCGGCACGCCCCCTGCCCTGACTCGTGGAAAGAAGCCGGTCCATGCCGCGGACTCCCAACTGGGATCCAGAGTATCGGCGCCGAGCTCGGCGGCCGAGAACGGAAGGAGCGTGAGGACGGCGGTGCGTCCCGCAAGACTCTGCCCGATCTTTTCCATGAGCAGGAAGTTGTTGGAGCCCGAGAGAACGTATCGTCCCGGCCCGGACCTATCCGCATAGCCTTGCAGATAGCTGAAAAGCGGCGGGCAGCGCTGAGCCTCGTCGATGACGAGGCCCGAATCCCCTCCTTGGCTCAAGAAGCCCCGGGGATCGCTCAGGGCGAAATCGAAAGAATCAGGATCCTCGAGTGAATAGTAGGCTTTTTCAGGCCAAAGAGTCTTGATGAGGGTCGTCTTTCCCGATTGGCGCGGTCCGGTGATCGTGACGACCGGATAATACGTTGAGGCTTTTAGAATCTCGCTTTCGAGCAGACGTCGAATCATATGTCGAGCATAACATCGCTAATGTAAATCGATCAATCGATTAATGGTTTTACGGCGCGCGGATGAAGCTCTATCGTATTGCCCACCACTACGTCCGTAAGCCGAAGCGTCCCGCCTTGGATCCGGTAGTTGAAGCGTAGGGCTCGGCCCGAGTCGAAGTCGATATCGAGCTTGGCCCCCTGAACCTTGTATTTGCCGCCGTCTTCTTCCCCGCTTCCGAGGTTGATCTGCTGGCAGCTCCCGTCGGCGTCGAACATCAGGACGAGCCGATTGTATTTCCACGTTCCGACGAGGCTCGGACCGGCCTTGGCGGCGCAGGCGATCACGGCCGCGATCATCAATACCGCGATTTGCCAGCGGAAGATTCTACTCATCATCGGATGCCGCTCCTGATCTTGAGGTTGCGCGAGCGTTGCGCGGCGACGATCTTGTATAGCCGCGTGAGCCGTGCGGTGGTGGTCGCTATGCGATACTGCCGAGCCCAGGCTACGGCTTCGGCCGACTTGCTGGCGCGCAGGCGGTCGTCGTCGAGGAGGCGCAGCACGGCCTGGGAGAACTCGCGCTTGTCGTCGGGCACCATGAAGCCGCCGTGGTCTCCCCGCATGACGTCGCGCGTGCCCATCTCGCCGATCGCCACCACGGGAAGGCCCGTGCCCATCGCCTCGATCGTGCACAGGCCCTGCGTCTCGGTCTTGGACGGGAACACGAAGACATCGGCCGAGGCGTAGACGAGCGGGAGCTCGGAACGCTGGACGTAGCCCATGAAGAAGCAGCGATCCTGGAGTCCCGCTCGCTTCACTGCCGTCTCGACCGGCGCCCTTCCGGGGCCGTCGCCGGCGAGGAGCAGGGTCACGTCCTCGCGGCAGCCGACCAGCCGCCTGAGGACCGGCACGAGGAACTTGACGTCCTTCTCGATGGTGATGCGGCCCGCGAAAAGCAGGATGCGCTTGCCGGCGAGCCCCGGGAAGCGCCTGTCGAGCTTGGCCCTATACGCCAGGACCGCCTCCCGATCCTGCGGCACGAAGTCGTCGGTGATGCCCGTGGGTATGACGATGAACCGTTTGCGGATGTGATACGCCTTGAGCTTCTGCTCCTGGGTCCGCGACGGCGTGATGATGATATCGGCGGTCCTGAAGATCGACCGCATGAGGAAGCGCACCGTCGCGCGCAGGAGCCGAGCCGGCACGATCGTGATATAGTTGCTGATATAATCTTCGTAGTCGGTATGCGAGGTGATGAGCAGAGGATAGCCGCGAAGCCGCGCGTAGCCGCGAGCGGCGATGTAGGCCGTCATCTCGGTGTTGATGTGGATGACGTCGGGGTTGAAGCGCTCCAGCGTGCGGACGAAAGCGGGGAAGGCGGAGGGCCGCACGAGGCGGTCTTCCTTGGAGACGACATTGGACATCGAGCGGAATCGGCGCACCGAGGTTTCGCACGGGGAGCTGCGGCCGCGCGAGCGCGGATACTCGGGGCAGAGGATGATGACCTCGTGCCCCAGCCTCTCCAATTCGTCCCGGTAGGTCTGCACCGACACGGTGACGCCGTTCACTCGAGGCCAATAGCAGTCCGATAATGAGGGCTATCCTCAAGCTGAGCGCTCCTTCGACGAGAGACCCGTACTATAGCCCGCAGACAGGGACAGAGGCAAGAATGCGAAAATCGACGATGGCGATTAC
>CAWHFT010000014.1:0-3693 GCA_963828175.1 uncultured Spirochaetota bacterium
GCGACTCTACGTATTTCGGCTCGAGCCCGACGGCCGTTACGCCTTCGTGGAAGCGAGGCCGACGCCCGGAGAGGGAGGCGGAAGAGCGCGCTGGGAGGATTTCGCCGACCTGATCTCCGACTGCTCCGTGCTTCTCGCGGCTGGCATAGGCGCGCCGCCGCGGCGAATCCTCGAGGACAAGGGCGTCGTGGTGCAGGTGCTGGAGGGCCTCGTCGAGGAGGCGCTACGAGCGATCGCCGAGGGAAAGGATATTTCCTTTCTCGCGCCTCGGCCGGCGTGCGGGGCCGAAGGTTCGGGCGGCTGCTCGGGCGGTGCCAAGCGCGGCTGCGGCTGCGCCTGAGCGCAGGTCAAAGGAGGGGAGATATGTCGAAGCCGACGAGACACATTTTGGTTTGCGCGAGTTTCCGCGCATCCGGCGCTCCGCAAGGGGCCTGCGCCAAGAAAGGGTCGCAGGATCTCCTGGCCTATTTGGAGACCGAGTTGGCGGACCGGGGCATGAGCGACGTCGCCGTCACGGCGACCGGCTGCCTTAAGGTCTGCGACCGCGGGCCGGCGCTGCTCGTCTATCCGCAGAATCTTTGGTACGGCGGCATCGAAGGCGAGGACCAGATCGACGCGATCTTGGACGCGATGGAAGTCGACGCCGCGGCCGGTGAGTTTTTGCTCGATCAGGGTGGGGTCGTGGCCGGCGATCCGGACGTAACCCTCGTCGATTGCACGCTCCGCGACGGCGAGCAGGCCGCCGGCGTGGCGTTCCCTCGCGAAAACCGCCTCGGCCTTGCGCGCTTGCTCGCCCGGGCGGGCCTTCGGGAACTGGAGGCGGGGATCCCGGCGATGGGGCGAGAAGACATCGAGTCCTTCGCCGAGCTGGCGCGCGAGTTGCCTGGCCTCCGCCTGATCGCGTGGAACCGCATGGACCGGGCCGACGTGGACGCCTCCTTCCTCGCCGGCGCGCGCGTCGTCCACGCGAGCCTGCCGGTCTCGGACATCATGCTCGAGAAGAAGCTCGGCTGGACGCGCTCTCGCTGCCTTCGCGCGACGCGCGATATCCTCGGCTATTGCATGGATCGCGGCTCCGAGACTATCGTGGGGGCCGAAGACGCGTCGCGGGCGGATCCCTCTTTTTTGGAGGACTTCTTCGCCGTTGCCGTGGAAGCCGGCGCGTCCCGCCTCCGCTACGCGGATACGGTCGGTCGGCAGGACCCCTTCGCCGCGTACAAGGCGATGGCGGCCTTGGCGCCGCGATACGGAGCGCTCCTGGAATATCATGCGCACAACGATCTTGGCTTGGCGACTGCGAACGCCCTCGCAGCGGTGGAGGGCGGAGCCAAGGCCCTCAGCGTCACCGTCGGCGGGATGGGCGAGCGGGCCGGAAACGCCGCCCTCGAACAGGTCGCGGCCGCGCTGCCTATCCTCCGCGGCCTCGATTCCGGCGTCGACCTCCAGCTCCTGCCCGACCTCTGCGACGCTTTCGCGGAAGCCTCGGGCCGCCCGATCCCCGCAGATCGCCCCATCGTCGGCTCGGCCGTCTTCTCGCACGAGTCCGGCATCCACGTCGACGGCCTCCTCAAGGACCCCGAACTCTACGAGTTCGTTCGTCCCGCGGCTTTCGGACGCACGCGGACCTTCGTCCCCGGCATCCATTCCGGCGCTGCCGCCCTCGGGCATTGCGCCAGGCTCCTCGGCCGCGCCCTGCCTCCCGAGCGCGTCCGGTCGATGCGCTCGCGCGTCCGCGAGAGATGGTCGCGCGGTGCCCCCTCCGACCCCTGGCGGGCTTTCTCCGAACTGCTGGACGCGGAGGGCTGCCGATTTGAATGACGATCGCCCCAGCGCCCTTTGCGACGGCGTACTGCCGCTCTTCTACCAGCTCGCCCGCACTATCGCGCTCGGCGACGAGTTGCAGGGCGTCATGGACGCGGCCGTCAAGGTCATCGTGGAGAACCTCGCCGGCGCCGAGCGAGTCGTCCTGTCGGTACTCAATCGCCGGACCGGCGCGGCGTTCATCGAGAATGCATGGGGCCTGACCGACGAGGAGCGCTCGAAAGGCGTTTACCGCATGGGCGAGGGCATAACCGGCTATGTCGTGCAGACCGGGGACTCGCTGGTCGTGCCCAACATCGCCGAGGAGCCCGCCTTCCTCGACCGAACCGGAGCGCGCCGGGACGTGGACACCTCGCGCCTCGCCTTCATCTGCGTCCCGGTCAAGCTCGGACGCGAAGTCCTCGGAACGCTCAGCGTGGACCTCTCCAATTCCGGCTCCTCGGATCTCGAGGGGGACCGGGAGCTACTCACCGTAGTCGCGGCCATGATCGCCCAGGCGGTCCAGCTCCACCGCGCGCGCAAGGAGGAGAACGCGGATCTCCGTGAGGAGAACCGACGCCTCCTCGAAGAGCTCGCCGATCGTCGCAGCCCGGGAAACATCGTGGGAAACTCGCACTCGATGCAGGCGCTCTACGGTTTCATCAAGAAGGTGATCGACAAGCCCACGCCCGTCCTCATCCTTGGCGAATCCGGCACCGGCAAGGAGCTCGTCGCCTCGGCCCTCCATTACGGCAGCGCTCGCAAGGACAAGCCCTTCGTCCGCTTCAATTGCGCCGCTATCCCCGAGAACCTCGCGGAAAGCGAGATGTTCGGCTTCGAGAAAGGCGCCTTCACCGGCGCGGTCAAGGAGCGGATCGGCCGCTTCGAGGAGGCCGACGGCGGTACCCTGTTCATGGACGAGGTGGGGGAGCTGAGCCCGTCGATCCAGGCCAAGCTCCTGCGCGTCCTCCAATCGCGCCAGTTCGAGCGCATCGGCGGCAACAGGACCATCACGGTGGACATCCGAATCGTCGCCGCCACCAACCGCGATCTCGGCGACCTCGTGAAGACCGGCGCGTTCAGGGAGGACCTTTACTACCGCCTCAATGTCTTCCCGCTCCAGCTCCCCCCGCTGCGCGAGCGCGGGTCCGACATCCTCCTCCTCGCCGACCATTTCGTGGAGAAGCACGCGGCCATCCATCATTCCCCCGTGAGGCGCATCTCCACTCCGGCCATCGACGCCCTCATGGCCTACCATTGGCCTGGCAACGTGCGCGAGCTCGAGAACGTGATAGAGCGCGCCGTCATCCTCTCCGACGATGGAGTGATACACACGTACCACTTGCCGCCCACTCTCCAGACGGCCGAGACCTCGGGCACGCGCTATCGCGGCACGGTCACCCAGCGGCTCGACGCCGTCGAGCGTGAGCTCGATCGTCGACGCGCTGAAAGCCTCGGGCGGCAACATGGCCGGGGCGGCGCGCGAGCTCGGCCTGTCCGAGCGCGTCATGGCCCTTCGGGTCAACAAGCACGGCATTGACTTTAGACTGTTCCGCCCGAAGACCTCGAAGTAGATTGGGTATTATAGGAGGCGCTATGAAACTGAGCGCGAGAAACGTCCTCAAGGGAAAGGTAAAGTCGATTTCTCCGGGCGCGGTCAACGCCGAGGTGATCATCGAGCTCGCCGGCGGGCAGGAGGTCGTCTCGATCATCACCAAGCGTTCGGTCGAGAATCTCAAGCTCAAGGTCGGAGCTCAAGCGTATGCGGTGGTCAAGGCCTCGGAGGTGATGATCGGTGTCGACGAGTAGTCGACGCGACGAGTAGTCGACGCGACGAGTAGTCGACGATCAGTACAGCAATACGGAACCGAACGAAAAGGTAGAGGACATAAC
>CAWHFT010000015.1:0-3952 GCA_963828175.1 uncultured Spirochaetota bacterium
CCGCCGTCAACTATCCCAAGGCGTCCAATACCTGGTTATTCGACGTTAGCCAGATCGGCAATGCCTCCGGCAGTTACAGCGCCAGCGCCACCGTCACGAAAGGTTTCTTGCTGGTCAACGGAAAATACACCACCATCGCCTACCCCAATGCCCTGATCACCAATGCATGGTCCGTCAACGACAACGGCGAGGTCGTCGGTTCCTACGTTAGTAGCTCTGTGAGCAATGGCTTCGCTTGGCAGGATGGAAAGTTCACCACCATCAACGATCCTGGCAAAAAGTTCGGAACCGCGCTCTCCGGAGTCAACAATTCCGGCGTCATCGTAGGCAACCGTATCTCCGCCGATAACGCGTTCGGTTTCATCTACGAGAACGGCGTCTTTGAAAAGATCGCCTTTTTGGGCGCGAAAGGCACCGTAGCCGGCGGGATCAACAATAACGGCCGATCTCCGGCCAAATCTACCTGACCGCCACCAACAGCGTAGGCTATACGTCCGTATGTAAGTAAGGAGTGTCTGAAATCACGTAGGGACAGACGCCCCCAGCGCCTGCCCGTAGGCGACGTTGAGGGTCCGGTCGAGCGAAGCCTTAGCCCCTTCCGCGACTCTGGCCCAGGCCAAGCGCGGCCGGCTGCATATCCTCTCGATCATGGAGCAGACGATCTCGACTCCATCCGCGGAGATATCCGAATACGCGCCCAAGGTGGTGACAGCCAAGGTTGACGTCGAGAAGATCGGCGCGATCATCGGGCCGGGCGGCAAGAACATCAAGGCGCTCTGCGAGATGTTCAATGTCAAGATCAACGTGGACGACGACGGATCGGTGACGATCTATGGCGCCAACCAAAAAGCCGCGTACGACGCCAAGGACGCGGTCATGGGCATAGTCGAGGACCCGATCACCGGCACGATCTACGAGGGCACCGTCAAGCGAGTGATGGACTTCGGCGCCTTCATCGAGATTCTCCCCGGCAAGGAAGGACTCTGCCACATCTCGCGGCTCTCCAAGAACCGCATCGAGAAGGTGACGGACGTCGTCCACGAAGGCGACAAGATCAAGGTCAAGCTGCTCGAGGTCGACAGGCTCGGCCGTCTCAATCTTGCCGCGGTTGACGCGCTCGACGAGAACGGCAATATCCCCGCCCCGGAGGGTCGCCACGACGAGCCCCGCCGCGAAGATTCGCACCGCGAGGAATCGCGCGGCGAGCGTCGGCCTTACAGTGGCGGCGACCGCGGGCCCAGTCGCGGCGGCGACCGCGGAAGCGGTCCCAGCCAGGGGCCTCGGAGGGACGACTCCCGGAGGAGATAGGATGATTCCGACCCTGAGTCTCCCCTGCGGCGCCGCCCTGGCGGCGGAGACCGCGGAGGGGACGAGGTCCTTTGCCGCGGGTTTCTGGTTCCCCATCGGCTCCAGGCACGAGGCCCCGCGCGAGCGGGGCTTTGTGCATTTCGTCGAGCACATGGCTTTCAAGGGCACCCTCCGGCGGAACGCGGCCGCGATATCGCGCGAGATCGACCGGGTCGGAGGGTACCTCAATGCCTTCACTGACCGCGATTCGATCTGCCTCCATTGCCAGGTGCCGGGCCCGTACTGGCGACTGGCCCTCGATGTGCTCTGCGATATGGCCCTGGCCTCGACGTTCAGGCCCGAAGACTTCGAGCGCGAGCGCGAGGTCATCGTGAGCGAAATCCTCTCCGCGAGCGACGACCCCGAGGAATGCTCCCACGATCGTTTCCTTTCGTCTATTTGGCCGGGCGATCCGCTGTCCCGGAAAATCGCGGGGGAGCCAGAGGATATACGTCGCATAACGCGCGACGCCCTATACGCATTCTACGAGGCGGAATTGTCGCCGAGAAGCCTTCTAGTCACAACATCAGGACCAATCAGCGCGGCGGAAGTCGCCGAAGAACTGTCGGGCCTCATCGACGCGCTCCGCCTGGCAGCGTGAATACCGCAGGCAAGGCGGGAGAGCGAGCGGTCGCGTCGGGCGTTTTGGCTGCCCGAAGGCAGGAGCGAGCGCCCGCCTTCACTCCCGGGGCTGGCTACGCGCGAAGTGGCATGGAGCAGGTGCATTTCTACGAGGCGGTCCAGATCGAGCCGCCCTTCAGCGAGGACGATTATTTCGCGCTGTCGGCCTTCAACGGCGCGATCGGCGAAGCGTCGAGCTCGAGGCTCTTCTTGTCCCTCCGGGAGGATCAGGGTCTCTGCTATTCGGTCTACAGCTCCTTCGGGATGTCGAGCACCGAATGTCTCTGGATGGCTTCGGCCAGCGTGTCGCCTGCCCAGCTTCCCAGACTGGCGACGGAGATGGACAGGATCATCGACGAGACGGCCGCAGGCGGTCTGCGGGAGGAGGAATGCGCCGACGCCATCGCGAGGCTCGCGGGATCCTTCGAGCTCTCGCTCGAGGACACGGATTTCAGGATGCGGCGGATAGCCCGCGAGATATTGTTTGCCGGCGAGGCCATGACGGCCATGGAGGCGAGGGAACGAATCAACCGCCTCGGCCCGCAGGAGATCAACGCCATGAGCGCTCGCCTCCTGATGGGGCGCAAGCGGGCACGATTCGCCTTCGGCGACCTTTCGAGGCGGGTGGCGAGGACGATCGGGCTCGCCAAGAGTTCCGATGTCTCGGCGGCGGCCCGCCGTGGATGAGCCGGCGGTGGGCTTCACGGCCGAAGCGGGCGCCTCGGCCCCCGAATATCAGACTGCCGGTAGCGCTGGAGCCGACCTCCGCGCCTTCGTCCCAGGCGGCATCACTTTGGGGCCCGGCGAGCGCGCGGCGGTTCCGACCGGCGTCCGGATCGAGCTGCCTGGCGGCTACGAGGCCCAGGTGCGGCCGCGCTCTGGCCTTGCGCTGTCCAAGGGCGTTACATGCCTCAATAGTCCGGGCACGATCGACTCGGATTACCGCGGCGAGATCAAGGTAATACTCGTGAATCTCGGCGCGGAGAGCGTCACGATCGGCGACGGAGACAGGATAGCCCAACTGGTCGTCGCTCCCGTATCGCGGGCCAGGTTCGAGAAATCCGTTTCCCTGGGTGGGACGGAGCGGGGCTCGGGCGGCTTCGGGTCCACGGGCAGCTGATGACGGGAGAAGAGGCGACGCGCCTGTTCCTCGACGAGCGGCGGCTCGCGAGGGCTCCTTTGAAGGCCAAAAGCAGGCTCGCTATTCGGTGATCGTCGGGCTACGTCTCCGCAGGAATTCCTCTTCGGCTTCGTCGTATGCTTCTTCTTCTTCTTCGCCGTGTTTTTCGTCAATCAGATCCTCCTCATGGCCGAAGACATCCTCTCGAAAAAGGCTCCCCTCAAGGACGTCATCCTTCTCCTCATATACGCCATGCCTTCCGTCATCGCCATGTCCTTTCCCTTCGCTTCCCTCGTCGGGGCCCTCATGGCCGCGGGAAGACTCTCCTCGGATAACGAGATGCTCGCCGCCATGGCGGCGGGCATCGCTCCCAGGCGCGCCTTCCTGCCGTTCTTGGTCCTCGGTCTGGCCTTTTCCCTGGTATCCTTCGCCATGAACGACTATTTGCTTCCGCGCGGCAGCATCGAATTCGGCAAACTCTCTCGCGCTCTGGTCGCCTCGACGCCGGCCCTCGAACTGAGGCCGTGGTCCTCTAAACGGTATAAAGATATTACGGTAGTCACCGGCGACATGGCCGGGACGAGGATAAAAAACCTGTTGATCTTCGACCGGAGCGAGGAGGGGAGCGATCGCGTCATCTCGGCGGGCGAGGCGGGGCTCAAGGTCGACGAAAAGCGGGACGACGTCGTCCTGGACCTGAGCGACGTCTGGCAGCAGACAGTGAAGAAAGGCGAGGACGATCGCTTCGAATGGGCTCGCGCCTCGAGCATGGAATATCGCATCTCGATGAAGGAGGAAGGCACGTCCTCCACCGTGCTCGGGCCTCGCGACATGCCGTCCGTGGACCTGGCCAAGGTGATTGCC
>CAWHFT010000016.1:0-3993 GCA_963828175.1 uncultured Spirochaetota bacterium
ACTCCATCGAGGGCCTCAGTCCCGCCATCTCCATCGAGCAAAAAACTACGAGCCGCAGCCCCCGCTCCACCGTCGGGACCATTACCGAGATCTACGACTACCTCCGCCTTCTTTACGCTTCAGTGGGCACGCCCCACTGCCCCAATTGCGGCCGACCCATCGCCCGACAGACCGCCGACCAGATCGTGCAGCGCATCCTGGAACTTGGCCGCGGAGAGCGCGCAACTGTGATGGCGCCCATCGTTCGAGGCCGAAAGGGCGAGTTTAAGGATTTGCTGGATCAGATTGACCAGCAAGGGTTTCGCGCGAGAGTCGATGGCGAGGTCACCGACCTTTCCGAGCCGCTCGCACTCGACAAGCGCAAGAACCACACCATCGAAGCCATCGTTGACCGCGTGTTGCTCAGGCCCGACGGCGCGGGTGCGGGTGCCCCGGGTCCCTCGCATCGGGGACCCGGGGACAGGACCAGGTCGGCCACCACCTCCCCGAAGACGTCACCGCGAAAACGCCCGCGAAGGTTCTCGCGGTCGTCTACGCGCCATTCTAAGGAGGAGTCGGTTATGGATTTTTCCAACGAAACGGTCGGCGACCTCCTGGCTTCCTGGGCCAGGAAGACTCCAGACAGCGAATTCATCGTCTACTCGGACAGGGACCTGCGGTTCACCTACGCCGATTTCGACGAGCGCGTGGACAAGCTCGCCAAGGGCTTCCTCGCGATCGGTATCGTCAAGGGCGATCATGTCGGCGTCTGGGCCAACAATGTGCCAGACTGGCTGACGATTCTCTTCGCAACGGCCCGGGTCGGCATCGTACTCGTGACGGTGAACACGAATTACAAGCTCAACGAGCTGGAGTACGTCGTCCGCCAATCCGACATGAAGGCCCTCTGCATCGTCGACTCTTTCAAGGATTCGGACTATGTTGCTATGGTCCGCGAGCTCGTCCCCGAGCTCGACAAGCACGAGCGCGGCCGGCTCTCGAGCGAGCGCTTCCCCAAGCTGAAGAACGTGATCTATATGGGGCCGCAGAAGCACCGTGGCATGTATAGCCTTCCGGAGCTCCTCCTCCTCGGAGCCCACTGCGACGACGACTGGCTGCGCGAGGCTTCCGCCTCCCTGTCCTGCCACGACGTCATCAACATGCAGTACACCTCGGGGACGACCGGCTTCCCAAAGGGCGTGATGCTGAGCCACTACAATATCGTCAACAACGGCCTCAACATCGGCGAGTGCCAGCTTTTTACGCAGGCCGAGCGCGTCTGCCTGCCCGTTCCGCTCTTCCACTGTTTTGGCCTGGTGCTAGGAGTCATGGCCATTCTCACCCACGGCGCCGCCGCGGTCATCTGCGAGAACTTCGATCCGATCCTGGTGCTCGCGTCCGTGCAAAAGGAAAGATGCACCGCGCTCTACGGCGTACCGACTATGTTCATCGCCGAGCTCAATCACCCCATGTTCAAGCTCTTCGACCTCGGATCTCTGCGGACTGGCATCATGGCAGGGTCGCCTTGTCCTATGGAGATCATGAAGCGAGTCATCTCGGAGATGCACGCCAAGGACATCACGATCGCGTACGGCCTGACCGAAGCTTCGCCGGTGATGACTCAGACCCGGACCGACGACCCGATAGAGGTCAAGGTCGGCACCGTTGGCAGGGCCTTGCCCGGCATCGAAGTGAAGGTCTGGAATCCGGAGACCGGCAAGGATTGCGCCGTCGGCGAGCAGGGCGAGCTATGCTGCCGGGGCTACAACGTGATGAAGGGCTATTACAAGATGGAGGAGGAGACCACGAGGGTCATCGACTCCGAGCTCTGGCTCCATTCGGGCGATCTGGGAGACGTCGATGCCGCCGGTAATTTCCGCGTCACCGGCCGCATCAAGGACATGATCATTCGCGGCGGCGAGAACATCTACCCGCGGGAGATCGAGGAGTTCCTTCTCGCCATGGAAGGGATCCGCGACGTCCAGGTCGCAGGGGTGGCCAGCGAAAAGTACGGCGAGGAGGTCGCGGCCTTCGTGATCGCCAAGCCGGGCGCCGTGCTCACCGAGGAAGACGTTCGCGACTTCTGCCGCGGCAAGATATCGCGGATAAAAATCCCCAAGTACGTGTTCTTCGTCGAGGAATATCCGATGACCGGAAGCGGCAAGATCATGAAGTACAAGCTCCGCGAGCTTGGCGCGAAGCTCGCCGCCGAGCGCGCGGGCGCGACGGCATGAAAAAACGGCCGTTCCCAGCCGCAGATGCGACTCAGGGAACGGCCGTTTTCATGGTGCAAAAGGAGCTTACTTCTCTTCCGCCTTTTTGATGCCGTACTTCTTGTTGAAGCGCTCTATGCGTCCCGCGGTGTCAACGAGCTTCTGCTTGCCAGTAAAGAAGGGATGGCAGGACGAGCAAATTTCGACCTGTATGTTCTTTACCGTCGAACGGGTCTCGATGACATTGCCGCAAGCGCAGGTGATGGTGGTGAGCTCGTACTTGGGATGGATTCCGCTCTTCATCTCTGCCTCCGGTGCGATGCCTGAAAACCGGCCTTTTGGACGGTAGCCAGCGAGCCGCAGCGAGCCTACGGCTCGCCTGGCAGTTCCCTCGTTATCCTTGGATCTCGGGAAACTGCTGCGATATTAACAAAATAAACCCGCTTAGTCTATATCGGCGTCAGGCAGGCGTGTTCATCGACTTCAAGAACGCCTCGTTGTTCTTGGATTTCATCATCCGGTCGATCAGGAGCTCGATTATCTCCACGTCGTCCATCGGGTTGATCACCTTGCGGAGAACCCAGATCTTCTGGAGCTCTTCCTCGGTGAGGAGGAGCTCTTCCTTGCGCGTGCCGGACTTCTTGATGTTGATTGCGGGGAAGGTTCGGCGATCCGAGAGGCGGCGGTCGAGGTTGATCTCCATATTGCCCGTGCCCTTGAACTCCTCGAAGATCACCTCGTCCATCCTGGAGCCGGTGTCGATGAGCGCGGTGGCGATGATGGTGAGCGAGCCGCCCTCCTCGATGTTGCGCGCTGCGCCGAAGAAGCGCTTGGGCTTGTGCAGCGCGTTGGAGTCGACGCCGCCCGACAGGATCTTGCCGCTGGTCGGCACCGTCTGGTTGTAGGCGCGCGCGAGACGCGTGATCGAGTCGAGAAGGATGACGACGTCCTTGCCATGCTCGACCAGTCTCTTGGCCTTGTCGAGGACCATCTCCGCCACCTGCACGTGGCGCGTGGCCTGCTCGTCGAAGGTCGAGGAGATGACCTCGGCCTTGACCGTTCGCTGCATGTCCGTCACTTCCTCGGGGCGCTCGTCGATGAGCAGCACGATGAGGTAGACCTCGGGGTGGTTGGCGGTGATGGCGTTGGCGATCTTCTGCAGGAGGATGGTCTTGCCCGTCTTGGGCGGGGAGACGATGAGCGCGCGCTGGCCCTTGCCGATAGGGCAGAACAGGTTGATGATCCGCGTGGAGATCTCCTGCGTCACCGTCTCGAGGTTCAGGCGTCTGATGTGGGTACAGCGGCGTGAGGTTGTCGAAGGGGATGCGGGTCTGCGCCACCGCGGGCTGGTCGAAGTTGACCTGCTCCACGCGGAGCATGGCGAAGAACCGCTCGCCCTTCCTTGGGGGCCGCGGATCTGGCCGGAGACCGTGTCGCCCGTCTTCAGGTTGAAGAGGCGGATCTGGCACGGGGAGATGTAGATGTCGTCGGGGCCGGGCAGGTAGGAGTTCTGAGGAGAGCGGAGGAATCCGTAGCCGTCAGGCAGGATCTCGAGGGAGCCGTAGGCGTAGATGATGCCGCCACGGTCGGTGTGCGCCTTCAGGATGTAGAAGATGAGCTCCTGCTTCTTGAAGGAAATCATCTCCTCGTGGTTGATCCCGTACTGCCCGCCCAGGTCGCGGAGCTCCTTGAGGCCCATCTCGGTAAGGTCGTTTATCGAAAGGCGGGATCGGTTTTCTCCATGGTCGGACTTCCCGTTCTGCTCGGCCTGGGCCTTTTAGTTTCCCCTCTCAAAGCTCTC
>CAWHFT010000017.1:0-3531 GCA_963828175.1 uncultured Spirochaetota bacterium
GAGAATCCCGCGAACGCCGAGAGCTGGATCCGCCCAAGGGGTACTCGGGGATCTCGGTGACCGGTATCGAGCTCTGCGAGAGATCGTAGCTGAGCTTGGCGCCCAGTCGGAGCCCGCCGAGCTCCAAGGCCGCTCCGGCGCTCACGAAGGGATAGAGCGTGAGGGCGAGAGTATCGGAGGCGGTCCCGTCGGGGCCGAGGAATACGCGGCCGGCGCAGCCGATGCCGGCGTCGACGAAGGGGTCGATTATGGACCTGGCGCCGAGGATGTGATAGCTCGCGAAGAGCCCTTGTCCTTCCCAGTCCAGCCACCAGTTGGAGGACGCGTCCTTGTGGAAGTCCACGGCGTAGGATCCGCCGACGCCGAGGTGGCCGAAGATGACTTCCCAACCGAAGCCCCCGAACGGAGTCTCGGCCTGCAGCGCGTCCACCGCTTGGCCCAACGAGGGGGTGGCCGCGAAGTCTTTGCTGATGACGGCGGTGAGGTCCACTCGCGTTTCTGCGAAGGCCGAGAAGGCGAGACAAGAGAACGCCAAGGCGATTATCGGTGCTTTCATTCCGTTTGCTCCTGCCTGATGGAACCCCGGCGGTCGGACGATCTGACACCGCGACTCGGAAAATTCGGCGTCGATTCTTTTCGGATGGCTTTGGTGCCTGTTTTGGGCGGGTCGCGTGTTATATCATTAGGAGGATGCGAGGATGCGGTGGTTGACGTTGAAAATCTCTATCGAAAATACGGCCCCATGGTCCTCAGGCGCTGCCGGAGCCTCCTGGGCGACGAGGAAAAGGCCCTAGACGCCATGCAAGAAACCTTCGTGCGCGTGCTTCGGAGAAAGGAGGGCCTTACCGGCGAGGCGCCGTCCAGCCTCCTTTATTGCATAGCCACAAACGTGTGCCTCAACGCCATCAGGTCCGAGAAGCGGAGCCCGAGGGTTCGGGCGACGACCTGCTCGAGCTCATAGCGGGGAGCGACGACGTCGAGGCGCTCGGTCAGGCCCGCCATCTCATCGACGGCATCTTCTCGCGGGAAGAGGCCTCGACGCGTACCATGGCCGTCCTCCATTATGTGGACGGCCTCACCCTGGAGGAGACCGCGGCCCGCGTCGGGCTCTCGGTCTCAGGCCTGCGAAAGAGGCTCGCCGGCCTTCGCGCCCGGTCGAAGGCCTTCCTGGAGGTGGACGAATGAGCGCGACGGGGAACTTCGTGCCGGACCTGCTCCTGGAACAGTACGCGTTAGGCGAATTGAGCGGGGCCGAGAGGGCCACGATGGAGGCTCGGCTCGAAACGGACCCCTCGCTGCGCGCCCGACTCGCCGAGCTCAGGGTTTCCGACGAGGCTATCCTCGCCGAGGCGAAGCCCGCCGAGATCGCCGCCGCCATCCGCCGCCGGATGCGAGCGGATACGGGCTCCGCCCGCGGCGCGGCGCGGAGCGGCCTCGCCTTCAAGTCGCCCTCGGCCATTCTGCTGCCCGCGGCGGCGGCGCTGCTCGTCATGGTCGGCGCCGTCATGGGCAGAGGCCTCCTTTTCCCTTCGGCGAGCGACCTCACGCGACCAAAAGGCGGCGCTCCCGGCCTTTCGATCTACAAGAAGGCGGCATCCGGCCCCATGGAGCTGGTAAACGGATCGCCTGCATCCGCGGGCGACGTGCTGCAGATCAAGTACGCCGCGGGGGAGGCCCGTTACGGTGCCATATACTCGCTGGACGGCCGAGGCGCTATAACCCGGCACCTCCCGCCGCAGGGCGCGGGATCGCAGCCGGACTCCGGCGAGGCGCCGCCGCTTTCGCCCGCAGGTGCAGTCTTGGGCTCTGCCTACGAGCTCGACGACGCGCCAGGCTTCGAGCGTTTCTTCATCCTCTCGTCGACGAACGATTTCGACCTGAACGTGGCTGTTGGGGCCCTTCGCGGCCTCGCGGCCTCCGGCCCCCTGGCCGCGACCGGCGCGCCCGAGCTCCCCGCGGGCATCGAGTGGAAATCCATTCTTCTCGTCAAAAAGGCGGGTTCGCCATGAAGCCTCTGTTTCCGAGCATCGGCCGATGCCTCTTCTGCGCCGTAGTCGCGGCCACGCTCGGCCTCTCGGGTGCCGCCGCGCAAAGCGCGCCACCCGCCGGCCCGCTCCGCCGCTTCGCGCTGGTCATGGGAGCCAACAACGGCGGCGAAAACCTGACCCGCCTGCGGTACGCGGCCTCCGACGCGCGCTCCTTCGCGACCGTCATGACGGAGCTCGGCGGAGTCGCCTCGAGCGACCTCATACTCCTCATCGACCCGGGCATCGCCTCCTTCCGGGGGGCCGCCAGCCGCCTGCAGTCGAGCGCGGCAGCGGCCACCGCCGCCGGCAACCGTTGCGAGCTCGTGCTCTACTACTCCGGCCATTCGGACGACGAGGGTCTCCTCCTCGGCAAGGACAAACTGGGCTATTCCGAGCTGCGCGCGGCCATCGAGAAAGTGCCGGCCGCGGTGCGCGTCGCCATACTGGACTCCTGCTCGTCGGGCTCGCTCACGCGCGCGAAAGGCGGCAGCTCCAAGCCGGCCTTCCTCGTCGACGCGTCCTCCATCCAGGAAGGGCACGCCTATATCACCTCGAGCTCGGCCGACGAGGCCGCGCAGGAATCGGACAGGATCGGCGGGTCCTTCTTCACGCACTATCTTGTATCGGCCCTCCGGGGCGCGGCCGACTCGCGCGGCGAGGGCAAGGTCACGCTCAACGAGGCCTATGCATACTCCTTCCGCGAGACCCTCGCCTCGACCGAAAACACGCAGTACGGCCCGCAGCACCCCGGCTACGAGATCAGCCTCACGGGCTCGGGCGACCTCGTCGTCACCGACCTGCGGTCATCCAAGGCGGGCCTCAGCTTCTCCGAGGAGCTCGCCGGAGAGATCTACGTGCGCGACGCCAAGGGTAACCTCTCCGTCGAGCTCGACAAGGCCTCGGGCGACCGCATGGAACTCGGCCTTCCGCCGGGCAAGTATTCCGTCGCGATGGTCAACGGCGCGACGAGATCCCAAGCCGACGTCCTGGTCGCGAACGGAGCAAAGGCGGCGCTCACGGCCGCGGACTTCCGGAGTGTCGCCGCCGACCCGACGGGCGCGCGAGGCATCGAGGTAATTCCGACCTCGCCGACGGTCCCCGCAAGCGGAATCACGGCTGGACCCAGGAAGATCGTCGATACGAGCATCGGCGGATTTCCCATCTCCTTCGGCATGACCCTGTTGCCTGATTTCTCCCAAGGCGTCTATTTCTCGCAGGACGACGAAAAAGTTGCCGTCAACCTGCTGTGGGGCGGCGCGCACGACCTCACCGGGTTTCAGTTCTCGCCCTTGCTCAACGCCGATTCGGGCGTAGTGCGCGGGGTTCAGATGGCTGGCTTCGTGAATCTCGTCAAGGAAAAGGCGAGCGGTTTTCAATTCGCGGGATTCGCCAACGGCAGCATGGGCGACATGGCCGGGGCGCAACTCTCGGCTTCGGCAATTTCGTGGCCGGCGATAGCTCGGCGGTGCCCAGCAAGACCAACCGAACCAAGAACAACACAACA
>CAWHFT010000018.1:0-3647 GCA_963828175.1 uncultured Spirochaetota bacterium
GAACGGCTAGGAGACCAGCTCGGCGGCCGCTGACCCGAAGGCCGTCGAGAGCACGCGGTCAGAGGGCGACGGCACGCCGCCGCGTTGCAGGTAGCCCAGGACGGTGACCCTCGTCTCCATGCCGGCTGCTCGGACTATCTCGGCGGCGACGCGATAGCCGATCGAGGGGTAGGGCATCGAGGCGCGCAGCGCCTTGCGACCTTCTTGCCCAGCAGGGCCTCGGCCTCGCTTATCGCGCCCTCGGCGACGACGACGATGGAAAAGCGCTTGCCCGTCGCTGCCCTCCGTCCGAGGTGCCGCGGATCGCCTCGAGCGGCAGGGGATCTCGGGCAGGAGAAGGACGTCGCCGCTGCCGGCGACGCCCGCGTGCAGGGCGAGCCAACCAGCCTTGTGGCCCATGAGCTCGATCACCATGACCCGATTGTGCGAGAGGGCGGTGGAGTGGAGGCGGTCGATGGCTTCCGTCCCGATGTCGACGGCCGAGTGGAAGCCGAAGGACACGTCCGTCCCGAAGATGTCGTTGTCGATGGTCTTGGGGAGGCCGATCACGTCGAGGCCTTCGGTTGAAGCCGGGCGGCGGTGGTATTCGTGCCATTGCCACCCAAGACCACCAGGCAGTCGAGGCCGAGGCGGCGGTAGTTCTCCTTGATGGCGTCGGGCTTGTCGAGGCCCACCTCCGAATCGCTCGGGCCGCCGTCGTCCCGCGCCTCGAAGGGCTTCTCCCGCGAGGCGCCGAGGATCGTTCCGCCTTGGGTGAGGAGGCCCGAGGCCATTTCGGCGTCGAGCTCGATCGCCCGCCCGTCGATGAGCCCACGATATCCGTCGGCGATCCCGACGATTCGGACGTCGCCCATCGAGAAGGAGGCCTTGACGACGCCCCGTATCGCCGCGTTGAGGCCCGGGCAATCGCCGCCGCTCGTCAGTATGCCGATGGTCGTCTTCCGGCTCATCAGGAGCCTTCCTTCCCGGCATCGAGCGCCGCGTCCAGCGCCTTCGACGAGGGGATCCCCACGCCCTCGACGATGCCGAGCATCGCCTCGAGGGCCTGGCCCAGGATGTATGCCCGGTTCAAGGCGTGACGCTCGGGCCGGGCTACTCTGCTCATTGACCAGAGTGTAGACATTTCTCGACGAAGGTATCAATGGCCGGCTGGAAGGGCGCCTCGATCCCGGCCGACTCGAAACAAGCCGCCATCCCCCACCAGCATGTCGCCGCGCCACGACCCGCCGGCCTTTGCATCTACTTTGTAGAATAGTCAAGAGGAAACCGAGCCTCGTTTCAGCTTGACAGCGCTAGGCGAGCGTGCATATCGTCCGCAGGGAGGCCGAGACATGAAACCACGCGGTCCGTTGATGATGGAACATCGCCTGATTGAGAAGATGCTCGCCCTGGCCGATCGCAAGGCGGCGGCGATGGGCGAGGACAGCTACGATCCGGTCTTCGTCGACGCGGTCGTCGACTTCATCAAGACGTATGCGGACCGGACGCACCACGGCAAGGAGGAGAACATCCTCTTCGCCGAGCTGGGGAAGAAGAGCCTCGGCGAGACGGACTCCGCGACGCTGCGCGAGCTCGTCGACGAGCATCGGCAGGCGCGCGCCCAGGTCGTGAGGATCGTAGAGCTCAACGGGCGCTACAAGCGAGGCGAGCGCGGAACGGTCGGCGCGATCAAGGAGATCATCTCGTGGCTAGCCTCGTTCTATCCGGTCCATATAAGAAAAGAGGATGAGGGCTTCTTCCCCAATACCGAAAAATACTTCGGCCAAAGCGAGCTCGACACGATGCTCGAGCGCTTTTGGGAATTCGACCGGGGGATGATCCACGAGAAGTATCGCGCGCTCTTCGAAGAGCTGAATTCGTAGCGAGCCGAGGGCCTTCAGCCTCCCGCCAGGAACATCCGATAGGCCGGGTTGGTCGACTCGTCCCAGTAGCGATAGCCAAGCGTTTCGAGGAAGTCGTGGAATTCGCCCATCTCCTCGGGCGGCACCTGCATGCCCACCGAGACCTGCCCGACGTCGGCCCCGTGATTGCGGTAGTGGAAGAGGCTGATGTTCCAGTCGGGCCGCATGCTGGTCAGGAATTTCAGCAGGGCGCCGGGGCGTTCCGGGAACTCGAAGCGGTACAGCAGCTCGTCCCTGCGCCAGGGCCGAGAAGCCGCCGACCATATAGCGGAGGTGGGACATGGCGAACTCGTCGTCGCTGAGGTCGAGGGCCTCGAAGCGGTGCTTGCGCAAGGCTCCGCTGGAGGCTGGCGATGTCGGCGCGGTCGTGGATCGACAGGCCGACGAAGATGCGTGCCCGGACGGAATCGGCGATACGGTAGTTGAACTCGGTCACGTTGCGGCTGCCGATCAGCTCGCAGAAACGCCGGAAGGAGCCACGCTCCTCGGGTATCGTCACGGCGAAGATGGCTTCGCGCCGTTCGCCGATCTCGGCGCGTTCGGCCACGAAACGCAGGCGGTCGAAATTCATGTTGGCGCCGCTCGCCACGGCGACCAAGGTCTCGCCCTTCGCCTTCTCGCGCAGCGGCATAGGCCTTGGCGGCCGCCACGGCCAGCGCTCCTGCCGGCTCGAGGATGGAGCGGGTGTCCTCGAACACGTCCTTGATCGCGGCGCAGACGTCGTCGGTGTCGACGAGGATGATCTCGTCGACCAGTCGCGGCAGAGGCGGAAGGTCTCCTCGCCGACCTCCTTTACCGCGACGCCGTCGGCGAAGAGCCCCACCTTGTCGAGCCTGACTCGCCTGCCCGCCGCCCAGCGAGCGCGACATCGCGTCGGAATCGACCGGCTCGACGCCGATGACCTTGATTCCGGGCGGACCCGCTTGACGTAGGAGGCGATGCCCGCGATCAGGCCGCCTCCTCCGATGGGCACGAAGATCGCGTCATCGGGCCCTGCTGCTGGCGTAGGATCTCCATGCCGATCGTGCCCTGTCCCGCGATCACGTCCGGGATCGTCGAAGGGGTGGACGAAGATCAGGCCCCGTCGGGCCTCGAGCTCGCGCGCGCGGGCGTAGGCCTCGTCGAAGCCATCGCCGAAAATGACTACCTCGGCTCCGCGCGCCTTGACGGCGTGCACTTTGACGAGGGGCGTCGTCACCGGCATCACGATGACGGCATGAGCGCCGAGGCGCTTGGCCGCCAGGGCGACTCCCTGCGCGTGGTTGCCCGCCGAGGCGCAGATCACGCCCCGCTCGAGCTCCTCGGGCGACAGGCTGGCCATCTTGTTGTAGGCGCCGCGCAATTTGAAGGAGAATACGCTCTGCATGTCCTCGCGCTTGAGCAGCAGCGCGTTGTTCAAACGCATCCGAAGGTATGTGCGCCTTCTCGAGCGGCGTCTCGGCGGCGACGTCGTAGACGCGCGCCGTGAGGATCTTCTGGAGATAGTCGGGCGCCTTCTTTGCGTCGCCGTTCACGCTTTCCTCCCTTGTCCTTTTCCAGGGCTCAAGCAGTACTTTGTCATCCAATGACGGAAACAGCAAGCGCCGCCCCGATCCTCGAGGTCAGGGATCTCCACAAGTCCTATGGCAAGGTCAAGGCGGTCGATGGGTCAGCTTCCCGGTCTGTGAGGGGTCCTGCTTCGGCATCCTGGGGCCGAACGGGGCGGGCAAGACCACCGCCATCGAGGTCGTGGAAACCATCCCATCA
>CAWHFT010000019.1:0-4044 GCA_963828175.1 uncultured Spirochaetota bacterium
CTGGAGTATCTGACGGTCTCCCTCGCGGTCCTGGCCGGCACGGCTTTCTTCACCTCGCTCTTCCCGCGGCTCATGGACCGGCGGCTCAAATGGGCCTGCCTCGCTCCGTCATTCGTCTACACGCTCCTGATCGTCGCGCTTCCCCTGGACACGCTGACGCGATCGCTGATCTTCTACGACGGATTCCTCCTCATCAACATCGTCGTGGTCGCGGTAGCCCTGTTCCTGAAGACGGTGCTGAAATCCGACCGCGAGGGCATCGCCCTCTTCATTGGGGCGGTGATCCTCGGGGCGAGCGCGGTCAACGACATCTTCTACTCGTCCTTCGTCTGGTGGACGGGCAACTTGGCGACTTGGGGCTTCCTCGTCTTCATCGGGGTCCAGGTGGTCATCATGGTCAGACGGATGACTACGGCTTTCGCCGAGGCCGAGGAGCTGGTGGCGCAAAAGGAGTTCCTCATCAAGGAGATCCACCATCGCGTCAAGAACAGCCTCCAGGTGGTCTCGAGCCTCCTGTCGCTCCAGTCGAACCGCGTCGCCGATCCGGCGACGAAGGAAGTCTTCGCCCTCCTGCGGATGAGGATCTTCTCCATGAGCCTCGTCCACGAGAAACTCTACGGGAAGGCCGCCTCCGACAGCCTCGACCTCGGCGACTACCTGGGCGATCTGGTCAGGCTCCTGGTCTCCAAGGACAGCCTGGAAACCGCCTCGGTGAACCTGTCCATCAAGACGCAATCGGCCGTGATAGACACGGACAGCTGCTTCGACGCCGGGCTAATCGTGACGGAGCTCGTGTCCAACGCGATGAAGCACGGCCTCCTGCCCAAGGGCGGGGGCGAGCTCGGCGTGGAGATGACGGATACGGGTCATCTGGTGAGCATCACCGTCTCGGACGACGGCCCGGGCTTCCCCGAAGGCTTCGACGCGTCCAGGATGAACACGCTCGGATACAAGCTGATCACCAGCCTGATAAAGACGAACGGAGGCAAGCTCGAGATCCTGCCGGGGCCGGGCGGCCGGGTGAGGGTCGATCTTCTTCGGTCCCGAGGCTGAGACTGCGCCGGCGTTGGCTACACTTACAATGCTTGCGCCGCCGCCACCTGCTTGGCGAAGTACTTCACGAGAGTGACCTGATTGCCTTTGTCGTTGAAGAGGACTTTGTCGAAGGCACTCATCGTGATGAACAGGCCCCGGCCGTGCTCTAGGAGAGCCGCGCTCGGCGCGCCGTCCTCCTGCATGAAGCGCCTGTAGTCGAAGCCGTCGCCCTCGTCGGTGACGCGGAAGGTGGCGCGCGCGGAGGAGAGGGAATACTCCACGACGACCTTTCGCGAATGGAACCGAGGATCGGTCCGCCGCTCCTGGAGAAGCTCGAAGTAGCGGCCGGAGCTCATGCTCTCGGTCTTCTCGTCGAAGGTGATCTGCAGGTTGCCGTGCTCGACGGCGTTGACGACGATCTCGCGGAGACACCCGGCGAGGAAGCGCGACTCGTCTAGGCCCGCGTACGTGGCGAGGTAGGCGGTGGCGCGGCGGCAGACCCGGTCGGCGGCCGTTAGGCTGGACTCGACGTCGAAGCGCTCGCGGGCCTCCACGAATGCGTCGGCGAGCGCGTCCTTCTCCTCGGGGATCACGCGGAGCAGGATCTCCTTGCGCTCGAAGGCGTCGATCCGCTCGAGTCTGAGGGTGCAGGGGCGCGGATCCCCGACCGGGGCCTTGATCCTCAAAATGATCTCTGTGGGGCCCACCTTGTCCTTGAGCGAGCGCGCGGCCGCGCGCAGGAACTCCACGGGCAGGGTCCCTTCGCGCCTTTCGGCGTAAACCGTCTCGCAGAGGTTGAACGGGGCGCCGCCCGTCGAGGCGCGGGGCCGGTCGAGGCCGAAGAGCTCGTTCGCCGCTCGGTTGCCCTCGATGAAATCGAGGTTCGCCGTGAGAAGCGCCACCGGCTCGGAAGAGCCCTCGAAAAGGCTGCGGTAGCGGCTCTCGCTCGCCGAGAGCCGGACGCCAGTCTCGGTCAGCACGCGTATCCGCTCCTCGAGCGTGCGGTTGAGGCCGCCGAGGCGGTCGTGGAGGAAGCCCAGCCGGTTGGCGAGGATGAGGGCCGTGCCCATCGTGAAGAGGAAGAAGCCGTACTTGGTGAGCAACAGGTCCCACTGCATCACCATCGCGTCGACGATGTCGAACAATCCCGTGAGGAAGAGCAGCGCACCGCCGATGACCAGGTTGCCGATAGGCGTGCGCATCAGGGCCTTGAGGTAGATTTTGCCGAGGCTCCGACCTCCTTCGGTCCCGCGCTCCCGCTTCCAGCGCCTGCGGCCATCGGAGAGAAACCGCCCCAGGATGTCGACGCCGAAGATATAGAAGGCCATGACGAGGCCCGAAAACTGCCAGATAAGAAGGAGGTTCTCGCCGAAGGGCATCGGCATCACGAGCTCGCCCAACGCGATCAGCGAGCAGAAGGCGCCGTACCAGAGCGTGATCCTCTTGATCCGCGTCTCGTTGAGCATCTCGAGGAAAGCCGCGACGAGGGGGAGGATGAAGCTCAGGGTGACGAGCTCCACGCGAGAGACCACGTCGCTGTCGATCCCAAAGAGCGTGACCGTGGTGGTGCGCATGAAGAGGTATATGCCGAGGTCCAGCGAGAAGAGGCCGTAGAAGAGGTTGTGGCGGTCGCTCTTGCGGACGAGAAACATGAAAAGATGGTACAGCCCGATGAAGAGGTACAGTCCGATGAGGACCATGGGCCCGACGTCGACCGTGGCATTCTCGATATTCGAGATATCGTCGACGTAGAACCAACCGGCCTCGTTGAGTCCTGCAGGCGAGTAGGCGGGGTCGGCGACGATTCTCAGGGCGAGGATGTTGCGCCCCTCGCGGAAAAGCCGACCGTCCACGGCGAAATGCACGCCGCGCAGGTTTCGGTGATAGGCGATGGAACCATCCTTTGCCAGATGCATCTCGCTCCTGACGAGTGTCCCGTTGAGGTAGACCTGCCAATTGTCGCCGATGCCGGCGCAGTACAGGCCCGGCACCGCCGGCGCGCCGGACGTGCCTACGCTCGAACCCGCGGCGCCGACGAGGCGCGCCATCTCGGCCGAGACCTGGAAGGGAATGACATACGTGAACTGCAGCGTCTGGGACGGCTCCAGCGAGAAGAAAGGCTTCTTGGGCACCCCTGGCAGGTTGAGGTCGGCCGGGCGCACGGTGCGGCCGGCGAAACCGGCCGGCGGTACTACCTCCCAGCCCGGAGACGCGGCTGTTGGCACGAAGGTTATGTAGGCCGGATCGAAGCCGACCCTGGCATAGAGCGGCGATGCCGAAAGGTCGACGAAGACCGGGCCATGAGCCGCGAATGCCCCCAATAAGACGATGAAGAGCAGAGCGAGAGTGAAAGCGGTTTTTTGGAGCCGATGATTCATAATGCGGCCAGTATAGGCCGGGAGAGTGAAAACGGGCAATGGAGCCTTTCAATAGAAGTTCGAATATGATATATCAGACTGACAAATATGGACGAGATGGAAAGACCGCGCGTAGACTTGGGGACGATCCTCCTCAAGGTCGCCATGCCCATCGCAGGCGTCGTCGCGGCCCTCCTCATCGGCGCAGTCATGCTGCTCGCCCTCAAGGTGAATCCCCTGAACGCGTATGCCGCACTCCTGAACGGGGCGGTGGGAACTCAGTTCGGCCTCACTCAGACACTCGTCAAAGCGACTCCCCTGCTTCTCGTCGGCGCGGGCATCTGCATCGCTTTCCGCGCCAGCGTCATCAACATCGGGGGCGAGGGCCAGATAATAGTCGGGGCCCTAACTGGGAACCTGGATTCCCCTCACCTTCAATACCTTGCCGGGCTGGATCCTCATTCCCTTCACGTGCGTGATGGGCTTCCTCGCGGGAGCGGCTTGGGGCTTCATACCCGGCATCCTCAAGGCGCGCCTGCGCGTCAACGAGATCCTCAGCACGATCATGATGAACGCGATCGCCCTCCAGCTGATGAATCTCCTCTTGCAGGGAGCGCTCATGGACCCCGAAGGCATCGCACGGGGCACCTTC
>CAWHFT010000020.1:0-3640 GCA_963828175.1 uncultured Spirochaetota bacterium
ATCGCTCGAGGAATTCTGCGAAGCGCTCTCCCCTCAGCCCGCCCTCGGCGAGGTACGACTTCAGTCCCAGGTCCTGGACCAATCGGGCGAGAGGGGGCTGGTCGATGACCTTTCCCTGCCTGGCCCGCGCGGCCCGGGCATAGGATTCGAGCGCGGTCTCGGTGCTCCGATATTCGTCGGCGAAGCTCATAGGCTGCCCTCCCAATAAACTTTATGATGGAGGATAGCACTTCGAGGTCGAGCATGTCCTTGCTATATATCCTTTCAAAAAATCAATTTTGGAGTATTATTCCAATTTATGAGCGATAAAGAGCATTCCGCTCCAACACAGGAACTCGACGACTTTGATTGGAAAATTCTCGAGACGCTTCAAGGCGAGGGGAGGCTGAGCAACGTCGAGCTGGCCGACCGCATCGGACTTTCGCCGACGCCCTGCCTGCGAAGGGTCAAGGCGCTCGAGAGCGCGGGGGTCATCCGCGGGTATCGGGCGATCCTGGACAGAGGGAGCATCGGCCTCGGCCTGACGGTCATCGTCGGCGTGAAGATCGACGGCCACCGAGACGAGAACGCCCAGGCGGTGCAAGAGGCCTTCCGCGCGATGCCCGAAGTCGTCGCCTGCCACTGCGTCTCGGGAGAGTCGGACTTTCTGCTGGAGGCGGTGTTCCCCGACATCGCGAGCTACGAAGCCTTCCTTTTCGGCCAGCTCCTCACGCTCCCCATGGTCAAGGACATACGAAGCAACTTCGTCCTGCGCCGGGTCAAGGAGGCGGCCCCGCTGCCGCTCGGGCGGAGGATATAGGCGTCCTCGCCGGCTTCTCCGTCGATCAGCCGGAGCTCTTCGCAGAGGATTGAGCCCCTCAGTCCGGCTTGAAGGCGCGGCCCTCGGCCCTGCAGAGGCGCTTGGCCAGGTTGCGCCCGTCCATACCCGCGGGAGGTAGCCCGCCGCCGGGCGTCAGCCACTGCCCGACCATCTCGAAGCCCTCGATGCCGGCGATAGTCCTCGTGATGCTCTTGCCGAAGGCGCCGGCCTTGGGCAGCCAGCCCTCGAAGCTGCCGCGCCAGTTGTTCGTGTAGTCGATGAACGTCTTCGGCGTCGCGACGTCGGCCACCTCGACCCAGGAGGAGAATCCGGGGATCTTCCGGTCTATGGCGGCGATGACGGCGTCCCCGACCGCTTTTTTCTCCGCGCCGTAGGCGATCGGGTCGCGCGCCGCAAGGGCCGTCCAGTAAGCGTCGTTGGTAGTGTCGAGCATCACCGCGGCCGATGTCTTGCCCGCGGGCGCCAGACCGGGATCGAAGTTGAAGGTCCGCAGCGTCAACCGCGCCTTCGTGAGCGCTCTGCCCTCGAGGACGATCGGCTGGTCGAGGTCGAAGCTGAGCGAGTGGGGCAGGTCCGAGCAGTCGCGGTCGAGGCCGAGGCCGACGAACAGGAGCGAAGGAAAGCTCTCGAGCTCGCCGAAGGCGCGGTCGATTTCGCAGCCGCGGTAGATCCCGCCGAGCATGCGGTCCAGAGTGTCGCGGCCGTCGGCCGCCGAGACCACGAAGTCGCCCCTCGACTCGCCCCAGGCGCCCTTGACGCCCACAGCCCTCCCATCCTCGATCAGGATCCGGTCGACCTTGGAACGGTAATGGATCTGGCCGCCGAGCGCGAGGTACTTGGCCTCGATCGCGCGAGAAAAGGCGAGGGAGCCGCCCAGCGGGTAGCCCGCGGATTTCTTGGCCATGAAGCCGAGCATCATGAACAGGCCGCCCGCGGGGAAATCGGGCATCGCGTCGCCGTAGAGGGCCGAGAAGGCGGCTCGGAGCCTGGGACTGGCGAGGCCGTTCACGAGCCTTTGGAGCGGGATCTTCGTCCACTTGGTGAATACGGGGATCGCCGCGGGCAGGGCGACGAGAAGCTTCAGGAACTCGCCGAACGTGAGCTTGTCGAACGCGGCGGGCAGATCGGCCTTGGCGATCGCACGGACCTTGGACGACAGGAGCCGCGCGAAGCCGGCGTCCTCGGGCGCTATTCTCAGCATCTCCGCCTCGAGGCGGTCGGGGTCGGTGTAGACGGTGAAGCGCTCGCCGTCGGGCAGGTCGACGACGGTGTATACGTCCCACTCGATGTACTTCAGATCGCCGGCGCCCAGCTCCTTCCAAATGTGGTGCAGGTTGCTGCTTTTCCCCGAGCCCATGAGCCAGTGGATGCAGCCGTCGAAGGTATAGCCCTTGCGGCTCCAGGCAGCGCACAGCCCGCCCGGCTTGTCGTGCATCTCGAAGATCTCGGTGTCGAACCCGTTTCGTTGGAGGTAGCTGGCGGCTGAGAGCCCGGCTATGCCGGCGCCTATGACGATGATTTTCTTGGCCATCGATCGCTCCTGTCCGCGCCCCGGATAAAAGGCCCGGCGGCTGCGGCTCGCTTAGTTCGCGGCCCGCGTACGCGGCGCCGCCCGATCATGGAAGCCCGAAAAATACTTCCGACGGAGGCAAATGTCAAATGGCGGCGGCTCGACGATAGACGGTCCTGCCCCCGACCACGGTCTCCTCGACTGCGGTGTCGCCTATCTTCTCGCTGGGGACGGTCGTGATGTCCTGGGAGAGGACCGTGAAATCGGCGAGCATGCCGGGAGCCAGGACGCCTTTACGGCCTTCCATGAACTCGGCGTAGGCGCTCCCCGCCGTATAGCAGCGCAGGGCCTCCTCGGCGTCGATGCGCTCGGGCCCCTCGCGGTTCGCCGCCATGTGGATGGACTTGATCGGGTCGCAGCTCGACTCCCCCGGAATGTCCGAGCCGAAGGAGAGCCGGACCCCCGCTTCGAGGAGGGAGCGGTAGGGATAGGCGCGCAGGGCCCTCTCCCGGCCGAGGAGCATCCGATCCTTTTCAGGATTCGCGAGCGCGCTCGGTTGAGCAGAAACGAGGACTCCGAGCGCCGCCAGGCGGGGAATGTCCTCGGGCCTGATGAGCTGGGCGTGCTCGATCCGTATCCGCAGCCGCCTGAGTTCGGGATGGCGGGCCAGAACCTCTTCATAGGCGTCGAGGAAGATCGCGATGCCCCGGTCGCCGATGATGTGGAAGGCGCCCTGCCTGCCGCGGCGCGCCAGGAACTCCAGCTCGGCGAGGGGAGCAGCGGGCGCGGCGCACAGCTCATCCTCGCTCGAGCCCTCGAAGGGCTCGGTCAGGCAGGCGTTGCGCGTCGAGAAGGTCCCGTCCAGAAAATACTTCACCGGCCCCTTTCGGATCCAAAGGGGATCGCCTACGCCGAGCGCGAAGGCCGCGCCCATCGCTTTCATCGAGGCCCTCTGGCGCCCCAAGTACCATGTCGTGAATCGAGCGCTCAAGGTGCCGGCATCCCGGCGCCGCTTCAGGCTGAGGAGCTCGGGATAGAACCAGGTGTTGTCCTGCACGGAGGTGATGCCCAGGCGCGCGAAGGAAGAGAGCGCCAGGTCGAGCCTTTCCTCGCGCATCATGCGGTCGAAGTAGACGTCGCGGACCCTCCGCCTCGAGAGCCGCGTGTCGCCGAGGTCGCGGACGATGCCCGTCGGCTCGCCGGCGGCGTCGCGCAGCACGCTGCCGACCTTGGGCTCGAGGCTTCCCCTGCGAATGCCCAGCTCGCGCAGGGCGGCGCTGTTGAGCCATTGCGCGTGGCCGGAAAACTGA
>CAWHFT010000021.1:0-14447 GCA_963828175.1 uncultured Spirochaetota bacterium
AGGATCAAGGAGTGGCAATAGTGCAGCGGTGCGGGCTGTTTCGTGCGCATAATGACGCAAAATGCAAAATATGTCTATTACACAAAAATTCCGCAAAGGGATAGGAGTCTCGGGACTTCGGCACCAGGCGTGCCCGCCGGATAGTCACCGCATGATATATTTGCACGAGCCCCGACCCTGCCGGACCGTTTCTCCTGTATCGCCGTATCTTCAAAGATGCCCACATAGGGCGGCGTTCCGCGGCTTTGGGTGGAGATCATCGATAGGCGTAGAAAACGGAGGAATGGTAAGAGTGCTGCTCAACCATAGCGCCAAGCGCAAACGGGTCCTCGGAAGAACCATCAGTCCCTTCGGCTGGGAGGTGATTGGATGAGCTACACAAAGAAGCCGGAGTCGGCCGCGGCCCTCAACGCTCGGGGCATGGATCTCACCGAAGGAGAACGCTACGTCGAGGCCATTGCGACTTTCGACCGCGCGCTCGACCTCGAGCCGGGGAACCAGGGCATTCGCTACAATCGCGGCGAGGCCTATCGCCGGGCCGGGCGCTCGGCAGAGGCGCAGGCAGACCTCGAGGCGGTCCTCGCGGCCGAGGGAGAATCGGCCGATCTCCTGCTCGCCTTCGGTCTCGTAGCCTACGAAGCCGACGACTTCGACGCGGCGGTGTATCGCTATGAGCGAGCACTCGTCCTACAGGCCGATTATCCCGAAGCCTGGAACGATCTCGGGGTCGTCGAGTTCCGCCGTGGCGAGTACGCGCGAGCCAGAAAGGATTTCGAAAAGGCAGTATCGCTTTCGCCGGACTACGCGGAGGCTTGGCTCAACCTCGCCGACACCTACTCCGAGCTCGGCATGGAACGGGAACGGCGCGAGGCTTTATCGAAAGGCAAGGCCCACGGTGCGAGGAACGAGGACGAGGATTAGGCTTTAGGGCTATCGCCCAAGGTTCCGATCGCGATATGCTTGCCCTCTTTTCGCCCTGGTAGTACTTTATGAATGCAAGTAAGCCGCCCTTCAGGGGGCCTACCGCACGCCGCTCCGTACGGAGGGCGAACAAGGTTCCGCGAGCTCAGGGTATCCTCGCCGCGGGGCTTCCTCGCATTTTGGAGGACATCATGGGTCACTACGACAGAGGTTTCGATTTCGGAGGCAACCTGGACGATTTCGTCCGGATGGCTCGCGAGTTCGGCGAGAAGATGAAAGGCATGGCTCCGGATATGGGGCCGATCTTCGAGTCTTGCTGCGGAGGCGCCCATCACGACCACCCCGGCATGTATTTTTATCCCCCCGTCAATGTCTATGCTACGCGCGATGGCAGCTTGGTCCTCGAGTTCGCCCTCGCCGGAATCGACGAGAGCGCCGTCTCGGTGACTTTCCAGGGAGACTACCTCGTCCTCAACGCCAAGGCCGCTGCCAAGGGCGATGCTGGCGACGAGGAGCCGGTTCTCTAGGCGCGGTTTCAGGCCCAGGGACATCGAGCGGCAAAAATACCGCGTCCCCGCCGAGGACTACGCTCAAGAGCTGGCCAAGGCGGTCTTCAAGAACGGCGTACTGACCGTGACCGTGCCTCCCAAGGAGAGCGATGGCTCCGGCATCAAGGTCGAGATAGTCAAGGAAGGCAAGTAGGGTGTAATTTTGCGGTAACGAAGGCCGCCCGCTTGGGGCGGCTTTCGGCCGGTCCGCAGGAGGTTATGTGAAAGGCAATCGTATGTATGTCGATATCGGCACCATCCTCGACGAGGTTTTCGACGCAGCCAAGAATTTCGGGGCAAATTTCCAGGACATGGGCGAGAAAATGGGAGAGAAGCTGGGGCCGAACTTCAACCTTCACGTGAATGCCGGGCCCGGGGCGAAGCCATGGTTCGACATGGGCCAAGACGAGAACGCGGACTACTATCCCGGCTATTCCTACCCTCCCATGAACATCTACCTCACGAGCGAACGAGGCATGGTATTCGAGTTCGCGCTTGCCGGCTTCGACGAGAAAGACATAACGCTCACCTTCCAAGGCGACTACATGGTTTTCAACGCCAAGATCGGGCTCGAGGACCTGCCCGAGGACGACGTGCGTTATTTCAAGCGCAGGCTAAAGCTCAAGGACGTCGAGAAGCAAAAATATTACGTGCCGGCGGACAAGTTCGCCCAAGATAAGGTACGCGCGATTTTCCGCAACGGTATCCTCAAGGTGACGGTTCCACCCAAAGAGGATGTCGACACGCCCGAGGGCATAAAAATAGAGATCCTCAAAGAAGGCGAGTAAGGGTTGGAGCTCTAGCGCGGCATGAGGCCGCGTTTTTCGAGATAGGCCTGGAGCTCCGGCAAGTGCGTGGCGATAACGAGAGCGCAGTACGCGGTGAAGGCCGCTCCCAGCACCAAGGATATCGATAGCAGATAACCCGAACCGAAAAGGGATTTCAGGAAATCTACGTCTTTGCCGACCAATGGCAAAAGGACCATGGAAAGAGCGAGCACGACCCCGGGGAAAAGCCAGTCGCCCAGGGCGAAGTCCTGCCTCGGCGGCGGCATGAGACGGACGGCGGCCATCACGCGGTCCTCGATGACATCATCGCCGACGCTCTCGCGACGCGAATTTTCCCGACGAGTATCTTCGCGATAGGCCCTGAGCGCCGCGGACACCCGATCGGCAGCGGCTGAACAAGAGACGCACCTCGCCAGGTGCCAACGAAGCGCGAGGCTGTAGTAGTCCCTCGAGTCGAGTTCGTCGATCAGTTTAAGCGCCGCTTGGTGCCGCATTCCCATCCTCCCCTATCTCTCCGAGCCGTTCTCGCAAGACCCGCTTGGCGCGGAACACGTGCGATTTTATCGTATTCACCGGATAGCCCGTCATCTCGCTAATCTCAGAATACTTAAGATCGTAGTAAAAATAAAGCTCGATGCACAAAGCCTGCCGGGGCGGTAGCTGTGCCATGGCCTCTCGCACCGCCCTTGCCGTCTCCTCGCGTAAATGCTCGTCCTCGGTCGCCTGCGCTCCGGCGATTTCCATTTCGGGATCCAGGAATACCTGATCCTTCCTGCGTTTCTTCGAATTGATCGCCGTGTTATATGCGATCCTCAGAAGCCAGGTCGAAAAAAGACTCCGACCCTTGAACGAGGCGAGAGCGGTATAGGCCTTTATGAAGACGTCCTGGGTGAAATCCGCCGCATCTTCCTCGTCACGGAAGAAGCTCATGCCCAACCGAACCACCCGCGCCTTATGCCGCCTAACCAAAACCGCGAAGGCCTCGGGATCCCCATCCAGGACCAGTCCGATCGCCTCCTCGTCGCTCGTCTCCCGCGCTCGACCCGCGGCGCTCATGCCCCGTCCCGGTTCCTCCGCAGCATGAAGAAGAGCAATAGGCTGATGCCGGCCGCGAAGGGGATGAGACCCCCCAGGAGGGTGAACGACGCGCCCTCGATCACGATGAAGAGCACTGAGAGAACGGCTCCTACACTCAGAAGCAGCAGGCCCGCGAGGAGGCAGAAAGTATCGAGGTCGATCGATTTCGCCTGGTAAAGGCCCCGCTCGATCAGCCTGACCTTTTCTCGATGGCTCCACAGCAAGTAGAAGAACGCGATAACGCCCGCCATCACGATGCCCACGATCGGGATTATCGAAACGATGACCTGCGCAGCGGAGGGTAACGCCATCGGAGATCCTCACTTTCCGCATTGATGCGGCTATTAGACGAACACGCCCCGGTTAAGGTTGCGGGCGATGACGAGATTCTACTCGAGCCCGATCGTCCTCGTGGCTATCACGTCGATACCCAGACCGAGGGCATTTCGTATTAGGACCTTACCCCGTTCCACCGGCAAAGGCTCCTCGACAGCGTAGATGGCCGCGAGCAGCTCGTCGACCCGGTCTCTCGGAAAGGGGGCGGTCGTTCGACAGGGGATCCGCCGCGCGGCTTCGACCAGTTGGCGCCGTGCGCCACCCGCCGCGGCAGCGCCTCGAAGCGCGACACTACAGGTCGCCGTCACAGTCCGCTTGGGCGCGAGCAGCTCCTCTCGTGCGTAGGCCGCCCCTCGAGGGCATCGGTTGCCACTGACCTCGAGCTCGGGACCCGCCGTTTCGTCGGCGAAGCCCCCCGGTGCCCGCTCGACGACGAGGCGGCAACCGATGGGGCAGGTGATGCAGGTCAGCTCATGGCGCAATTCGACGTCCTCATTGTATCGAGACTTCGATAGTCGCGTCAGGCAGGTCAGCGACTGCCTCGAGCGCGGATGCTCCGATCGTGAGCGTAATCATCTCCGAAGGCTGCACGTGATTCTTCTTCGAAGAGAGGAGGACCTTGGTCCCTTGCCTTACCTCCAGCAGCGCGTCGTTCTTCACGATCATAGTCCTGAGGTAGAGCTTGTTGTCGCGGCCGGCCTCGACGCGAGCCGGCGCGACGTAGCGGACGTTGGGACCCGCCTTTACTCTCGCCTCGCGTCCCCGGAGGGCGCCTTCAAGCCAAAGCGCCGCGTAGCTACCGGCCCGCCTCGCCTCCTCGACGACGTAATCGACGAGATCGTGGACGTGAAGGACATTGCCGCAGGCGAATATCCCCGGGACGCTCGTCATCAGGGCCGAGTCCGTCCATGCCCCGTTGGTCATCGGATTGATGGCCACCCCCGCATTACGCGACAGCTCATTCTCGGGCACGAGGCCGACTGAGAGAAGGATCGTGTCGCAGGGAATCTTGAAGGCCTTCTCCAACATCAAGGCGCCGTTCTCGATCGGGGCTATCTCGATCCCCTCGACCCTATCCTTGCCGTAGATATCCGTCGTCAGGTGAGAGAGATAGAGCGGAATGTCGAAGTCATGGAGGCATTGGACGATATTTCGCGTGAGGCCGGAGGGGTAGGGCAGGATCTCGACTACGGCGTGGACCTTGCAGCCGATCCAGCTCATCCGCCTGGCCATTATCAGGCCGATATCTCCGGAGCCAATGATGACGATGTCCCTGCCTGGGACGTAGCCTTCGACGTTCACGAGGCGCTGGGCGAGGCCCGCGGTGAAAACCCCCGCCGGTCTCGATCCGGGAATACGAATGTTTCCGCGGTTGCGCTCGCGGCAGCCCATCGCGAGAACCACAGCCTTCGAACGCAATCTAAGCACGCCTTCCTTCGCAGAGACGCAGGAGACCACCTTCGACCCGTCCTCGGAAGACAGATCGAGGACAGTACAACCGCACAGCACCCTTATCGGACGCCCGTTCACTCTTTCCTCGAATCGTTCGGCGAATTCCGGACCGGTCAGCTCCTCGTCGAATTCGATGAGGCCGAATCCGTTGTGAATGCACTGCACCAGTATTCCGCCGAGGCGTTCCTCACGCTCGACGATGGCGACCTGATGGCCCTTGGCCTCGAGCTCGAGCGCCGCCGCCATTCCTGCCGCGCCTCCCCCGATCACTACCGCGTCGAAGCCCAGCTCCTTCACAGCTCGCCCCGGAGCAGCGTCGAGCCTCGGCCATGCTTGCTTATCTCGGCCCAACCCAGGCCGGTCTCCCTTATCAGTATCTTGAGAATCTTGTAGGTGCAGAACCCGCCCTGGCAACGACCCATCTGCGCGCGCGTGAAGTACTTGATGCCGTCGAGAGTCGTGTGGCCTCGGCGAATCGCCGCGACGACCTCGGCTTCCGAGACGCGCTCGCAACGGCAGACGATCTCGCCGTATGCCGGATCCGCAGCCGTTAGCGCGTCCAACTCGAAGAGGGGCACCTCCCTGGCACGAGGCAAAGAGGGAACGGAAGGGTCCCAGTCCGCCTTCTCGACTAGGATGAGCCCCGCCTTCTTCAGGAGGTCCTTTACATATTCACCGATCGCCGGGCTCGCGGTGAGACCGGGCGATTGGATGCCAGCGACCTGGATGAAGGCCGGCACCTTTTCCGAGGCTGCGATGTAATAGTCCTCGCCGAGAGTGGGTCGTATTCCCGCGAAGCTCGTAATGACGTCGGTCTCGGAAATGTCGGGAATCATGTTCCGGGCGCTCAGGATAATGGTCTCCAGCTCATCTCTGCTGGTGGAAGCGTCATCCTTTCCCGGTATTTCGGTGGCCGTGGGGCCGATGAGCACCGTACCTTCGACGGTCGGCACGATGAGCATGCCCTTTGAAACCGAGGTGGGCACTGGGAAGACCACCCGATCGGGCTTGGCCTTCGTCAGTTTGTCGAGAAGGTAGTATTCGCCTTTTCGGCCTTGGATCGCATAGTCCTCGGCCCCGAAGCACCGTGAGACTTCGTCCGCATATAGTCCGGCGCAATTGACCACATAGCGCGTTCGCAGTTCCTGGCCGTCTTCCGCGCGCAGGAGCCAGCATGAGCCGGTACGTTCGGCGGCCGCGCAGTCCCAATTCGTGAGCAGGCGGACGCCGTTCTTGATCGCCGACTCGACGAGGGAAAAAACGAAACGGTATGGCTCTACGATGCCTCCGCCCGGCGCGTAGAGGCCCCCGAGCGTATCGCGGCTCAACTTGGGTTCCAGCTCCAACATGCGCTCCCGCGAGCACATCTCAATGCCGATCGTGCCGTTTTCGACGCCCTGGGAGTATAGCTGTTCTACGGCGCGCATCTCATCCTCGTGGAGGGCTACGACGACTATCCCGCAGCGCACGAAAGGAAAGTCGAGCTCGGACTTGAGGCGGTCGAACATCATCGCGCCCCGGATCTCGAGACGCGCCTTCAAATACTTCTTATTGTGATGGAATCCGCCGTGGATAATCCCCGAGTTGGCTTTGGAGACTCCGAAAGAGACGTCGGCTTCTTTTTCCAGCAGGGCGACATCGAGCTCGTAGGCCGAGAGTCTTCGCGCAACGTTCGCCCCGCAGACCCCCGCCCCGATGACGGCGACATCGTAAGCGCCCTCCATGCCATCCCGCTACGAGCGCTCGATCACGAGGAGACTGACATCGTCGTCCCTCGCGCGCGCTAAGCTAGATTCCCGCGACCGGCGGCGAAACGCGTCGACGAAGTCCTCGAGCGAGGATCCGCGGAATCCGTCCGCGAAGGCACTGAGGTTCTCGAGCGCTTTTTCGAGCAACCCATCGCCGAAGGCAGCCAACAGCCCGTCCGAGGCGACGATAAGACGGTCGCCGGGGGATAGCGTTCCCTTCGCCTCTTCTATTTCTGCGTCGGCGGCCACGCCAACCGCCGCGCCTTTGGTATAATGCACGCGCATCCGTCCGCCGACTTCGAGATGCAGTATGGGCGTGTAGCCCGCACGCGCGACCCGATATTCTCCCGTTGCTTCATCAATCGTACCATAGGCGATCGTGAAGAAAATGCCGCCAAAGGCCCCGCCGCCCCGAGACCCGTACCGCGCGTAGAGCGAGCGCACTATTTCGGCAGGTGCAGGTGCCGTGGCGCTGTCGCCCCTCCCCCAGCCGAGGACGGGCAGCAGGTCATGGAGAGAAAAAGCCATCAGCGAAGCGAGGATGCCGTGACCCATGACGTCGAAGCCGTAGAAGGCTATCTCGCTCTCTCCGGCGGAGAATACGTCGAAGAAATCGCCCGATCCTGAGAGGCAAGGATCGAGAAAGCCTCCGACCTTGTACCCAGGCCCGGCGGCGGAAGCCGCGGGCAGGAGGCGGATCAAGGCCGCGTTTGCCTCGGCGGCGGAAGCTTCGAGAAGGAGCCGCTCGCGCCTCTCCATGCTTCCGAATACGACCAGGCTCCCGTACTCGCGGCCGTCCGACCTGAGTAGTCGCTCCACCGACGCTATCTTGCCCGTCGCCCTTTCCTCCCCAGACTGCAGTTTCACGAGCTTGCGGCTCGGCTCGTTCCAACCGGGCTCGAGGATGCGGGACAGCTCGACTCTGGAAAGAAGGCTCGTATCGGACACTTTAAGGAAATCGACGGCCGCCTTATTGGCATGCGCGATCTTGCCTTCCAGATCGGCGATCAGGGCCGGCTCCGCCAAAGCGTCCACGAGCGACATGGCTCCCCTCAACTCGCGACGCAGCGGCTCTCCGCTCTTCGCGCGGGACAGGGCGAGCTGCACGTTCGCCGCCAACTCCCGCTCGTCGAAGGGCTTGAGGAGAAAGGCGTCCGGGCCGGTGAGGGCTGCACGCCTCAACGTATCCGGGTCCGAATAGGCTGTTAAGTATATTACCGGAAGGTCGAACTCCGCTTTGGCTTGAAACGCGGCTTCAATGCCGTCGAGGCTGCCGCGGAGCCGTATGTCCATGAGCATGAGGTCGGGTTGATGCCGCGCCACGGCTTGCACGACCGCCTCGCCCGACTCGAGGACCTCAGGAACGAAATAGCCAAGTCGTTCCAGGTCTTCCTTTAATTCCAACCCAACGAGGGTCTCGTCCTCGACAACCAGTATCGTCTCTTTCATGATTTTGTCCTTAGGCGGCGGATCATCCGGGCCTTGCGCGAGCACGAGTAATCAAGCCCCCTCGACGAAGGGGATTGGTCTACCGGTGCCCGTACCGGCCATCATGATGATCGGGCATTTTTAAATTAGCTAGGCAATAGTATACCCAAATAATGGGTCAATACAAAATACAATGCAAGTATGGTTACCGCAATCCCCAAACAACCCGTCTAAGCCCAGCGAATCAATCCCGGCACGTAAGGGCTGACCAATGCGGGGTGCTTCGGAAGCACCCGGATGGCATAGCCGTGCTGGCCCGTCTTGTTGCAGACGACGGTCACGCGATATTCCCAGGCTTTCCCCTTTCGCTCGATGGCAGTCATTTCGTCGCGGGCGGCAGAAGTAATGCCATCCTGAATGGTCACGGGGCCGTGGTAGAGTTCGACTGCCGCCTCAGAAGGCTCCAGGCCCCCTAGATCGACGAGAGCGCTGACAGTGACCGAATCGCCGCGCTCCATAATGGGTTTCGCGTCGGCCCGAAGCTCGGATATCTCCACGGCCGGCCAGGCCTTGTGGGCTTTCGCCAGGTATGCGGCAAGCTCCTTCGCGCTCTCGAGCTTGCCCGCAGCGAGGCGCCTCCCGTAGTCGAGTGCCGGAAAATAGAATCTCTCCGAATACTCTTTGAGCATTCGATGCGTCGAGAAGCGTTGCCCCACCGATTTCATGGAGGCCTTCATCCGCTTGATCCATTCGCGAGGCAGTCCGTCGCGGCCTCTTTGATAGAACAGCGGCACGATCTCGTGCTCGAGGAGGTCATATAGGGCCTCGCTCTCGATCCTGTCCTGGAGCTCTTCGTCCTGGTACTCCTCGCCGGAGCCTATTGCCCAACCGACCTCGGGGCCGTAGCCCTCGGCCCACCAGCCGTCCAGGATGGAGCAGTTGAGGACGCCGTTCACTCCGGCCTTCATACCGCTCGTGCCGGATGCCTCGAGGGGCCGCCGGGGGGTATTGAGCCAGACGTCGGAGCCCGAAGTCAGGTAGCGGGCCATCGTCATATCGTAATCCTCGAGGAAGATAATGCGGCTTTGGACTTCCTCGCGTCTCGAGAAATGAACGAGCTCCTTGATTATCTCTTTGCCGGGAAGATCATGTGGGTGGGCCTTGCCTGCGAAGATTATCTGCACGGGCCTCTGCGGATCGGAAATGAGTCGCAGGAGCCGATCTGGATCGCGCAGTAGCAGGTTGCCGCGCTTATACGTGGCGAAGCGCCTGGCGAATGAGATGGTGATGGCGTAAGGCGAGAGGACGTCTTCTGCGCGATGAAGGGCTCCTTCGGCGGCTCCAGAGCGCTTCATCGCGCGCTTTAACCGATCCCTGGCAAAAACAACCAACCTTTCCCGGCGGCGCTCGTGCATTCGCCACAATTCCTCGTCGGATATCCGATCCAGGCGGTCCCACATGTCGAGGTTCGCGGGCTCTTCGTAGAACCGCGGGCCGAAGTATCGATCGAGAAGCTCGAGCATGTTGTGCGAAGCCCAGGTACGGGGATGGACGCCGTTCGTGATGGAAGAGATCGGTACTTCGTCGAGGGGGAGAGCCGGCCAAAGGCCAGCCCACATTTTCCGAGATACGACTCCATGGAGCTGGGCGACGCCATTCGCGTAAGCAGAGAGCTTGAGCGCGAATACCGTAACGCAAAAGCTCTCGCCTTGGTCATTGGGTCGTTCTCTGCCCAAGGCCAGGAAATCCTGCCACTCTATTCCGAGCTGCTGCGCCCAGGTCCTGAAATACTTCTCCATAAGCTCGAGCCCGAAGCGCTCGTTGCCAGCGGGTACCGGCGTATGCGTCGTGAAGATATTCGTCGGCCACACGGCTTGGAGCGCTTCGGCGAAGGTAAAAGAGTGCTCGACCATCACTTCGCGAATTCGCTCGAGAGCGAGAAAAGCCGAGTGCCCTTCGTTCATGTGGGTGACCACGACATCGACGCCAAGCGCTCGAAGTGCCCGGATGCCGCCGACGCCCAGCAGTATCTCTTGACGGACGCGGGTCTCGGAGTCGCCGCCGTAAAGAGCCGCGGTGATCGCCCTGTCCTCGGCCGCGTTCTCCTCGATATTGGTATCGAGGAGGAAAAGGGAGGATCGACCGACCGTCACCTCCCATATTTGGGCTGCAATCGCCTTGCCCGCCATTTCGACGGAAATGAGAATCGGCTTGCCCTTGGCGTCGAGACAGCGATGGACCGGCATGTTATACCAGTCGTTCTCGGGATAGGACTCTTGCTGGAAACCATCCGGGTTGAGGTATTGCTTGAAATAGCCCTGCCTATACAGCAGCCCGACGCCTACAAGCGGGAGGCCCATGTCGCTCGCGGCCTTCATGTGGTCGCCCGAAAGAATGCCCAAGCCGCCCGAGTAAGTCGGGAGCGACACGTCGAGCCCGTATTCCATCGAGAAATAGGCCACCATACCGTTATGCTCGCCCTTATACCAGGTTTCGCCATTCTTATACCGCTCGAATCTTTCCTCGACGGCCTTGAGCGCAGCGATGTAGGAATCATCCTGCGCGAGTTCGTCATAACGCTCCTGAGCGACCATGCCGAGCATCCTCGCCGGGTTCTGGTTCGATTGCAGCCAGACCTCATAATCCAGACGAATGAAGAGCGTGATAGCCTCGAAATTCCAAGAGAGCCAGAGATTGTGAGCCATCTCTTCGAGGGACGATAGAGCGGGTGGAATTTTCGGCTTTACGGTATGGGAGATGATTTTCATCAAATGCCTCCGGCGATACTGTCGAAATCCTAGTCGACCCCCGACGCGGAGTCAATAGTTAACCGGTTTAATACGGGCCTTTTCATTGGTGCTGTCATATTTCACAAGTACTTTTAGGGGCTACTCTTTTTCTTGCGAAGTCCGCCGAGTATCCTGCTCATGAATCCCTCGCTCTTGGTCTCAGCCTGTGGCTGCGGCTGGAGTGGCATCGCTTGAGGAATATGATTCTTGTCGGGACCTTCCGTGGGATTTCGGTTTTGGCTTTGTCCCGGGGCTCCACGGGAAGTGCCGTTTTTCGTGTTTCCTCCGTTGGACGGTGCGCTCTTGGTAGGCTCCTGAGGGTGCTGTTCGCCGCCGTGCCTCTGTCCCTTCCTTTGTACATTCTTGTCGTCGCTACCACCCAATCCGCGGCCATATTTTTCTCGGTAGAGCTTCATACGTTCTTCCATTGGCATTTCGTAGGGATTCCCCGGCAAGCCAGGTCTCGTGGGGCCGTGACCCGACACACCAGGCCTTGTTCCTGCAGGCCGATTTGGAGCTTGGCGAGAGGGTTGTCCGCGCGGCGAAGGCGGCTTGTCACCGCGTTCGCCGCGCCTCCCGGTCTTGGGACCGACAGTACTTCTCTCAGGACCGTGACCTCGGCGAGAGTCGTTTCGTGCTGGAGGCCGACTCGAAGGCAGGCGATCCGAAGGGCCGGCGCCGCTCATGTCGAGAGTGCCTCCCGTAGCCTCGGAGATACTCTTCCTGATGTCAGGATTGTTGCGTGCTTCGCGAGAATGCGCGTCGCGTGGATTCGCTTCGCGGGGGAAAGCGTCCCGCGGATAGATCTCGCGTCGGCCTTCGTCGCGGCGATGCGAATCGCGCCTTGGGGCTTGAGCGCGCCGCGGGTCACGCTGGCTGGAATCCTCGCGTTGCTTACGCTCGGGGCCCCTGGCTTCGCTTCTGTCGATCGCGGACAGCATCGATTCGTCCGCAGGCACCGCCTCGAGCCGGGCATCGATATACTGCTCGACCGCGGGCAGGCCGAAGATATAACGATCGCAGGCTATGCTGATGACCTTGGCGCCGGGATCGGAGCGATCCAGCATCTCGAGCCGTTTCACGAAGAGCTCCGGCTCGAGGGGAATATCGTAATTGACTATCAGCGGAAAGACTCCGGGGGTGAGGCCCTCGGCGCCCTCGTCGCTGAGGGTGAGGCAAGTGGAATCACCGGCCCTGAACTTTTCGATGAGGGCGAATTTGCGCTCCGGTACGAGTGGCCCGAGGATGGTATCGGAGGCTATGCCATTGCTCGAGAGACGCCGGGCCAGATCGGTAGCGGTGTCCTTGAGGTTGCAGAAAACGCAGAGTCGGGCGGGCTTTTCCCGCCCGATGAGGCCGAGCAGGAATTTAAGTTTTGCCTCGACCGGGACTTTCCAAGTTTCTTTGAGAACGCTTTGAGCCTTGGCGACTTCGCCCTCTATGCTGATCTCGGAGGGATTGTCCGCCAAGTCCCAGGCGAGGTTCTTGACTTTGACCGAGAACTTCGAGCAAGCGAGGGCGCTGCGTCTCTCCCACGAGGGAAGAAGGCTGGCAGTGAGCCTGCGGACGAGGTCCGGCGGGAGCTCGGCCAGACGATCGACGCCGTCTACGACGAGAAAGCCGTAATCGCGAAGGTTAAGACCAGGTGCGAAGAGCAGGCCTTCGGCCGTGCCTATGAGCACGGATGCGGAGGCTTCGCCTTGGAGGCGGTGGAGAGTCGGCTGGCCTTCGGCGGCCGCTTCGCCGCCCGCGGCCGCTTCGTCCTTGGAAACGATGCATACGCCCAGCCCGGCGGCGGAGCCGAGGCGGTCGGCCGCCAAGGCGAATCGTTCGGCGCTCGTGGAGTCGGGAACGACGATGAGGAGTTTACGACCCTCGCCAGAGACCAGCCATTGCAGGGCAGGGAGGAGAAGGACTTCCTCTCGACCGGCGTCGAGCGCAATTTTTACGCAGACGTTCTCTTGCATTTCGACCGCATGCGCGAGCATCTTCTCGTAGTAAAAAAAACTGGTCGGAAGACTTTCGGCTGCCTTGGCGAGCCGAGCGTCGATACCGAATCGTTGAAAATCCATGGCCAACTCGCTTACTGAAGTGGGATTACGATCAAGGGCGCCGGAATACTAGAATTAATAGTATCCGAAAAAAACCAAAAAAGAAAGGCGGCGATAGCGCCCCTCAGACTCCTCATTATTTAATAAAGAAATATATAGCCATTTCTCGACTTTCAAGGTAGAATTTCCACGATTCAAACTCAAAAAACTTCAATTCGAACAATTTGCCCATAAGGAGATAGGAGTTATGGCCGATACGAAGCGGATACTCATACTCGGTGGAGGCTATGGTGGCGTCTGGGCCGCCAAGATTCTGGAAAAGCGTTACCGCAAGCGGGACGACATAGAGATCACGCTGGTCGATAAGAAGCCCTTTCACACCCTCATGACCGAGCTCCATGAAGTTGCCGGTTGGCGGGCCGCTCCCGAATCCGTACAGGTCAGTTTCCACAAGATATTCGGAGCTCAACGAATCGAATGCGTCGTGGATTCGATTGCGAAGGTGGATTTCGGGGCAAAAGTCGCTCGCTCCGCCTCGCGCGAGTACCCCTTCGATTACATCCTTATCGGCACTGGCGCCCAGCCCGAGTATTTCGGGACTCCCGGCGTCAAGGAAAACTGTTTTACCCTTTGGTCCTTTGACGACGCCATGAGGATCCGACAGCATCTCGAAACGATTTTCGAGAAGGCGGTCGAAGCGAACGACGTGGCCGAACGGAAACGGCTTCTCACTTTCGTCGTCGCGGGCGCCGGCTTTACGGGCATCGAGTTGGCAGGAGAGATCCTGGAGTATAGAGAGGCAATGTGCAGGAAGCATTTCATCGATCCTGCCGAGACGCGAGTAGTCGTGGTCGAGGCGCTGCCGAGCATCCTTCCTATCCTCGACGAGAAGCTGCGCGCCAAGGCCGCAGGGTACCTCCGCGCCAAGGGTTGCGAGCTCATGATCGCCACGCCCATCATCGGCGCCGAGCCAGGCAGAGTCCTCGTCAAGGAGAACGACCCGATCGAGACCCGCACCTTCATTTGGACCTGCGGCGTAAAGGGAACCGAATTCGCCGCGAGCCTCGGCCTACCGATGGACAAGCGCAATCGACTGGATACCGACCCGGGGCTGCGATCCAAAAAGCATCCCTTCGCCTTCGCGGTCGGCGACAGCGCCGGCCTTCTGGTCGACGGTCGGCCGATGGCCATGGTAGTGGAATCGGCACATTTCAGCGCCGAGGCCGCCGCAGGCAATGTCATAGCCGACATCGACGGAGGGGCAACGCACGAGTTCAGGCCGAATTATCACGGCTTCATGGTTTCGATA
>CAWHFT010000022.1:0-8005 GCA_963828175.1 uncultured Spirochaetota bacterium
CGACAATTTTCGCTTCCTCAATTCCTTTCTCAGCATATTCGGCCCGATAATCCGAGTGCACGGAGGGTTCGTGGACGAGTGTCCCGGAGACGGAATCATGGCTCTCTTCCCCGGCGCCCCCGACGACGCGCTTTTGACCGCTCTCGAAATGCGCGAGCGTCTGGTCGGATACAATGCGGGCCGCGCCCTTGGAGGCTACGTGCCGATCAACTTCGGCATCGGCATGCACACGGGGCCGCTGATGCTCGGCACCTGGACAAGGCGCAATACGTCAACAAGGAGGATCCGGAGGTTCAAGCCGGGAAGTGGAATTGGCTCGCGCGATTCATCATAGCTCGCATTGTGGACCCTTTATCGAGCCGCACCGAGTTCTATAAGAACCAGTCGTCGAATAGCAAGCAACCGGCGAGGGTCACGTCTTAAATCGCTCGGCCGCTCCCTTGACCTCGCCGATGAGCTCGGCGTTGCGCTCGCTTTTCTTGACCGCCCCGGCAATCGCGAGGCCTATATCCCCGGTCCCGCGGATGATGTCCTCGTCGTTGGACATGACCTCGACGCTTGCCCCCTTCAGGCGCCCGACCAAGGAGAGTATGGACCCGTTCTCCAGAGCCATCGCCTCAGAGGCCTTCGCTATCTCGAGAGTGATGTCCTTGAGCCGGGTTATCGTCTCGAGCACCTGCTTCCCGCCGTCGCGCTGCTCCGACATGGCGCCGCCGATCGACTCGCACCGACTCGACCGAGCGATTCGGACTTCTCCAGGATCGAGGCGAAGGAGCCGACTGCCGGCGCCGGAGGCGCCTCGAACCGACTCGATCGATCTCGTCACTCGGCCGAGGTCCGCCGAGATCTCCTTGGCACGGGAAGTCGACTGCTCGGCCAGCTTCCGGATCTCCTCGGCGACGACCGCGAAGCCCCTGCCCGCCTCGCCCGCATGGGCAGCCTCGATCGAGGCGTTCATGGCGAGGAGGTTCGTCCGATCGGCGATCTCGGTGATGAGCCGCGCCGCCTCTCCGAGGTTCTCCGACGAGAGCACGATGGAGGCCACGGCCGAGTCGACTTCGTCGATCCGTGACTTGCCTTCGCTGCCCTCCGAGGCGAGCCGCTGCGAGGCTTGGGCCGAAGCCTGTGCATTGGAGGCCACCGAATCGACGTTGGCTATCATCTGCTCGACCGCGGCCGAGGACTCCGACAGGAGATTGCTCTGGCCCGAGATCTTCAGTGACAAGTTCCTCCACTCTTTTCGCCAGCGACTCGATGGCTTGCGACAAGTCGATTACGGCGGTCGACTGCTCGTCCAGCCTGAGCTTGGAATCGTCGACGCACCCCTTTATCAGGTCTGCGGCGTCGCCAGTGCCGGTCATCGAAGCCAGGAGGGCGATCCCCTCCTCCTCGAGCTGGCCCAGCTTGTCTTTCACGGTGGAGGCCAGGCCGCGCAGCTCCGCCACGAGCCCGTCGAGCCTCTCCGCGATGGTCCCGAGTTCGCCGCCGCCCGCGTCCACTCTCCCGATCCTCAGGTCTCCGCCCGCGACCGTCTCCAGAGCCGAGACCAGGCGGCCGAGGGGCCGCGTGATCGATCGAGCGATGAGGACCGAGATCGCGAACACGAAGAGGAGGGATGCGCCGAGCGAAATGGGCAGGGATCGCGAGCCGCTGAGGGCGGCCTTGTCGCCTTGCGCGGCGAGCTCGACCGAGCGTTGCCGGGTGAGGTTGAGGATCTGCGTAAGCTTGGTCTCGAGGACCGTGAACGAGAATTGGGCGAGCTGGAACAGGTCGAGGGCCTTCTTGTCGTTCCGCGCGAGGGCCTCGGCGGCGGTTTCGGCGTCGTCCGAAAAGGACTGGACCGCGTCGGCCAGGTCCTTGCGGGCGGCCGATTCGTCGGCGTCGGCGGGGAGGGCCATGAGCGCGGTGACCGCCGTCGCGACGTCGGAGGCGGCAGCCTTGTAGTCCTCGACGGCGGCGCCCTTCTCGCGGACTCGGAACAGGGTGATGTAGGAAACGAAGACCGTCTTTTGAACTTCGTAGCTCGCGAAGGCGGTCGTCGAGGCGGTCGATTGGCTCTTGACGGTTCGGAACAGCACGGCGAAAGAGGTAGTTCCGATGAGAAAGGTGACACCGACGCCGATGAAGACCGTCGCGGACAGGAGGCCGAGCTTGAGCCCGATCCCCGCTTTTCGGATAAGCCGTACTCGCATGCTCACCTCGGAATGCGCCGAAATACCCAAAGCCGAAACGAGTGGCAGCGACGGCCTCGTCGCCGGACCGCGCCGGGGGACGCGCGACGGTCCGGCGAGGCTTCCGCTAGTGCCCCCGCTTCCGGGAGACCACGTCGAAGATGACCGCGGCGAGGAGGACGGCGCCTTTGATGATGTACTGTAGCGCGATGTCGGTGCCGAGGAGGTTCATGCCGCTCGTGAGCGCCATGAAGAGGACGGCGCCGATGACGGAGCTCGTGACCTTGCCCACGCCGCCCGCCGCGGACACGCCGCCGATATACGCCGCGGAGATCGCGTCGAACTCCATGCCCGCGCCCGCGATGGTCGTCGCCGACTGGAGCCTGGAGGCGAAGAGGATGCCGGCGACGCCGGTCAGGAAGCCCATGGAGCCGAAGACGATGAACGTGATCTTCTTGACGCTGATGCCCGAGAGCTCGGCCGCCTCGGGGTTGCCGCCGACGGCGTAAATGTGCCGCCCCAGCACCGTCTGGTTCATCACGAAGTCGTAGATGAGCACGAGCACCAACATGACGACGACGGTCCAGGAGAGGCCGTTGTAGCCGGCGAGGACCCAGGTGATGGCGCCGATGACGATCGAGAGGAACACGAGCTTGAGCGCGAAGAGGCCTCCGGAGAGGACCTCGAAGTCGTAGGCCTTCTTGCTCCTGCGCGTCACCACTTGGCCCAGGATGAACCAGATGATGGCGAGGACGCCGAGCAGGAGGGTCAGCTTGTGCATGCCCGGTATGATCGCGTCCGAAGGCAAGATGTCGGGGACGAAACCATTGCTTATCGAGTTGTAGAACTTGTCCGGGATTATGATCGTGCCCGTTCTCAGCGTCGCGAGCAGGAGGGCGCCGCGGTAGATCAGCCACCCGGCGAGGGTCGCTATGAAAGCCGGGACGCCGAGATTCGCGATCGGGAGGGCCGTCAGGAAGCCGGCGAGGACGCCGAGGACGAGGACGAGGACGATGGCCGCCCAGCTCGGAAGCCCCCACTGCACCATCGCGATGGCCGAGATGGCGCCGAGGAAGCCGGACAGGTAGCCGACCGACATGTCGAAATAGCGAATCACGATGACCAGCGTCATGCCGATCGCCAGGACCGCGAGCGAGCCCGACTGGAGGAGCAGGTTGGAGATGTTCCTCGAGGAGAGGAAAATGCCGTGCGTCAGCAAGGTGAAAATGCCCATGACGACGACGAGGGTGATGTACATCGCGTAATCGCGAATGTTCGAGCGGATAAGCTTTCTAATGTCGGTCATGGCTCTCGTCCTCCCTTAGTAGTCTGTAGCCAATGCCATGATTTTCTCTTGCGTGGCCTCGGAGACGGGCATCTCGCCCACCGTCTTTCCGCCGGCGATGACGTAAACCCGGTCGCTCATGCCCAGCACTTCGGGCAGCTCCGAGGAGATCATGATAATGCTCATGCCTTGGGCCACGAGCTTGTTCATGATCGTGTAGATCTCGTATTTCGCGCCGACGTCTATCCCCCTCGTCGGCTCGTCCAGGATGAGCACATCGGGCTTGACGAAGAGCCATTTGGCCACGGAGACCTTCTGCTGGTTGCCGCCAGAGAGATTGCCGACCTTCTGCTCGATGCTCGGCGTCTTGATCATGAGGCTGTCCCTGTATTCGTTGGCGACCTTGATCTCGGCGTTCTTGTCTATCACGAGCCCCGAGGTGAGACTGCCGATATGGGCGATGCTGATGTTTTCCCGGACGTCCTGGATGAGGATCAGGCCATTGCCCTTGCGGTCCTCGGTTGCGTACGCGAGTCCCGAGTCGATCGCCTCCTTCGGGTTCGAAAAGCGCTGCTTCTTGCCCTTGACCAGGAGCTCGCCGTCGAGCTTGTAGCCGTCGGGGTTGCCGAAGATGCTCCTCGCGAATTCGGTGCGGCCCGAGCCCATGAGGCCCGCGAAGCCGATTATCTCTCCCTTTCGGAGCCGGATGTCGACCCCTTTCAGCACCTGGCGCCCGAGCTTGGGTGAATAGGCTTGCCAATTCTTCGTCTCAAGGACGACCTCGTCCGAGATCGCGTTGGAGCGCGCGGGGTATATGTTATCCATCTCGCGGCCGACCATGTGCTTAATGAGCGCGCCCTCGGAAACCTCGCCCTTGTGGGCGTCGAGCGTGCAGATGGTCTTGCCGTCACGAAGCACCGTGACCGTGTCCGCGATGCGAATTACTTCCTTGAGTTTGTGCGAGATCAGGACGCAGGTGACGCCGTGATCCCTGAGCTCGCCGACGATCTTGAGGAGATTGTCGCAATCGTCCTCGTTGAGGGCCGCCGTAGGCTCGTCCAGGATGAGCAGCTTGACGTCGCGGCTCATGGCCTTCGCGATCTCGACCAGCTGCTGCTTCCCGACGCCGAGGTCCTTGACCTTGGTCGCGGGATTAAGGTCCAGGCGGACTCTCTTGAGGAGCTCGCTCGCCTTCTTGACGCTCTGGTTCCAGTCGATCGTGATGCCCTTCGTGATCTCGTTGCCGAGCAAGATATTCTCGTACACGGGGAGCTCGGGCACGAGGGCGAGCTCCTGGTATATTATCGCGATGCCGACCTGCTCGCTGTCGGCTATGCTCCGGAATTCCTGAGCCTTGCCTTCCAGCATGATATCGCCCGAGTAGCTCCCGTGCGGGTATACGCCGCTCAGCACCTTCATCAGCGTCGACTTGCCGGCGCCGTTCTCCCCCACGAGGCAGTGGATCTCGCCCCGCTTCACGCTGAAGCTTACGTCGGAGAGCGCCCTGACGCCCGGGAACGTCTTGGTGATGTTCTTCATCTCGAGGATGGTAGAATTCATTGCGCTGGCTCCATGGGAAAAGAGATAAGGCGCGGCCGCGCCCTTGAAAAGCGCGGCCGCGCGGGCCGGTCCGGCGGCGCCGGGGCGCCGTCGAGGCCGAGGGTCGATTAGAGACCCGTGAAGTCGGAGGCGGGCCAGTAGCCGGAATCGACGATGGCGGCCTTCACGTTGTCCTTGGTCACGGTGACGATGGCGGACGGCTTCGCGGGAACCTTGATCTTGCCGTTGTCGTAGGTCGTGGTCTGCGCGGGGGCGCTGCCCTTCGCGTAGGCGAGGGCCGCGGCGATGGCGTCGGCGACCAGGGTGCGCACGTCCTTGAGGACGGTCATCGACTGCTTGCCGTCGATGATGTACTGGACGGAGGCGATCTCCGCGTCCTGGCCGGTGATGTAGTACTTCTTGACGTCCTTGTCGGCTGCGAAGGCGTCGGCGATGGCGCGGGCGGTGCCGTCGTTCGGGGCCTCGATGAACACGGTGCCTTTGTCGGCCTTCTTGGCTGAGGTCAGGTTGGCCTCGGCCTTGGCCTTGGCGTCGTTGAACTGCCAGTTCGTGGTGACCTGGCCGATGATCGAGCCTTCCTCGTCGCGCGTCAGGGTCATTTTGCTTCTGGAGGGCGACGGCCTTGTCGGAGTTGATGATCTTGAAGGTGCCGTCGGCGATCTTGGGCTGGAGGACCGACCAGCGCGCCGGCGAAGAAGATGAAGGCGTTGTTGTCGGAGGCGGCGCCGGCATACAGATAGAGGTGGTTGCCCTTGCCGGTGGCCTTGCTCACGAGGAACTTGCCCCACGCGGCGCCGACGGCGAAGCTGTCGAAGGTGACGTAGTAGTCGACCGCGTCGGTGTTGAGGATGAGCCGGTCATAGGATATGACCTTGACGCCGGCGGCGCGCGCCTCTTCGGCGGCGGCGGCGGCTCCAGCTCCGTCCTGCGGGCAGATGACGATGACCTTGGCGCCCTTCGGTGATCAGCGACTCGACGTTCGCCTTCTCTTTGGCGGTGTCGCCCTGGGAGAAGAGGACCTGTGTGGTGATGCCGGCGGTCTTGAAGGCGGTCTCGAACCTGTTTTGGTCCTGGATCCAGCGGGGCTCGTCCTTGGTGGGCAGGACGACGCCGATCTGGACCTGGGCGAAGGCCATGGATCCGATGACCGTCATGAAGAGAAGGGCGGTCAGGACGATGGAAGCGCGTTTCATCAAATACCTCCTGTGGATGCTTCCGCGCGGCGCGGGGCCGCGCGCGATACCTTTTCGTATCGGGAGGATTGTGAGCTATCGTCCTGGACTGGTCATCGGGAATAATTTAGGCATGACACGCACAAGAGGCCCGCGGCGAGGGCGATGGCAGGGCCTAGCACTTTTCGGTCGCCGCCCGCGGGGCAAAGTCCAGACGCTTTTAGCGCTTCACGTTGCGGTAGACCTCGTCCGCCGTGTGGAAACCGTCCTTGATGACCGTCGCCTCAAGCGTCTCCTTCGTGACCGGAATGGGCTCGAGGCGGATATATGGAACCTTTTCGAGTCCGTCGTCGATCGACGAATCGGTTTCCACCTTTTCGCCCTTCGCCAGCATGACCGCGAAGCCCGCCGCCTTGAGCGCGAGCCGATCCACCGGCTTGTACACGGTCGCGAACTGCGAGCCTTCGGCGATGCGCTGGCAGGCCGCAAGGTCGGCGTCCTGGGCGGCCACCTTGGCCGAGATCCTGTTCTCGGAAAGGACGCCGATCACCGCCTCGGCGAACATGTCGTCGCCGGCTATGATCGCGTCGATGGCGTGGGTCCCCGCCGCCACGGCCTCCATGTCGCTTCGTACTTCGTCCGAATCCCAGAAATTCGGCCAGATCTCCGAGACGATGCGAATCTTCCTCGCCGCCACGAGCGGGTCGAGGACCTTGTGGATGCCGGCGCCGAGCATGATCGCGTTGTTGTCGTTGCGCGCCCCGTTGATGATCACGTATCCGCCGGTGGGGACGGCCCGGACCAGTGTCTCGGCCATCAGGCTGCCTACCTTCTCGTTGTCGAAGGAGACGTAGAGATCCACACCCGCCTTTCGCACGAGGCGATCGTAGCTGAGGACCGGCAGGCCCCTCGACTTGACCTCCCGGACGGCGGCGGTGATGCGGTCGGCGTCGTTGGGCACGATGACCAGAACGTCGATGCCGCGGTCGGCGAGCTCGCGAACCTGCCGGTCCTGGACCGCCGGGTCCTGGTCCGCCACCTCTACTACGAGTTCGGCCCCGAGTTCGTGGGCCGCCCGCGTAAATACGTCCAGGTCCCTCTGCCAGCGCTCCACCACCAGGGAATCCATGGAGAAACCGATGAGCGGAGCCTTGCCCGGAGCCATCTTGTGGCGCTTCGGCGCACAGCCGCAGAGCGACGACGCCAAGGCGACGGCCGCCGCCGCCGCGAGCAAAGCCGTCAACCGGAACTTGTGATGCTTCATCGACCGTACCGCGGACGGTCCTTCAATCGCCTTCATCGTTGGCCTCCGCTGCCCCCGTGGAAAAGGCGCTGGGCGTGATCCCCGTGACCTTCTTGAAGAGGCGGGAAAAATAATTCGGGTCCGGATAGCCGCAGGCCGCGCTCACCTGCTTGATGGCCGCGCCGGGGAGCGAGAGCATCTCCCTGGCCATTTCGATGCGGTAGTCGATGAGGAAGTCGGAAAAGCCCTTGCCGAGCTCCTCGATGAACAGGCGCGAGAGCTTGGCCGGGGAGATGCCCAGCTCGTCGGCCACGGATTCCAAAGTGATGGGCTTGGCGAAATGCTCCTTGATCTCGGCGACCGCCGCCCTGAGCGCCGTCGAACGGCGGGGATTCCTCCCTGCGGCCGCGGCAAGCGCGGATATCCGAGTGCGGAGGACCAGCTCGAGCCGGCTCCCGTCCCCGGCGCTTCTCAGATCCTCGAGGTCCATGGCCGTCGCCACCTCCGCGGCGTCCATGAGTCCACGCCGCCGCAAAGCGCGAATGCCCGAGCCCACCAGGGAGACGAGCGATAC
>CAWHFT010000023.1:0-6417 GCA_963828175.1 uncultured Spirochaetota bacterium
TCGGCGGAGGCTCGAGCCCGGTGGATATGCCCGATTGCTTTCTTCGTTTTCCTCGGAGAGGAAAAAGGGGAGATGGCCGAAGGACAGGTCGCCTCGCTTGGCACAGCCACATGGCTATGCCGCCAGAACGGCGAGACGCGATTCGCCGTCGTCTACTGAACATCGGCGCGGCGGCTTTGAGCGTCGCGTTCGAAGCGAGGACGGGGCGTGCTATCGCCTTATTGGTTCTTCGAGGGCGCGAGACTCTCGCTTGAAGCCTCGGGTATCGGCTATGACCTCGAGGCGAACGGGTGGCCAGGCCTATCGGCTTGGGCTGGCGAGCGATTTCGGCCCTGCAGCGCAATATCTCCAGAAGGGCATTCCGGCCATCGAGCTTCGCGGTGAGGGAGCCTCGGTCGCCGGGGCGGCGGCAGGGACCAATGCGGAATCCTGGTTGGGCGCCTTCATCGACACCTTCGCCGCAGTCGAGGCGGGCGGGTTCCCCGGCAATTGGGATCGGCACTACTTTGTTTTCCAGATCGGGCAAAGTGGAATCGTGCTTCGCGAGAGGACCTATGTCGCTGCGCTCGTCGTTCTCCTCGCATTCGTGGCCTCGTCCTTCTTGATAGTGACCATGGCGAAGCGTGGGGCGACCAAGCAGCTCCTGAAGCGCACTCCCTCTCTGGTGGCCGAAGTGTTTGCGCTATTCCTGGCCCTCGCCATAGTTTTCCTAGCCGGAAAGGGAATAGCGGGCATCGATGCGGGAATACTCGGCTCATCCGATGCCTGGCAACTCGCGCCCCGAGTGTTCGCGGCCGCCCGCATCCTGTTTTCCTTTCTATTGTTCTTGGCGTTGCTATCCTACCTCGTCGAGAAGCGGACACTCACCCCGAATCCCTATTTCTACGAATTGGCGGCCTTGATCTGCCTGTCGGTCGATGTGCTGTTCTTCTCGGCAATCGACCTCTCGGCCTCCTTCTATTTCTTGTGGGCCCTCGTCCTCGTCGAGCTATCTCTCGCGGCGCGAAGCCGTTGGGTGACTCTCGCGGCCTACGCGCTCATGTACGTTCCCCTTATCATCGTCGCGAGCGAACTCGCTGCCCGGCCCGATCTGTCGGCGTACAAAAAGCTCATTTCGCCGGACTACCTTGGAGTGCTCTCGCTTTCGGCCCTCCTACTCCCGTTCTTCGTCTTTACCGCGAGTCCCTTGCTCTTCATCGCGAGGCCGGGGGCCGCGGCGCGCAGAAAAGCCGTCGCTGTCTTCGCTACCCTGGCGATCGCCGTAGAGGGCTCCGCCCTCCTATACGCCGTGGCAGCCCAGCCGATAAAAGGCCCCGGACGCGTCGACCTCCGGATATCCGAGACGATCGAGCAGGACTCGGGGGAGTTCGACGTCGAGCTCGCCGGACGAAGGAGGCTCGGTAAGGGCAGCCTCGATCGAGGAGGGGTGGAGCTGGGGTACGACTCGATAGGCGATAGAGTCTCTCTGCGCGGAAAGGACGCCGAAAAACGGATCAGCCTGATCGAGACCGCCAGTCCCTTCCTCGACCGCGTCGATGAAAGCGTCGAAATAGTCTTCGCCACTCCGCCCTACTCCGTCTCCCTTTCCATGCAATCGAAAAAAGACATCCTGATTTACGATTGCAGCCTTCCCTATTCTGTTTCCGTGGACGGCAGGAGCGCCGCCATTTTTGCGGGCGTCAACCCGGGGAAGGCCCTGCGGTTTTCGCTCACCCTGCCTTCGTCCTTCAGTTCGAGCCTCGTCGTAACCGCGCGCTATCTCAGTCACGTCGTCCCCATCGTGCAATCCTCTGGCTCGCGGCTCGACGACCTGGGCCTTGCGGTGCGTGCCAGCTTCGATCTCGGCGCAGGCGGACGATGACGGCCAAGGTGTACTTCCATGTGGATCTCGACGCTTTCTTTGCTTCTGTGGAGCAACACGACGATCCGGATCTCAAAGGGAAGCCGGTCATCGTCGGAGCTCGGCCAGGCCATCGAGGCGTCGTATCCACCTGCTCGTACGAGGCGCGCGGTTCGGCATTCGATCGGCGATGCCGATCTCCGAGGCCTTCGGCGCTGCCCCCAAGGGGTCTACTTGATTCCCCGGATCGCGCGATACGTCGAGGTTTCCGCCCGCGTGATGGAGGTGTTATCCTCCCTTACGCCAGAGGTCCAGAGCGTTTCCATCGACGAGGCCTTCCTCGACATGACGGGAACCAGCGGCTTTGGGGCGGGCCCGAAGGGAGGCGGCCATGCTATTAAAGCGCAAGGTCCTCGAGCGGACCGGGCTCGGCATATCGGTAGGCGTCGCTCCGAACCGTTACATGGCCAAGATCGCCTCGGGGCTCGAGAAGCCGAACGGCCTCGTCATCGTCCCCGGGACGGGGTCGAGGCTTTCATGCTCCGGCTCCCCCTGTCGAAACTCTGGGGGGCGGGCGAGAAGACCCAAGACGAGATTCCGCGAGCTCGGCATCCTGAGCGTCGCTCAGCTGGCCTCTTTCGGCGAGGCCCAGCTGTCGTCGCTTGCGGGTCGGCCGGAGGCGCCTTTCTGTATGCGGCCGCCAGGGGCCGCGACCTCGGGACGATGGGCCGCGACTCCGTCGCGGCGGGCGAGCCTGCGACGCGTTCGATGAGCGCGGAGACGACCTTCGAGCGGGACTGTTCCGATCGCGAATGCGTAGAGGACGTGCTCATGCATCTATCGACCGAGCTCGCCTATCGCCTCTGGTCCGAGGACTGCAAGTCGCGCACGCTCGTCCTCAAGCTGAGACTTCATGACTTCACGACGACCTCGCGCCGGATGTCGAGGCCTTCCTACTATCTCTCCTCGGACGACGCCTTCAAGGACGCGCTGGCCCTTCTCGAGAAGGCTTGGGACGGTCGGACCGAGATACGGCTCCTCGGTCTCGGTTTCGCCGCTCTCGAAAAGGGCGGGGCCGTCGCCCAGGGAGAGCTCTTCACGGATGACGATTTCACCGCCGACGAAGGGCGCTTTCCCGGAAGGACGGAACGTCAGCGCAAGGCAGAGGGAGCGGTTTTCGAGATCGAGCGGAGGGGCCTAGGCAAGGTCACGCGCGCGCGTCTCCTAGGCCGCGACGACCGGGGCCGCGACGCTACAGCCCAAGGCCTCCAGCCCGAGGACGGGAAGCCTACTCCTTAATGAGGGCCGCCTTCAGGTCGTCGAGCCTCTTTTGGAGCTCGGGCCCCAAGGCTTCGCCAGCGCGCCTGAAGGCGTCCGCGATCGAGGCCTCCTTCGTGCCGCCCTGGCCCTTGATGCCATCAATCGGCAGCGAGTAGACGATGCTGCCGTCCGAGCGCACGAGCCTGAAATTCAGTGTGACCGCCGCCGTGAAGATATTGTACAGCTTGCCGTTGAGCTCCATTTGCCGCGCGGCGGCGACGTCGACGAGGACGAAGGCGGCATAGGGCGAAACGGCGTCGACGCCCAGAGCGGCGAGGGCTTTGGCCTGGCCCGAGTAGGCATTGCGGAAGTCGTCGGGAGCGAGCTTGGCGTTGAAGGGTACGACCTGGAGGCCGGTCTGCTTGAGGGCGGAGGCCGCGGGATCGACGGTTCGCGGATTGTCGCTCACGCCGAGCTCGGAGGTCTCGAGGGCGAGGACCTTGACGATGTTGGCCGGCGGCAGGTAGGCGAAGTCCCTGAACACGGTCTGGAAGGCGTAGCTTTTGCCGCGCGCCTTGAAGACGGGGAAGGCGCGGATCACCGCATCCTTGCCCGGCTCGTCGATCGAGGCGGCCGTGGTATTGGCCTTGCCGTAGGCGTCGGTCGTCACGAACGAGACGAGGGATCCCGAGTTCTTGACGAATTGGAAAAATATGGGCGCGTCGGCCACGGGCGATTTGCCGGTGCCGAAATTCTCGTAAAGATATACTGCGGGAGAAAGCCCTCCTTCCTTGCCCAAGGTGCGAGAGCTGCCGGCTATCTGCGTCCCCTTGGCGTCGACCCATTCGCTTGCGGGTTCCAAGGTAAGGCGCGTGCCGATCCGCGCGAGCTCGGCAGCCGCTTGGTCGGCCTTGGCCTTGGTGTCGGGCGAGGGACTCTCGTCGGCGATGGCGAGCACGGTCACATAGGAACGAATGGCCTCCGAGAGGTGGTTCGAGTCCGCGGCGTCCTCGGCCTTCGACAGGTATGAGGCGATCTCCGTCCCCGCGGAGGTATCTGCCGCGGCGGGGGCCGTCGCCGCGGCAGGAGCCGCCATGAGCGTGACGGCGGGGAATAACAGGTAGAGGACGATGCTGGCATGGCGCATGAAGTACCTCCTCGGGACTATCTGGATAATATATATCGTCGGTCAGCGCATATCGCGGTCAATAGACTTCGGAATGGATTTGGGCGTCGTGGACGCGGATGCCGAACTCATCCTCGACGACTGCCAAGGCTTTATGCATGACCGATTCGCCGAATTCCCGCGAATTGGAAACGAGGGCGGCGCCGATCTCGGCGAAGGCGAGGGAATCGAGGAGGTCCACTTCCGCGCAGGAAAAGCGGAATTTCGTCCTGAGCCTCTGCTTGACCGAGGAGACTACGCTTCGCTTGTCCTTCAGCGAAGTGGATTCCGGAAGCTCGATAATGATAAGGAGCATCGATACTACCATTCAAATCGCTCGATTCTTCCCATAGCCGGATTTCCAGTCTATCATACGCGCAACAGAATGCGATTGAAAATACGTCGCGCGCCGCGCACGAGCTTCGCCCTGCTGCTCCTGGCCGCGGCGATCGGGCGGGCTTTCGCCGATGATGCCGTCGGCCCCCTGCCCCCGATTCCTTCGGCGCTTCCCGTCGAGGCTCCGTCCAGCATCTTAAAGGCAAAGCTGGGAAACGGGCCTGACGACGACGCCGAGCTCCTCGTCAGCGGCACCTGGTCTATGACCCTCCTTTCCTCTCTGAGCCTGCAGGCGCAGCCGGGCGGCAGCCTCGCGCCTTCTCTGCAACCGCTCCTCTTCACCCAGAATCCGGACGTCTCTCTCTCGTTCCTCCTATTCAAAAAAATATTCGTGGAGGCGCAGGTATCGGACGACATAACTCAGGCGAAGTGGTCGGGCGGATACCGGGGCGGGGACGGGGAGCTCCTACGCGAGGCGAAGATCGGCAACGACGGCATCTCGTTCCCTTCGCTGCCATTCCTATCCTTCGGCGACGGCTCGTACAGGTCCTTGGGCGGATCGGCCACTATAGTCTCCGACAACTTCACCGGTAGGGCCATGGTCAGATACGACCAGGCCCAGCAGGTCGTGAAGCACTTCGTCGGCAGCACCGAGGTTACCGAGACGGTCATTACGCCCAACTCGTTCATCGTGGGCAAGTATTTCCTGACGATCGGCGCCACGGCGACCAATCTCGCGGTTTTCGTCCAAAGCGCGTCCGGAAGCCTGTCCGGCAGCGACGGCGACGTGTACCGACAGCTTGGAGCAGACGAGTACTCGTATGACGCCAGAACCGGTATCGTGAGCCTAACGACGGCGGCGACGACTAGGGTGCTGGCGTCCTACCAGGGCTCTGGAACTGGGTCCGACGCCGTGAGCATCGCGGGGGTCGCCTGCGACCTTCTCTACGTTCCGCCGCCGCTACCTGCTACCGGCACGCTCGATCCCAAGCTGGGCCTACTCGACCGCTTTGCGACGACAGCGAGCCCCACCTCCGCAGAGGCTTTCGTGCGCAATCCCTCCTCCGGCCTTCGCGATCTAAATTATTCCGCCCGTATCGACCCAGCGGGCTTCATCGAGGTGACGAGCGTGGCCGTCGAGGCCCCGACCAGCGCCAATCCCGTGGTTCGCGAATCCTATCGGCGGCCTTTCGGGTCGGGGGCTCCCGCGAACATGCCCTGGCTCTATACTACCGACTTCGCGAGCGGCATCAAGCTCGGCTCGGCGCCTGTCTATACGCGCGAAGTCGTCGTGCAGGGCTTCGCGACTTCGGCGACGATAACCATCGATAAAGATTTCGTGGCAGGTTCGATACAGGTGACACGCGATGGGCTTCCCGATTACTCCTTCTCGATCGACGCCAACACCGGCATCCTCACCCTCCTTCCGCCGCCCTCCGCCTCCGATGATATTACGATTACGTATATGCGGCAAAGCTCGGAGCGAGCTTCAGGCGTGCTCGTAGGGGCCCTCGGGGGCTTTTGGGACTTCGGCGAGAGCGAGAAGGCCTGGGCTGCGCTCGGCGCCACGTGGTCGGTTCCCGGCACGAGCTATTCCAGCGGTTCGCAGACCAGCCCGGGGACCATCAATCTCACCGCGGGCGAAGACAAGGAAGGGTCCGATTTCACGCACAACGAGGCGATCGCCGCGAGGTATACGCAGGACGACGCCACGGGGAACTATCGGGTCGATGGCATGGAGCCAACTGACGGCTATACCACGGACTTCATGCCGGCGTCGACCGAGCTCGGTTATCCGAGCACGGTCGAGATCGCG
>CAWHFT010000024.1:0-3551 GCA_963828175.1 uncultured Spirochaetota bacterium
AATTTGCGATGAATTTGCCGAGGGGTACCTGTCTGTTGATTTTCGATCACTTCATAAGGCTCGCCAAATCGAGCCATTGCTCTCTGACAGACGAGCGCATGTATTTAGGCAGCAACGCATCAGTCAGCCACCCAAAGAACAAGGTTTAATAGTGGGCACGCCCTCATCTGCAGTACAGTAAAGAGTTTTGCAAAGGTTGCTCGCTCTATGCATGAATCCAACGTCTTGTTTTACTGAAGTATCTTGGTTGTTTCTTTTTCGATTCTGAAAGATGGCAAGGGATTTCCAGACGGTGCGGGATCGATGTCTTGAGTGCGCCTCGTGAAACCAAAGAGATTCGCGGTTTGGTTGCAGAGGATTTCCACAGCCGGATTGCAGTCTGTGTTTGAGGGCAACCATTAAGGCCCCAGCTTCCAACGGGAGGATCTGTGAGAACAACGCAGTATCAGACAGTGGACACGAGGGGCTACTCCGTCGGCGCCTCCATCGCTCTGGTGCATCCTTCCTGGAGACTGGCCTTCGGGAGCTACCAGATGCCGACGAGAGCCAACGGCTACGTGCTCGACGACCAGATCTACCATGCCCGGGGAGACAACCTCGAGCTCACCATAAGACCCACGGGCATAGGCACGGTGGTTCGTCTCCTCGCCTTCCGCAATGAAGGGCAGATGGGTGACTTCCGGGAGGCATTGGCTGCTGCCCGCCGCCATCGTGTTCTGGGCCTGTGCCTCGGTCGACCTCGAGGCGCTCAGGGCGAAGACGAGTGGCCTGACCATCCTCGCCCTGGCCCTCATGCTCCTGCCTTTCGTCCCTGGCCTCGGGGAAAACCGCAACGGCGCGACCAGGTGGATTGACCTCCGCTTCACGACCTTCCAGCCGTCGGAGATATGGAAGCCCGTGATCGTCCTCTACCTCGCCCACATACTAGAGAAGCGCCGCGAGAGAATGCACGAGAGCCCGGGAGTACTAGTGCCGCCGTTCCTGCTCGTCGCCCTCGGCTGCCTGCTCGTCTACGCACAGAACGATTTCTCGACCGCCGTGATCTCGGCGTTGACAGCCATCGCCGTGTTCTGGGTCGCGCTCTCGCCTGCCTCCTTCTTTCTCGGTCTCGGTGCTGCCACGATGCCGCTGGCGGCCCTTTCGATTCTGACGTCCGACTTCAGGCTAAAGCGCATCCTCGCGTTCCTCTTTCCGAACTACGAGCCCCACGGCCAGAGCTATCAGATCCTCGGCTCCATCAAAGCCATCCGAGCGGGTGGTCTCTTCGGGAAAGGTTTCGGCCTGGGCTCGCTGAAGCGAGGCTCGATCCCCGAGGTGCAATCCGATTTCATCTTCGCCGCGTGGACCGAGGAGACAGGCCTCATAGGCGCCATGGCGGTGATCTCCCTCTTCGGCTTTCTCGCCTGGCGCGCATTCAGGACGGCTTTCGCCGAGACGGACGGCTACCGCTCCTACCTCGGCATGGGAATGGGCTTCCTTCTGTGCCTCGAGACCCTGGTGAACGCGGCAGTGGTCGCGGGTCTCGTCCCGGCTACTGGCATGGCCCTGCCGTTCTTTTCGGCCGGAGGCTCCTCGCTCCTGGGCACGGCGGTCTCCTGCGGCCTAATTTACAACTTGAGCTCCAGCGCTAGCGCTCGCGCGGGACAGTCCGCGGGTTTCGGCCGCGACGCCGCATCGGTCCTGTCTCGCGCGGAGGCGCCCGATGTCTGATTATGTTCATATCGCCGCCAAGCCGGTCGGCGTCCGCAGGGAGCCCGAGCGAGCGCTCGCGGCGGTCATGGTGATCGCCGCGCTCGCCGCGCTTGTCGCCGTCGGAGCTCTCGTCGTTCCGCCGTCGCTGCGGGTGACCCGGTACGAGGTGTCGGGAAACGCGACCATGACGAGGGACGAGGTGCTGTCCTCTGCCCTCATCCATGAAAAAGAATATTTCTTCGCCCTCGACGCCGTGCGCGTCAAGGCGGCCCTCCTGGCCGATCCCCGCGTCGCCTCCGCCGCGGTCTCGAAGCTATTTCCGAACGGGCTCAAAATCGTGGTGCGCGAGCGGAAGGCCGTAGCTTCCGCCTTGGCATCCATCGATGGCAGGCCTACGGCGGTCTGCATCGACTCCGAAGGCGTAGCCTTCGCGGAGGCGGGCACGGAGGCCGCTGCCGTCCCGGTCCTATCCGGTCTCCGCTTCGAGGGCTTCCGCCTCGGGACCCGATTGCCGACGGCGCTCTCGGCCCTCCTGACCTCGCTCGGCGATATCCAGGCGAGCGAGCCTGCCCTCCTCTCGGCAATTTCTGAGATTCGGGTAGTCTCGGCCGCCGCGACTACCGTCGCCGCACCTACTGTCGCCGCCACTACTGTGGCGACGGAGCTCCTCGTCTATCCCTTGAACCAGCGCATCCCGGTGCGCGTGGGCGCGTCCCTCGACGCCGCCACGCTCCGTTCGATCATACTCGTCCTCGACGTCCTCGGGACGCGGGAATCGCCGCCTCGGTCCAGGAGATAGATTTCCGCACCGGGACGGTGGTGTAACCGCACTAAGGAGGGACAGCCTGGCTGACAATTTAATAGTCGGCCTCGACATCGGCACGACGAACGCGCGCGCCGTGGTCGGGGAATATAACGAGAACGGGGTCCTCGAGATCATCGGCGTGGGCGTGGTCCCCTCGACCGGGCTGCGTCGCGGCGTCGTGGTGAACATCGAGTCCACGCTCGCGTCCGTGGCGGCCGCCGTCGAGGCAGCCGAGCTCATGTCGGGGCGCGAGGTCCGGGACGTCTATTGCGGCGCCGCTGGAGCGAGCGTCGAGGGCATCAATTCCCGCGGGGTGGTCGCGGTGACCGGTCGGGGGCGCGAGATCACCCGGGAGGACGTGGATCGCGTCATCGAGGCGGCCAGGGCAGTCGTGATACCCATGGACCGGGAAGTCCTCCATGTCATCCCCCAGTCCTTCATCGTCGATGACCAGAAAGGCATACGCAATCCTCTGGATATGATAGGCGTGCGCCTCGAGGCCGAAGTGCACATAATAACCGGCGCCGTCACGACCGCGCAAAACCTCGTAAAGTGCGTGAACCGCGCGGGGTTCAAGGTAAAAGACGCACGCTCCAGAGCCTCGCCGCGGCGAGGGCGGTGCTCAGCGCCGACGAAAAGGACCTCGGCTGCCTCCTCGTGGACCTGGGCGGGGGCACCACCGACGTCCTGGTCGATCCCGAGGGAGCGCCTTACTTCTCCAGCGTCATCCCCGTGGGGGGAGCACAGGTCACGAACGACCTCTCGATCATGCTGAGCGTGCCGATGGACGCTGCGGAGCGGCTCAAGCGCGAGTCGGGCTCCGCCTGGTCCGAGATCATCGAACCCGAGGAGACGGTGTCGTGCCCGGGCATAGGCGGACGGGCGCCCGTGGAGACTCCGAGGCGTCGCCTCAGCTCCATCGTGCAGCCGCGGATGGAGGAGATCTTCGGCATGGTCCGGGAGCGCGTCGAGAAGATGGGACATTGGAAGCACATCAAGGGAGGCGTGGTGCTGACCGGGGGCGGGGCCCTCATGCAGGGAGCCGCGGAGCTCG
>CAWHFT010000025.1:0-13326 GCA_963828175.1 uncultured Spirochaetota bacterium
TTGACGCTTGCCGACGTCAAGATCGCTTCGCCTCGCCGTCGCCTCGGAGACGCCGCTGGTGGTCGTCGATGTCGTCGCCGGCGGCCTCGACGGGCATCGCGACCAAGTCCGAGCAGGAGCGCGACCTGAACATCGCTGTCTATGGCCTGCATGGCGACGCGCCGCATGTCGTCGTCGCGCCGCTCGACGTCGCCGACTGCCTGCCCACCACGCAATGGGCCGTGCATCTCGCCGAAACCTTGCAGACCCCGGCGATGTTCCAGTGCTCTTCCGACCAATCGATCGGCCAGGCGCGCGCGGTCATCGACCGTCCTCGAGACGTGACATTCCCCGCCCAAAGGCTTGCGTGGCGGGGCGGCGAAAGCCGCTATGCCCGTTACACCCTTGACACCAAGTCGGGCGTCTCCGCCATGGCCTGTCCGGCGTTGAGGGCGGCCAGTACACGGCGGACGGATTGACCCATAACGAGCGCGGCGCCCGTCAGCCAGGCCGCCGACCATATCGCGCAGATGGACAAGCGGCGGCGCAAGATCGAGGATTTCGAGCTATCGGCGACCTCTAGGCCGAGATCGACGGCGACGGCGAACTGGTCGAAAACTGACCTTCCCGGAAGCCGGGGCGCCGCTAGCTAGGTACGTGCTGTATCCTGTTATCCCCCCTTGCCGCTGTACGAACCCGAAAACGCTACCGAGCTGTCGTTCGCCGCGATATAGGGCTCGACAACGACGTTGAAGAGCGCTCCGTAGGAAGCCGAGCCAGTGACCGAGAAGTAGACGTTCCCTGTCGGGGCCGAAGCATCGATATAGCCGAGCCCCGCGGCGCCTGCGCTCGTAACGCTGGAGCCGACTTGAGTGGTATAGGAACTGTCGACGCCGTAGTATTTCAGCTGCGCCCCATTCGCGTTCGGCGGCAAGTTCCAGAGTTGGATGCCGTACGTGGGCGGGCGTTTTTTCCGTGAGGGTTATCGGTCCCGCGCTCGTGCCCTGGCTGGCCGCATGGACCATCACCGGCACTATACCGGCCGCGGTCGCCGAGGCGTTCGCCCCAATGGTGAAGGAGACACCGCCACCAGCGTCAGCAGCGACGATGCCGAAGCCTGAGGTATTGCCGCCAGTAGCGTTTCCCGTGCTCACTGATGCCGAATTCATGCCGAAGGAGTAGCCGGCGGCCGCGAGCGCAGTCGTTCACGCTTGGCGCCTCGGCGAAGGTGGGAATTACGGCGACGAGACGCTCTACGAGGACGGCGAGAGCGCCCCCTCGACTGTGCTGGAAGGCCTTGTCATCGACACGAAAGAGTTGTTCGCGGATCTGGACTGAAATGGGGGCGTTCGAGGTAGAGCGCGCAAGCGTCGCCTCGGGGAATTCCTCCCCATAAACATTTGATATTGCTATATTTGATCCATGAAGAGCCTAGTGGTGCTCCTGGCTTTTGTTGTCTCTCTCCCGGCGTTCGCGGCGGAACCGCCGACTGCACCGCACCTACAGCTCGAACTTGGTATGCAGCTTCATAGCAATGCCATTGCGACCGACGCGAATGGCCGTTTCGTGCTCACCTGCGGAGACGATGGTACAGGAAGGCTTTGGGACGCGCATTCGTCACAACTTCTGCATGTTTATCGCGTGCCACTCGGCAAAGGTTTTGAAGGCCATCTCATTAGCTGTGCGCTGTCGCCGGATGGAACAACGATCGCGCTTTCCGGTTTCACCGGCTGGGAGTGGGATGGCTCAATCTCGATCTACATCTTTGACCGCGTCAGCGGAGAGATGACTCATAGGCTTTCAGGTCTGCCTGATAACGTTCATAATCTCGCTTTTAGTCCGGACGGGAATTGGCTCGTGGCGGGGATGAACGGAAAAGCCGGCATCAGGGCTTGGCGTACCGACACCTGGGTTCTTTCGGGTAGCGATACCGAGAACTATGATGGAGGCACTGATCTGGTCTTTGGGAAACGCGATGGCCATCAATTGCTCGCCACCGTCGGTAGTCATGGGAAGATCCTGCTCTATGAGGTCGATTCACAATTAGAGTTGCTCTCTTCTATCGATAGCAATAAAAGAGGAATAAACAGCTTGAGTTTCAGCGCCGACGGCAAGCTTCTCGCCGTTGCAAGTGTCATTGGCCCAGAGGTGAACGTCTACTCGGTCAGCGATGATGGAATGAGCCTAGCTTATAAACCCTCCGTGGTCAATTCATATCGCGATCCGATGATGCAGGCAGTGTATGATAAAGCTACCCATTACTCTGTCCAGTTTTCAAAGACCGACAACAAGTTGTACGGATTCTTTTCTCTTTTGGAAAGCAATTTGAGATCGTGGCAAAACTTCGGAGCCGGTGGCTATAGTGATTCAAAGGTCGAGCTTGATAGTACGTATAAACTTGTCCTTGCGTTTCCCGACGGGACTCTGGGTTTCTTGGGTCACAATAGCTGGTCGAGGATCGACCCGCGGCGGGCACCTTCACTACCTAAAGTCTTGGGTCTTTCCGGCGTCAAGGCTGAAGTCCGGGATTACATCACTGCCGACTCCGAGCCTTCCGGCTTTGAGAGCGGATGGGATTTCAACTTTGCTGTGGGCGCCGGCGGACTCGATGTCATTCTGGAGAAGAAGGCGGACGGAACTGCCGAAGCGTTTTCCCTTTCAGCCCGCGGCTACATCACACGCACGAGCAAGGACAAGGATTCCGCCTACGCTGCCAATGGGGTCGACGACGCGGTGATCGCCGGACAACTCAAAGTGAAAGCGGAGTGGGATGGCACGATATCATGGAGCTCAGCGTCCAGCGGGAAGCTGCTACTCACGCTTTTTCCCCACCCTGATGGCAAGCGCTGGATCCTGTGGACCCCCTCCGGCTACTACGACTGTTCGCCTGGGGGCGAGGACCTTATCGGCTGGCAGGTAAACAACGGGAAGGACCATGCTGCCGAATTCTACCCGGCCTCGCGGTTCCGGTCGACCTTCTACCGCCCCGACGTTGTCAGCCTCGTGCTCTCGACCCTCGACGAGGCCCAGGCCCTCGCCGCCGCGAACGCCGCGGCAGGGGGGCGCCAAGCGTCGACCTCTGTGCTCGATGCGCGCCCTCCTACCGTAACGATCACAAGTCCAGACCAGGGGAGCGTCGTCAGCTCGGCCATGGTCACCCTGCGCTACCGCCTAAAGACGCCGGACGACGCCCCTGTTACGTCGGTCAAGGCGCTCGTCGACGGGCGGCCACTCGAGGGCGCTCGCGGAATCACGGTCGTCGCAAATGCCAATGTCGATCAGAGCATCGACGTGGGCCTTCCCGGACGTGACTGCACGGTGTCCCTCATCGCGGAGAACAAGAACGGCTCCTCGGTAGCAGAGAGCCTGCGACTCGTCTGGAAAGGGGCCCAGGCGGCCCAAGACCAGTTCGTCATCTTGCCCAAGCTCTACGTCCTAGCGGTGGGCGTCTCGGCCTATCAGAATCCCGACTACCAACTCAAGTATTCTGCAAAAGACGCGAAAGATCTCGCTGCACTCCTAAGTAAAGGAGGTCCCCTCTACCGCGGCGTCGAGACCAAGGTCCTCACCGACGCCGGCGCCGATAAGGACGATATCCTCGACGGCCTCGACTGGATACAGAAGCAGACGACGAGCAAGGATATCGCCGTGATCCTCTTCTCGGGCCACGGCATAAACGACTCGAACGGCAACTACTACTATCTCCCGGTGAACGCCGATATCGACAAGCTCAAACGCACCGGGGTGGCGTTCTCCGACATCAAGACCACAGTGTCGGCGATCGCCGGCAAGGTCTTGGTTTTCATCGATACTTGCCATTCCGGGGACCTGATGGCGGGCCGCAGGGCCGCGGGCGCCGAGCGCGACATCGGGGCCGTCATTAACGAGCTGGCCTCTGCGGAAAACGGGGCCATAGTGTTCTCCTCAAGCACGGGGAGCCAGTACTCCTACGAGGATCCGGCATGGGGGAACGGTGCCTTCACGAAGGCGCTGCTCGAAGGCCTCGAAGGCAAGGCTGCAGTTGGCGAAAGCGGACGCGTGACCATAAACATGCTCGACCTCTACCTCTCCGAGCGAGTAAAGGAACTGACCGGGGGCAAGCAGACGCCGACGACGACAAAGCCGCCCAATGTTCCGGATTTCCCTATAGCAATCAGGCCCTAGCCAATTCCTAATAAAGCTCGCGAACGCGAGCCCCAAGTCAATACAGCTCGCGAAGGTCCACCTCGTTCGCGCAACGTTCTCCGGCGAGCCATTTCGCGATATTGTCGATCGTCTCCGCCTGCGCCAGCTCCCCGGCCTCTCGCGTGCTGCCCGCGACGTGGGGAGAGAGCACGACGTTGGACAGCTCGTGGATCGGATAGCGCGAGGGCGCTCCGCGGTCGGCACCCCCCTGAGGATAGACGTACCAAGTGTCGATCCCCGCGCCCTTGAGTATGCCGTCGCGCAACGCCAGGTAGAGGCCTTCTTCGTCGACCACGGGGCCCCGCCCCACGTTGACGAGGAACTTGCCGCGCGCCGAGGCCAGGATCTCCTTCGAGAAGAGTCCCGTCGTCGCCGGAGTCAGGGGCAGGGCGATGAAGAGAAGCTCGGCCTCGTCGACGGCCGCCAGAAGATCGGCCTCCATCCGGTCGAAATACGGAGGCACCGGGAGCTCCCGTCGCCGACGATAGCCGATGACGGGGCAGTCGAAGGACTTGAGGGTGCGCGCGATTGCGCTGCCGATCGCCCCGACCCCGAACACGGCGCAGGTCCTGCCGCTGATGGAGGACCACTCGTCGTCGGCCCCTTTCCCCACCCAGAAGCCGTGCCACTTCGTCTTGCGCAGGTCGTTGTGATACTCGATGACGCGGCCGTAGAAGGCGAGCGTCATCGCGACGGCGCATTGGGCGACCGAGGCGGCGTTGCCGTGCACGTTGAACACCCGCACGCCCCGCTCGAGGAACAGCTCGGTCGGCAGGTGGTTGAGGCCGGTGAACGGGACGAAGACGGCCTTGAGCGAGCGAGCGCCCTCGTAGTCGGCGCGGTCGAGCCTAAGGCCCAGGATGGCGTCCAATCCGGAGAGCGCGGCTCGGGACGCCCCGCTGCCGTTGATGAACTCGTGGCCGGGAAAGGCCGCCGTGAGCTTCTCGAAGCCGGGCCGGCCAGGCCGAGCCCGAGGGCATGAACGATCCTATCGTCATGGGCTCGAGTGTAATCCTTCCAGGCGCGTCGCAATAGTGCTAAAATCGATTCGCATATCTATCGAAAATAGAGGGATGGATTCGACGAAAAGCCGACGACCGCCCGCTTCGATGCGAAGCGCCCCAAGGAGATATACGATGATACAGCGAGCCGAAGGAATGCGAACTTTCATCCTCCTCGCAGCGCTGATTTGCTCGCTCCTCGCGTCGTGCGCCGGATCGCCCAAGCCGCCGCCGCCCAGCCCCCAGCCGGCCGCGGAAGCCGAGCCGCCCAAGCCCAGCCTGGCCGACCTCATCGCCTCCGGCGACGAGAACGGGATCAAGAGCTTCTTCGCGAGCCAGGACCAGCTGAACATGCCCGACGCCCAGGGATCGTATCCGCTTCACCGCGCCGTCGAGAAGGCGTCCGCCAAGACCGTGGCCCTCCTGATCGACTTGGGCGCCAAGACCGAGGTGAAGGACAAGGCGGGCTTGAGCCCCCTCAGGCTGGCCATCGACCAGGGCGCCGTCGACTGCATCAAGGTCCTCGTGGACAAGGGCGCCGACATCTTCAGCGCCGACCCCTCGGGAGTCACCGCCCTCGAGGCCGCTCTCGCCAAGGGAGGCGACATCCTCTCGGCGGCCTTCAGCGCCAAAAACGTCAACAGCAAGGGGGGAGACGGCAGAGCCGCCCTCCACTTGGCCGCCGACCGCCTCCTCGAGGACCAGTGCTCCAGGCTCCTGGCCGCGGGTGCTGACGTCAACCTCCGCGACGCCTCGGGGCAGACTCCGCTCGATCTCGCCCTTCTCCACCCCGACAGGATCGAGGCCGCTCGCGTCGCCGAGATCCTCGTCCTCAAGGGAGGCACGACTTCCTTCGCGGACTTCGCCTGGTTCACCCAGGCGGCGAAGGCCCTCGATTACGGCGCCTTGCGCTACGAGGACGGCAGCACCCCGCTGCACCAGGCGGTCGCGCACCGCCAGAAGGGCTTCGTCGATTTCCTGCTCTCGCGCAAGGTCAATCCCAACGTCCGCAACGGCGCGGGCTCGGCTCCGCTGCACGAGGCGGTCCGGGCCGGCTGGCTCGAAGGCGCGGAGATGCTGTTGAAGGCCGGCGCCGATCCCAACGTCCGCGACGGCTTCGACAACACGCCGCTGCACATCGTGCTGCCCGAGGAGGGCCGTAACGGCGGCGTCGCGCTACTGCTCAAGTACGGCGCCGATCCCACCCTCAAGGACCGCAACGGCAATACGCCCCTCCACGTGGCGGTGCAGGTCGCCTACCCCATCGAGATGATCCGCGCGCTCATCGCCGCCCAGGCGCCGATCAACGCGCAGAACGCCGCTGGGGACGCGCCGCTCCATGTCGCCCTCAGGGCGAAGCGATACGACTACGCGAAGGTCCTCATCGAGGCGGGCGCCGACATCTTCCTCGTGAACGGCCGAAGCGAGAGCCCTCTGTCGGTCGCGATCGGCCTCGGGCCCGACGCCCTCGACGCCATTCTCACGCCGACCAACGTTCGCGCGCGCGACAATTACGGCAACGCCCCCCTCGCGATAGCCGTAGGCCTCAAGGCGGCCCCCGACGCGGTGGCCATGATCATCGCCAAGGGCTCGGACGTGAACGCGCGGAACAACGCCGGGGACACCGCTCTCCATATCGCCGTGCGCCAGCTCCTGAGGCCCCAGGGCGAGGCGCTCCTTCTCGCCAAGGCCGACATATTCTCAGCGAACGTCCGCGGCGACTCGCCTCTCTCGCTGGCCCTCACCTCGCCGGGCGGGCCGGTGGAATGGCTCTTCACGCCGACCAGCCTCGCCGCGCGCGACGCCAACGGCGACACTCCCCTCCATCACGCCGCCAAGCGCAACCTCGCCCAAGCGGTCGAATTTCTCGCCCAGAAGGGGGCGGCCCTCGACGCGGCCAACTCGAGCGGCGAGACCGCGCTGCACCAGGCCGTCAAGGCCGACGCCTCCGACGCGGCGCGCGCACTGCTGGCCCTCGGCGCCTCCCTGTCGGCTCGCGACGCGATGGGAGACACGCCGCTTCACGCGGCCGTGCTGTGGGCGGCCAAGAAGAGCCTGCCAATCCTCGTCCTCTCCGGAGCCGACCTGAACGCGCGCGACTTCGCGGGTGAGACCCCGCTGCACCAGGCCGTCCGCAAGCGCGACCGCGATTCGCTGAAGTATCTCCTTTCGAAGGGGGCCGATCCCGACGCCCGCGACAACCGGGGGACCGCGCCCCTCGCTCAGGCCGTCAAGTCGAGCGCCTACGACATCGAGCGCGACCTCCTGGCGGCGGATGCGGAGCTGGACGCCCGCGACCAGACGGGCAGGACCGCCCTGATCGAGGCCGCCAGCCAGGGCGACGCCGAATCCGCGCGCATCCTCGTCGCGGCCGGGGCGGACATCATGGCGCGGGACGCCGACGGCGATTCGCCGCTCACCATCGCGATCAAGCAGAGCCCCGCCCTCCTTCCCGTCATACTCACCCAGGCCGACATCAACCACGCCGATCCCGACGGCAGGACGCCTCTCCGCGTCATAGTCGAGTCCAAGCCTTCCGCCGACATCCTCGCGCTGGCCGTCGCCACCGGAGCAAAGCTCGACGCTCGCGACCGCTTCGCCGCCACATCCCTGCACGCTGCCCTCCGGGCCGGCGATCGCGACACTGCCGGGCGGCTCGCCAAGGCGGGGGCTGACGTTTTCGCCCGCGACAAGGACGGCGATACGCCCGCCTCGCTCGCCATCTCCGCGGGCGTCGACACTCTGAAGGCCCTCGTGACGGCGGCAGGGATCGCGGCCAAGGACAAGCAGGGCAACGGCTGGCTCCATTATGCCGCCATGTCCGCCAGCGCGGAGGCTGCGACCTGGCTGCTCGCGGCGGGGGCGGACAAGACGGCGAAGAACATTTCCGGCGAGACCGCTTCCGACGCCGCCCAAAAGCGCGGCAAGACCGATCTGGCTAACCTGCTAAAGCCCGGAAGCTGAGCGACTCGCGGACAGCACGTAGCGCGGTGGGTGTAGCATGAAAGCACGGGGAACCCTCATGACCGGGTTCCCCGTGCTTTCATGCAGTCCACAGAAATGTTCTTTGCTTTACCTCAATCGCGGATCTCAGTCCCAATTCCCCCGGTATTCCGTCAGTTCCTTGAGCTCCTTGAGCTTCAGGATGGCCTTTTCCTGGATCTGGCGGACGCGTTCGCGCGTTATGCCCAGGAGTTTGCCCGTCTCCTCGAGGGTGCGGGGACCTTCGCCGTTGAGCCCGTAGCGGAGCTTGATGATGGTGATCTCGCGCTGCGAGAGGTTCTTGAGGACGTCGCCCAGGGTGTCCTGGAGGGCCATCGAGAAGACTTCCTCGAAGGGCTCGACGACGTTTTCGTCCTTGATGAGGTCCGAGAGGTGGGTGACGTTGTCCTCGTCCACGGTCGTGTCGAGGCTGGCCGTCTCCTGGGAGAGCTTCATGATCTCCTTGACCTTCTTGGAGTCCATCCCGAGCTTCTCGGCGAGCTCCTCGGGCCGGGGATCGCGGCCGAGCTCCTGGGTGAGCTGCTTGGCGACGAAATAGCATTTCTTGATCGTATTGAGCATGTGGATGGGTATCCGGATGACGCGGCCCTTGTCGGCGAGGCTCTTGATGATGGCCTGCCTGATCCACCACGTACCGTAGGTCGAAAAACGGCAGCCGCGAGTGTAGTCGAAGCGCTCGACCGCCTCGATGAGGCCGATGTTGCCTTCGTCGATGAGGTCCAGCAGCGACAGGCCGCGGTGCTGGTAGTTCTTCGCTATCGAGACGACCAGGCGGAGATTGGAGGAAATCATCCGGTTCTTGACCTCGATGAGCTCCTTCTGGACTGCTTCGCGCTCGGGCCCATCCGCCTCGAGGGCGGCGCTCTCCGCGCGCAGATTCTGAATTCTCTCGCCGATCTGCATCTCGTCCTCGGCGCTGAGGAGCGCGTAGCGCGATATCTGCTTCAGGTATAGGGCGAGAGGATCGGTTTCCCTGGGATGCTTGATCTTTTTCTTGCCGACCGACAGCGCGAGGTTCGACTTCTTTTTCTTCTTCGGTTGCGCGGGTCTTGGAGACGCTCCGTCTGTCATCGATCCCACCTTTGCGTGCAGGTAATATAGCTTACTAATAATAGAATCGACTTACAAATCTCTACCTAATCTCTGGGCGCCGTGGCGGGGTCCACGGCCTGGCCGTTCTTGAAAACCAGGAAATAGGCGGCCGGCCCCCCTTGCTTGGCGTCCATGCCCACCTTGCCGAGCTCCTGTCCCGAGCTGACGCGATCCCCCGCCTTGACCGAAATGGTGTCGTTGCCTCCATACACGTAGATATAGCCTCGGGAAAGCACGAAAACGACGTTTCCATACCCGCGGTACGGCCCCGCCGAGGAGACTGTCCCCGATGTGATCGCCTTTTCCGGCTCGCCGAGCTTGGATTTGATGACGATGCCGTAGGCTTTTCCGTCCAGATAGAGGATTTCTCCCGAGCACGGCCAGGCGAGGCCCTTGGTGACGGCTTTCGCCGTGGTCTTCACGGCGACAGGCACCGCGGGCGCGTCCGGCGGCATGGCGGGCGGCTGGACTGCAGCCGCGGGATCGGCGGCGGTTCCGGCGCTCCCCGCGGAAGATGCGTCCGTCCCTGGAGCCGCGGTTGGCGCGGTCGCGGGCTGAACCGCGACGGCCTTGCGGTCGGCCGGTATGGAGAGCGTCTCGCCGGGCTTTATGACGGAAGTGGCCTTCATCTTGTTCGCCGATCTGAGCGCATCCAGGCTGACGCCGAAGGACCTCGCGATTGAAAAAAGAGTGTCGCCTTTGACGACTTTGTACTTCTGGACGGGCGGCGTCGCGGTTCCCGCGGCCCCGGCACCGGCGAGCGGACCGCTCGCGTTTCCATCGCGAGGGATTAGGAGCCTCATACCGACGCGCAGCTTGGCGGGATCGTCTATTGCGTTGGCTTTTGCGATCTCGTCCGGACTCACCCCGTATTGGCGGGCGATGGAGTACAGGGTCTCGCCCTTCTCGATGACGTGGTACTGGACTTGGGCCGCCGCGACCCTCGGCAGCCAGGCTGCGAGGAGGAGGAGGAGGGCGAAAGCGCGCAAGGCGCGACGCGGCAAGGGCTGGGGAAAGCTCATCCTTTCCGAGTATCGGAGAATGCGAGGCAATTGTTTACGCCAGACGGCGGCGCCCGCTCAGATCGAGTATTGGACGAAGAACCTGAAATGGCCGCCGGCGAAACCCGTCGCCGGCCCGAGGCTGCCGTCGGGATTCAGGGGCTGCGAGTAGTCGCCGAAGAACTGCGCGCCTATCACGAAAGGCGGGGGCACTCGCAGGCCGAGCGATATCGCCCAACGTATGACGGAGTAGTAGCCCAACGGCGCGAGGTTGGAGACCGCGTCGAGGCGCTTGGACGCGGAAGCTTCGATCAGGGCGATGTCGCCGAGCCGGAACTTGGCGTCGAGGCCGACGTTCAGGTAGTTCTGGAGCTCGGCCTCGTCCATCGCGTACGGTATCTCATAGCTCACGGAGAGGAGCCAGTCCGCGCGGCGAAAACGGTCCGAAGTCGGTCCGTGCTCGTAGACGCCGCCCAGTCCGACCTCGGCGGCTCCGATTTCGGGGTAGGACCCGCCGTCCACCTCTCGGAGCCAGTCCCACTGGTAGCCGAGGAAGAACAGGCTTTTGCCCCAAATCCCGAAATCGAACGACTGGGTGAGGGCGTACTGGTCGCCTCCTTGCGCGCCGGGCGTCAGGTCGGTGGTCGTAAACGCGGCTTGGCTGCGCGCCCACACGCCGCCGTTTCCAAGGGAGAAAGCGCCCTCGAAGTCGGCGGCGAGATCGAAAGGAGAACTCGAGACACCCTGCGCGCCCGCGGACAGGCTGAAAGGGAGGTAGGCCCGCAGCGAGAGATACTCGCGGGGCTCGTGGAGGAAGGCCCAGCGTATGGCCTGAGCTCGGGCCGCGCGCCTGGCCGCCGGGTCGCGGATTCTCTCGGTCCACCGTGCCGAAGGCCGCGGCCAGAGAAACCTCGGCCGTGTCGAGGCGGCGCCCGGCGAAGTCGATCTTGTCGCTTGCGAACGACGGCGTGGCGGCGGCTTTGTCCTGGGGGAGGGATGCACGGGCGCGCTCGAGGGCGGCCTTGGAGTCGGCGAGGCTGCGGCGCTCGGTAGCGATGCGGTCGCGCATCGCCGTTAGTTTATCCTCGCTTTGGGAGCTGACGTCGCCGAGGGCGGTGCCCAGCTCGTCGCGGAGGGCTTGGGCCTTGTCGGCCTCGGCTATCGCGGCGTCGGCGACGCCGGTGGCCGCGGCGCTCGATTCGTCGGCGGCGAGCGCGGCTTCGGCTTTCTTGGCCCGCTCCACGCCGGCGTTCGCCTCGGAGAGCAGGGAGGCTAGACCCTTCTTGAGCTCGGGCGCGGTACGCTTGCCTTTGGTGGAGAAGAGGGTAGGATCGGCCACCGGGTCGATGAGCGCGAGAGCGCCGCGGCAATCGTCGACCGCCATGCCGTATTGCCCGAGGGCCGTCCCGAGCTCGGCTCGGGTCTCGGCATCGGCGGCGGTCGCGCGTCTCGCCTCGGCCTCGTCCGATTGCGCCTCGGCCTTGTCCAGAATGCCGACGGCGGCGGCCAGGTAGGGCCCGCGCTCGATGATACCGACCGACTCGTCGTCGATCTGGAGGCGGACGAGGGCCTTGTAGCCCAGGCCTTCCCTGGAAACGGAGACGAGCTGGATCGACAGCGAGAGCGGGGGCGCGGCCGTGAATACTTCGGCGAAGAGCCGGTCCTTGCCCAGGCCGTCGAAGAGGCCGCGCAGGGCAGTACCTCGCGCGAGTTCCTCGGCCTCCTCGGCGCTCTTGCCCTGGCCCGAGGCGATCGAGACGTAACTGGAGCCCTCTTTGCTGAAGCCTTCCGCCGGGTTTGCGCTCTGGGCCTTCGTGCCGGAGGCCGACGAGTCGGCGGCGAAAAGGGCGGCAGGCTGAGCAATGGCCAGGGCCGCCACGGCCGCAGCCACTCCGAGGCGCACCCTGAAGCTCACGACGGAGCCCCGCTCCCGACTGGGGGCGCTTTGGCCTCGGCGCCCGGGGCCGGGCTTTCGGAGCTGGACAGACTGTCCCTCGCGGGGGAGGGCGCCGCGTAGAGCCAGCGGCCCGCGTCATCGATGAGCCTCGAGAGGATCACGATATGCACCTCGCTTTTGGAGCGCTCGACTTCCTTGCTCCATTTGGCGCTCGAATAGCGCGCGCGCAGGCGCTCGCGCGCCGCGTCGGCCCTGGCGACTATGGCGGCCCGCTCGGAATCTTCCCTGGCGGCGGCGGCGCCCACCGACCCGAGGAGGTAGGCCGCGACGAGGCAGAGGACCGGATCTCGCGCGAGTATCCCCTCCTCGAGGTAAGGCAGCGCGTCGGCCAGGCGCTTTTGCAGCACGAGGCTGAACCCGTAATCGAAGCGCAGCCAATCCAGGGATTCGACGTCCTTGGAATCGAGGTAGGGCTTGAAGAAGGATTCGGCCGCCTCGCTCTTGTTGCGAAGGAGCCGGGTGACGCCGAAAAGGAGGGCGTTCTTGCGGAGCAGATCGGGCCGCTTCGACGAAAGCTCGGCCTCGAGCCCCTCGATGCCGTCGATATCCGATTGGAGCAGGAAGGAGTTGACGAGCAGCCGCACGCGGCTCGTTCGAAACCTCGACTTGGGATACATGATGCTCACGAGGTGTGCGGAGAGCTGGGGCCAATCCTCCCTCTCGACGAGGAGGAAGGTCTTGCGGTTGGCGAGGAAGAAGGAATTGGAGCGCGCCGATGAGGGCCAGGAAGACCACCGCGAGATACCAGTTGCCTTTCCAGAAGGAGGCCCACGAGGCCGGTCCGAGAAGAAAAATCGGAAGAAAGAACACGAAAAGGAAGGAAGCGGCTATGACGACGTTGAAAAGTATGAAAATTGTTCTAAATTTCATTCAACGTCGCTCCTATAATAGAAAGGACAGCAAATGGAGGCTCCGCGACACTACTGTCGAGCTTAGCGTTGGAGAAATACGGGGTCAATGGGTGGGCCATGAAGAGCATATTACTGAAAGACCTGAAACCGAAGCAGTTCTTTTCCAAGCCACTGTTCATGGACGAAGGCTTCGTCCTGCTCGCCCCCGAGACCCCTGTCGACGAGGCGCTGATAAAGCGGCTCCCCAATGGGAGTTC
>CAWHFT010000026.1:0-6503 GCA_963828175.1 uncultured Spirochaetota bacterium
CAGTTTTTCCAACCTGACGGGTCCTGTCGCGGTTTACATAACCCCAACATCCGGCAGCGGCACCTTTACGGCCACGATCGATCCCCTCGAGTCGAGCGACCTCTCCTGTCCCTATTCCTACGCGAATCCCGTTGGCCTCAACATCAGCGTATCAACTCCCTTTGGCGCCTATTACACGATGACCGTGCAGTAGCGAGTCTATTCCTTGCAGAACGAACGACCCCGGAGCTGCTCCGGGGTCGTTCGTTTGCATCTAGCATGCACATTAGTCCAAATCCGCGAACAAATCCTCGAGGTCGAGCTCGAAACCGCCGAGAACTGCGGACGAGATGGGCGATGTATCCCCGAGTCTATCTCTGAGCTCGCCTTGATCGAATCGCGCGTCGGGACCCAGGCGGTACACCCAGACGCTCCAGGCTTCCGGGTCGATCACCCAGTATTCCCGAACGCCGGACCGTTCGTATCGATCGAATTTTTCGCGCTGGTCCTTTCGTGATGTTGAAGGCGAGAGGATTTCGACAACGAGGTCGGGCGCACCGCGGGCGCCTCTCTCGGTGAGCTTTGAACGGTCGCAAAAGACGACGATGTCCGGCTGAACGACAGTATCGACGTCGTCGTCCGCCTCGTCATTCTGGGGTAGAAGAACGTCAAAGGGCGCCCCGTACACCTTGCACGGCTTACCCTTGAGGAAGTTGCCGAAATTTAGCGATAGCTTGTGGCTGATCTCCTGGTGTCGACGGCGCGGAGCTGGGCTCATTGCCCACGCATGGCCGTCGATCAGTTCCCAACGCTCTTCGTCGGGCCAGGTCCGATAGTGGCGATAGGTGAAGCGCTCATTGGGCGCCAAGGTAGGGTTTCCCATCCTTTCCATGCCTCCAGTATATCCCATACGCGCTTCGAGCGCCCTAGCGCATGAAGGCCCAGGGGCAGTTGGGTTCGCTAGCCTTCACGCGCCTGCGAGGGACTTCAGCTTGGCGCCAACCAACTCGGCCGGATCGCGCCCGGAGCTGATCGCCCCCCTCGCCGCGTCCACCAAGGCCGAGCCGACTATCGCGCAATCCGCCGAGCCGCGAAGCGCCTCCAACTGGGCTCTTTCGCGCAGGCCGAAGCCCGCCGCGATGTATTTGCCGGTACGCGCCTTGAGAACAGCGAGACGCTCGAGCGAGGGCGCGTCGAGCTCGGTCTTTCGTCCCGTCACGCCGAGTCGCAGCACCACGTACAGGAAAGGCGATGCGCTCGCCTGGGCGAGGGCAGCCGCCCGCTCCAGGCTCGTCGTCGGGGCGATGAGCGGAACGAGCGCGAGGCCCGCTGCCGCGCATTTCTCGGCGAGGCCGAGCTCGGGCTCGTCGTCGGGGTAGTCGGGCACTATGAAGCCGTCCAGGGCCGATCGCGCCGCACGCTCCACCAGGGCGTCGACGCCGTAGGCGAGGATGGGGTTGAGGTAGCTCATGACGAGGATCGGAGCGGCGGTGGTCGCGCGCAGCTCTTCGAGGGCCTCGAGGCAGGCTTCGGTCCGCGACCCGGCGCGCAACGCCGCGTGGTTGGCCGCGACTATCGAGGGTCCGTCGGCCGAGGGATCGGAGAAGGGCAGCTGGGCCTCGATGATGTCGACGCCCGAGGTGATCATCGCTGCGAAAATTCTCGCCGACGAGGCCATGTCCGGATAGCCGCAGACAGCGTGGGCCATGAGCTTGATACCGTCCGACTCGAAGACTCGCTTCGTGCGTTCGATGCCCGTCATGCGATTATCTCTCCCTTGGCGCGCATGGCTTTGTCTTCCATCCTGATCCGGGCCGCTTCGTCCTCGAGGAAGGCAAGCCAGTCCTCGCGGTCGAAGCGAGGCGCCGTGATGAAGAGGTCCTTGTCGCCGCGGCCGGAGACGTTGACGACGACCGCCGCGCCCGGCTTCAGCTCGGGCGCGGCGCGACGCGAATCGTCCGGGACGCCGGACAATTCGCGAAAGGCCAGCGCCAGGGCGTGGGCCGACTCGAGGGCGGGCAGTATCCCTTCTTTCCGGGCCGTGCGAGCGACGGCCGCGAGCGCGTCGTCGTCGGAGACCGAGGCGAAGCGGACTCTGCCGGTCTCGCCGAGGTGGGCGAGCTGCGGCCCTATTCCGGCGTAGTCGAGGCCGGCGCTCACCGAGTGGGTCGGGAGGAGCGAGCCGTCCTCGTCTTGAAGGAACAGCGATTTGTAGGCCTGCACGATGCCGACTTTTCCCCTGCCGCCCATCCGCGAGGCGTGCATGCCCGGCTCGCCGCCGCTTCCGCCGGCTTCGGCACCGACGAGCTCGACCTTCTCGTCCAAGAAAGCGGCGAAGGCGCCTATCGAATTGGAGCCGCCGCCGACGCAGGCGTAGATGCGGTCGGGAAGGCGACCCTCGCGCTCGAGGAGCTGGCCTCTGATCTCGCGGCCGATCACCGACTGCAGCTCCCTCACGATGGCCGGGTAGGGGTGCGCGCCCAGGGCGGAGCCCAGGACGTAGTGCGTGTCGGCCACCCGCTCGGTCCAGTTCTTCATGGCGGCGTTGACGGCGTCGGTGAGGGTTCGGCTGCCCTCGAGCACCGGCGTGACCTTCGCGCCGAACATCCTCATGCCGAAGACATTCGGGTGCTGGCGCGCCATGTCCACTTCGCCCATGAAGACCTCGCACTCGAGGCCGAGCATCGCCGCGGCGGCCGCGGTGGCGAGGCCGTGCTGGCCGGCGCCGGTCTCCGCGATGACCCTCGCCTTGCCCATACGCTTGGCTAGGATGGCCTGGCCCAGCGCGTTGTTGATCTTGTGAGCGCCCGTCTGCGCGAGTCCCTCGAGCTTGAGGTAGAGCTTCGGCCCAGGCCCGCTCAGGCCGGAGCGCGTCCGCTCCTCTTCGAGCTCGGCGCTCAAGGTCTTCGCGAAGTACAGGGGCGTCGGCCTGCCCGTATAGTCGCGTCCGAGCTTTTCGACGAGGTCCCAGTAGGCTGGATCGGCCCGCGCCGCGTTCCAGGCGGCCTCGAGCTCCTCGAAGGCGGGCCTGAGGACCTCGGGGACGTAGCGGCCTCCGAAGCGGCCATAGTATCGCTCATCGTGCTGCACGGAGCGCCTCCTCGGCGTTGCTGCCGTCGAACTCGCGCTCCGCCTCCAAGTATTCGGCGGCGCGACGGATCTCGCGAAACAGCGCCTCGAGCTTTTCGGCGACTTGATGCCCGGGGCGTCCTCGACTCCGCTGGACACGTCTAGCCCGTCGGGAGCCAGCGAGTGTACGAAGCTCGCGGCGTTGCGGGGCCTGATGCCGCCGGCGATGAAGTATTCCTTGTCCGCGTCGCGGGCGAGGGCCCTGGCGGCCAGGGCCGCCCACGTGCCGATGGAACTGCCAGTGCCGCCATAACTGCCGCGCACGGCCGCGTCGACGAGTAGGCGCGGGCATGCCCATGCGCTCCCGGCGAGCCTGAGGGCGTCCGCCACGGTGTCTATCCGCAGCGCCCGGTACCACGGGAAGCCGAGGCTCTCGCAGGCTTCGGGAGTCTCGTCGCCGTGGATCTGCGCGGCAGTCGAGCCCCGCGTAGGACATGATGTCGCGCATCGCTCCGGGCTCCTCGTTCACGAAGACGCCGATCGCGCGGAAGCTTTCCGGCCCGACTTCGCCCTCGAGGGCGGCGAGGACGGCCCTGACCGTCTCAGGCTCGACGCGCCGCGGGGAGGGCGCCAGGATGAAGCCCAGCTCGTCCGCCCCGAGCTTCAGCGCCAGGCGGGCGTCCTCGAGCCTGGTGATGCCGCATATCTTCACTTTGATCTTCATTGAAGCTTCCTTTCACGCGAGGGCATCGCCGCGGCGATGGCCGCGGAGAAATCCCTCGTCTTCGACTCCGGGTCCTGGGAGGTGGCCAAGGCTTCCCCGATAAGGAAGCCCTGGAACCCGGCCTGGACGAGGGCTACGGCGTCTTCTGGCGAGCGCATGCCCGACTCGGCGACCCGCAGCGGCCCTGCTGGGAGGAATCCGGCGAGCGAGCGCGACTTCTCCGCGTCTACGCTGAAGTCGCGCAGGTCGCGCGAGTTCACTCCTATCGCGTCAGGCATCGCAGCCGCGGCGCATTCTACCTCGGACTCCTCGTGGATCTCGGCGAGGACCGCGAGGCCGAGCTCGCACGCGGCCGCGGCCAGCTCGAGCATCTGCGCCTTCGAGAGGGCGGTAGCGATGAGGAGGATCGCGTCGGCGCCGATGGACCAGGCCTCGAGGACTTGGTAAGGATCGACGATGAAGTCCTTGCGGAGGACGGGCAGGCCGACGGCCTCGCGCACGGCCGTGAGGTGGCCGTCGGCGCCGAGGAAGCGCCGCGGCTCGGTGAGCACCGACACCATGCCAGCGCCGCCTCTCTCGTATGCCGCGGCGAGGGCGACGGGATCGTACTCACCGACCAGGAGGCCGCGCGAGGGCGAGGCCTTCTTGCACTCGGCGATGAGCATGGGGCTGGCGAAGGTAGGGCGGGGAGGGCTGCAGATGCGCTCGAGCGAGGAGGTCGGCCTCTCTCGCTTCGCGCGCTGGGCGTCCGCCCCCCTCTCGGCGCAGATGGTCTCGAGTATGCCCACGATGCTAGGCCCGCGGAGCCGTGGCGCCGATAGGCGTGACGCCGGTAAGCTGGGTGGCGGCCGGGCCGCCGGACAATTCGCGCAGCCGCCCGAGCACGAGCGCGGCCTTGCCGCCGTCGATCGAGGCACGGGCCGCCGCTATGGCGTCGCCGAAGTCCGCTGCGATCCCGGCCGCGTAGATCGCCGCCGCCGCGTTGAGGACGACGACGTCGCGCTTGGGGCCCGGGTCGCCGGCGAGCACGCGCTCGACGATGCCGGCGTTCTCAGCGGCGTCGCCTCCCTTGAGGTCGGCGGGGGCGCAGAGCTCGAAGCCGTAGTCGCGAGGGTCGAAGAGATAAGTCCGCGTCCAGCCGTCCTTGAGCTCCGTCACCTTGCTCGAACCGACGAGGCTGATCTCGTCGATGCCATCGAGGCCGTGGACGACGAGCGCCCGGCTCACGCCGAGGTTGGCCAAAATCCTCGCCACGATCTCGGTCAGCTCGGGCGCGTAGACGCCGACCACCTGGGACTTCGCCCGGGCCGGATTGAGCATCGGCCCGATCATATTGAAGATCGTGCGGAAGCCGACTTCGCGCCTCGGGCCCATGATGTTCTTGAAGGCCGGATGGTAGGCCGGCGCGAAGAGAAAGGCCATGCCCGCCTCTTGGATCGCTCTGGCCGCCTCGGAGGGCCCCATCTTGGTCGAGACGCCGAGGGCGTCGAGGACGTCCGCGGAGCCCGAGCGCGAGGTGATGGAGCGGTTGCCGTGCTTGGCGACGAAAGCCCCCGCTCCTGCCGTGACGAACGCCGAGGCGGTCGAGATGTTGAACGTGCCCGAGGAGTCGCCGCCGGTGCCGCACGTGTCGACAGTCGCGAGGCCGTCGGGCAATGGCACGCGCACCGCTCGGTCGTAGAGGGAAGAGGCGAACCCCGTCATCTCGTCGATAGTCGGTCCCTTGACGGTGAGGCTCGCCAGGAAGGCGCCTACCTGGGCCTGAGAGACCGCGCCGTCGGCGATCTGGTCCATGAAGCTCCGCGCCTCGGCGCGCGTGAGCTCCTCCCTGCCGGAGAGCCGCTTGAGCATATGCTTGACCGACGGGATCTCGCGGACGCCCGATAGGAAGTTGCGGATCAGGCGCTCGCCGTCCTCGGTGCCGATCGACTCGGGATGGAATTGCAGGCCTTCGATCCGGTGCTCGACGTGGCGGATCCCCATGATCTCTCCGTCGGAGGAGGTCGCGGTGACGACGAATTCCGGCGGAAGGCTCTCGCGCTCGACCGCGAGCGAGTGGTAGCGAATGGCGCGCAGCGGGTTCGGCGCGTCGGAGAACAGCGTCTTGCCGTCGTGCGAGATCGTGTCGGCCTTGCCGTGCATGATCCGCCTCGCGTGGACGATGCGCGCGCCGAAGGCCGCCGCGATGGCCTGGTGCCCGAGGCAGACGCCGAGGATCGGCTTGCGCCCTGCGAAGCGCCTGATGAGCTCGATCGAGTTGCCGGCGCCCTCGGGCCTGCCGGGGCCTGGAGAAATCACGAGCCGGTCGAACTCCAGGGCCTCAGCCTCCTCGACGGTGATCTCGTCGTTGCGGACCACCTGGACTTCCTCGCCGAGCCGCATGAGCAGCTGCGCGAGATTGTAGGTGAAGGAATCGTAGTTGTCGATCAATAGCACCATGGTCAGCCCCTCGCCGCGCCGGTGGCGGCCGGCGCTTCTGGCTCGAAAACTTGCCCACTCCGGCAGGGAAAAGCGGCTCAAATCATTACGCTTAGCTGCGATTCTGAAGGGCAAGTTGGCTAAGCGGCAGACCCCTCCCCGCTCAGCAGTGGCCGGACGAAGATTCCGTTGCATTGCCCTTCCGCACGGCAAGCCTGGAGCGGTGAACCGGCGCCTCTGGACTACACTGTTGCCACAGAAAACCCGCGCCAGGCGGGAGGCCTGAATGTCGAAAGGTAAACCATGCATAGGA
>CAWHFT010000027.1:0-22841 GCA_963828175.1 uncultured Spirochaetota bacterium
CCATCAGTTCGAAGTCGATGGGGGCCATCGCGTACTCGATGTTCTTGAGGATGTGGCCCGGATTGGCGGTGCCGATCACGGTCGTGGCGATCCCGGGACGGGAGACGCTGAACTGCACGGCAAGTTTTGCAATGTCGGCGCCGACGCTTCGGCAGTAGTCCACCGCCTTTCTGGCTCCAGCCAAAAGCGCTGGCGGCGCGAGATGCCAGTCCGGAACGCCCCGCTCGCTCAAAAGGCCCATTCCGGTGGGCGCCGCGTTGATCACGCCCACCCCCTTTCCGGCGCAGAGGGAATCATGGATTCCAGGGAGTCGTCGTTTAGCTCGTAGTGGCAGAAGGAAAGAATCGTCTCGACCACCGCCGAACCCGCGCGGTCAATGACCTGTGGGAAGACCTTGAGCGGCAGCCCGGTGATCCCGATGTGGCCAATCCTGCCGAGCCTCCTCAGCTCCACAAGCGCGGAGGGTCTCGCCGACGATCTGGTCGAGGTTGGCGAACTCGATGTCGTGGCACTGCAGCAGGTCGACATGGTCGACTCCGAGCCTTGCGCAACTTTCGTCCAGGCTGCGGATTGTGCGGGCGGCGCTGAAGTCGAACTCGCCGGTCCCGGATTGTCCGACCTTCGTCGCCAGAAAATAGCGGTCGCGGGGCACAGTCTTGAGCGCCTTCCCCAGAACTGCCATTTGGCCGAGAAAAGCTGATAATCGGTCAATTATGACTGATATCGAGAAACCTTCAGACTATTTCTTGACGCATGGTCAAGGAGTGCATTAAGGATGGGGTTAATAGAGGTCCCCTTAAGCTTTCTGGTAGTAGAATCAGCGAGAGTGACCAAAGGAGAAACATAGCGGCAGGTGGAAGGAGTGTCAGCTACTGCGGAATCCGAAAATTTCGCAGTTGTTACATTCGCAGTGTCAAAACTCGGCGAGCTAACGGGCAGGCCAGCCGAACCCAGGTTACTCCGGTTTTCTATAAATCTTCCGATATCCTGGTTCGACTGTGCGAGGAAATCTTTGCGGCTCGTCGAGCTTTCCGCCGGCCCGCCCGCCGGCTGCGCGCGGCTGGTGGCGATTTCTGCGCCGTTCACTTTGATCGCGCCGACCGAGCTGGCAACCGTCGCGGCGGTCGCGCTCGTATCGAGGCTCGTATTCGAGAACACGAAATAAACGTTCTTGGGCGTCGAGCCAGCGTCCACCGTATAGGAAAAATTACCGTTGTAGTTCGAGATCAGGACCGAGGGAGGCGAGGAAGCCGAAGGCGTGGTGGAACCGGGCATCGCGCATGAGACGACAAGGCCGAAGGCCAGAGACCCCAAATACGAGAGAGGCATCCGGAGTGGTTTCATTTCTTTGCCTTCCGCGCGCCCAAGGGCAATTCATACCCGACCCGACCGAGCGCCCTCCAGGGATAGACGATCTCCGCTCCTATCGCGCCATCGGCCGAAGCGAGCGGAGTGAGTACGATATCGCCGCGAAGGCCGAGACTTAGTCGCCCTCTGCCAAACTTTATGCTGTAATCGAAGCCCAGGCCCGCCCCTGCGAACGCCAGGTCGCCGAGAGTGGCAGGCCAGAGCCAAGCCGAGCTGTTGACGCCGGAGATGGACTCTTGGACGAGATAGCCGACATTCGCCCCCACGAAGGGACCCAGCTCGACGGAGAAAGTGCTCGAGCCGAGGCGGAAGCTGTAACGTTCGTCCGCGCGCAGGGAAACGGCAATGCTCCTCGCGCTGGTGGAGGCGAAAGCGGCCCCGGCCGCCGTCGAGCCGGAGATGGCGCCACCCCAGGCTCCGGCATCCAGCCCCGCGACGAAAGAAAGCGGGGCTTTCCAGAGGAAGAACGCGCCTCGCGAAAGACTGAAATCGACGCCGAGCCCGCCGAGCAGGATCGGATAATAAGGGGAGGAGGAACCAGGCATGGAATAGGAAGCGGCGCCGAGCTCGGCGTAAAAAGCGCCTCTCTCGGCCAAGAAGCTCCCCGAAGCCTGCCCCGAGCCCGCTTGGACGTAGGGCGTCAGGCTCAGGCCAAGAGCGGTGGCGGCAGAGACGCTGAATACGCAGATCAACGCTGCGAGGTATATCTTCAAAATTTTCATCTGCCTTATGGAATGTTTGCCCATACAATATCACGGTCGGGCGCAAGAATACGAGACTAAAAAAGCGTTCAAGATACCGGTAATTGCCGTCTTTTGGCATGACTCGTCACGCCCCACGGCAGCCACAGCACGAGGAAAACAAGGATGCCCATGATCTCGAGGCCGATGACATACCGCGGCGACGGACCGAACACCTTCGCCAGCAGATCGATCGGCGATCCGGTGGGCGGTGGATAGCCCAGGGCGAAATAGTTGCCCGGCGCGAAGGGCGGCACGAGAGCCAACAGCCGGTCGAGCAGGTACATCGGCACTATGACGATGTTGGAAACCAGGATGCAGCGCGCCAGGGACCGCAGGTTGATCTTCACCGAGCCCGAGGCTATCAAGGCGACCACCGCGACGATGATCATGCCATGCGAGATGAAGAACGAGAAATAGCGATAGGACGGGAAGCCCGAGGCGCCGATGTCCGGCGTCAGGATGGCCTGCGCGGCGCCGCCCAGCCCCCAGAAATACAAAACATCGGCGAGATAGCGCCTCCGCGGGCTGTCCTTCAGGAAAAGGCATATGGGTATCAGGATGATCGAAAGCCCGCACATCTGGAACATGAGCGAGCCCGAGTGCGACCAACCTCCGACGATCATCCAATAGCTCTGGTAGGCGAGCTCGTTGGCCCACATCACGAAGGCGATGTAAGGAGCGGCCGAGTCCAGCCACGTCGGTCCGCCTTTCCGGGCGAAATAGGCCACGGCTAATGCGCCGAGCAGGATCGCGGCTATCGCGAGCAGGTGCGGAGCCGACCACGAACTGAAGCCGGAGTCGGCGATGCTCCCGAGGGTCGACGACACGGTCACCTGGCGCGCGGTCGACTCGATCCGCCGGCCATCGTTCGTCAGGGCGACCGCCGTGAGGGACCAGGTTCCGTTCTCGGGAAGGTCGATGCGGGCGCTCCAGGTTGGCAGGGCATAGCGAGACTGCCTCACGTAGCTGATGTACGGACGCGCGGCCGGAAAGACTCGAGGCTCGCCGCCGGAGGAAGATTCGCGCCGAGCCTCCACGGCGAGCGTGGAGATGGCCCCTTGTCCCGGCGCAGCCCAGGCGTCGCCGCTCGCTACGAATCGGCGGCCGTGGCTCGAGCCCGGCTCGGGCCACTGGATGCGCACGCCGTCGGGAACGAGGAGCAGCGACGTGCAGATCGCCTGCACCGCGACGAGCAGCACCAAGCCGACGACGAGAAAGACGAGGCGCGGTCGTTTCATGATGCCCTCCTGGGCCTATTGTAACATAACTTTCTAGCGCTCTCCCCTTGCGCGCAAGGCGGGAGGCCGGCATCCTGGAGCGCATGAGAAGCGACGGCTACAGGGAGTTCGAGGCGATTCGAGAAGAGTTCCGCGCATCGGTCAAGTCGTGGAGCGAGGACCATCCCTATCTCCTCGAGGCTCAGGAGCGCGTCCGAGTCAAGCAAGGCTACGAGGACTACCGGGTCGAGACGCCCATCGTCTACAACCGCGCGTTGGACGACATCGCTCCGGAGGCGCTGATCAAGGTGATCCTCGTCGCCGACAATCCGGGCAAGAAAGAGCAGCTCGCCGCGAACAACCGCTATCTCGTGGGACAATCGGGCAAGTTGGCCGAGCTCTGGTTCCGCTCGGAGCTGGGAATGGATTTCCGTCGCGAGGTCCTCATCCTCAACAAGACTCCCGTCCACACTCCCAAGACCGCAGAGCTCGCGCTGCTCGCCAAGAGCGCCGGGCTGCACCGATCCCGCCTCGAGGCCCTTTTGGCGGGCAGCCAGGCCGTAATGGCCGATCTCGCTTGGCGCCTGTACTGCGCCCTTCGCCGGGACGACCAGCCTGCCGGCATGTGGCCAGTGCTCTGGGTGTCCGGCCTGGGCGAGCTCCGAAAGGGCGGCCTCTTCGAGATCTACCGAGACGAGCTGGGCCGGAGGCTCGCCAAGGCCGAGCCGGAAGCACGGGCCGGAGTATGGGCCTTCAACCATTTTTCGATGAACCAGTTCGCCATCGAGATCAAGCGCAAGGCTCGGGCGGGGTCTCCGATAATCGAAGAGCTGGCGAGGATTGGTCGGGAAAACCAAGTCCGCGTATTCGGCTAATACATTTCCAAGCTCATGCCCCTTCCCCCGGAGCTGAATCCCGCGCGTTCGTAAATGCGCCGCGAGTCGTCGGTGGCCTGCAGGACCAGGCGGGCCAAGCCGAGAACCCGGGCCTCGGAGATCGCGGCGCCGACGAGGGCCGAGCCGATGCCGCGGCCGCGATGCGCAGGCTCGGTGTAGACGTTGATCAGCTCGCCGTAGAGGCTTGCGCCCGCGGCCGTTCCCGCGCCAGCCGCCGTCCGCGCGCGGCCGCCCCGCAGGCGCACGGCCGCTTGGGCGACGACGCGACCCCCTTCCTCGGCGACCCAGCACAGGAGCCTGCCCCGGCGGAAGTCGCGGCCGAGGAGCCCCTCGATCTCCTTGCGGCGGTCGTCCTCGTCCATGGAGCCAGAATCGCGCGTTATGCGCTCGAAGGCGACCCTCAGGCCCGCGATGGCCGCGAGGTCCGAGCCGCGCGCGCGCCTGATGAGCGCGGGAATTGGGCACGGCACCAGCGGCCTCAGCGGCCCTTGCTCCGGGTCTTGATGTAGATCTGCTTCCCCTGGTCCGTCGGGCTGGCCCTTTCGTCGATGTCGAAGAGCCCGGAGGCCTTGATGAGGTCGCCGAGCTTGCGGTAGCCGTAGTTGCGCGGATCGAACTCTGGCTGCCTGTTCATGATGTAGGTGCCGACCGCGCCGAGGTAGGCGTACCCGAACTCGTCGGCCGCGTCTTCCACGGCCGAGCGCATGAGGTTGGCCGCCCTGTGGTCCAGCTTGATGTCCGCGGGCGCCTTCGAAGGCGCCTCGCGGTCGCCGCGCGCCTCGCGGTCTTCCTCCGGCTCGCGCAGGATCTCGGTGTAGATGAACTTGTCGCAGGCCGCCACGAAGGGCTTCGGGGTCTTCCTTTGGCCGAAGCCGAGAACCATCTTGCCGTCCTCGCGAAGCCGCATCGCGATCCGCGTGAAGTCCGAGTCGCTCGACACGATGCAGAAGCCGTCGAGGTTCTCGGTGTAGAGGAGGTCCATCGCGTCGATGATCATCGCGCTGTCGGTCGAATTCTTGCCGGTCGTGTACGAGAATTGCTGCACCGGCTGGATGGCGAATTCGAGCAGCTTGTCCTTCCAGCCGCGGAGGTTCGTACTCGTCCAGTCGCCGTAGATGCGTTTGACGCTCGCGACGCCGTACTTGGCTATTTCCGCGAGCAGGCCCTCGACGATGGACCCCTGCGTATTGTCCGCGTCGACGAGGACGGCGAGCTTGAGCTGGTCCTGGTGCCCCAGGCGCTCTTGTTGATTCTGGTTCTTCATTGTTCTTCTCCGAATAAGGATGCGCGCAGCCTGCGCACCGTGCTTACGGCGCCGAGGGGTACGCGTGCGGGGCCGCCCGTGCCGAGATCTTCGGCCTCGAGGACGAGCCCCTTTTCGTTCTTGTCGAGCCTGACGGGGCGCAAGAGAGCGCGCACGGGCTCGGCTCCGGGCAGCCGGTACAGGACTTCGAGCCGATCGCCCGCGGCCCGGAGCGCGCGCTCCACCACGCGGACCTTGCCCAGGTAATCGAGCCCGCCGGCCTCTAGGCGTTCGGACTTGGGGTCGGCCTGGGCGATCTGCCGCTCGGTGATGACCAGCCGCCGCTCGATGCGGTCCGCCAGCTCGCGCCGCTCTTCCTCGGGCCTGCCCGATATGGAGAGAGCGGCCCGCAACTCGCCGAGCCTGGGCTCGGGGTCGGGAGCCTGGGAACGACCCTCCGCTCTCCCGGGCGCCCCGCCTGCGGGGCGAGGCAGCCCCAGCGCGGCTACGAGATCGCGCAACTCGTCCATGCGATCGCTCAGCGCCTCGCGCGATGAGCCGCCGACCCCCGCGCCCGGGCCGTCCGTCAGGACCGAAAAGGCCGAAGCCGGGACCTCGCCAATGGCCCCGGCCTGCATGAGGGGCGGCGCCTCGAGTCCGGCGGCGGAGAGGGCGGCTATCGCCTCGTCCGGAGTCGCGGCCGAGAGGAAATAGACGCCGGGCGCGAGGCGATCGGCGGTGATCCGGCCGAGAGCGGCCGACCGCTCGATGACCGGCCGCAGCCTCTCGTCGGCGACGAGCGTGAAGCCGCGATACAGCCGCAGCGATCGGTACTCCTCCTCCCAGGCGGACAGCGAGAAGGCGAAGCTCTGAGGCAGGGCGGTGCCCGCCAGGGCCTCGAAGCGCAACCTGATCTCCGCCGCGCTCAGCCCGGAAGCGAAGGCGCGCCTCACCGTGTCGCGCTCGACATCGAAGCTCCACACCGTGCCGAGGGTAACGGGCCGGGCCACGCAGCCGATGAACAGCCGATCCTCGAGACTCGCCTCGGGCATGAGGTGCATGGCATGGGCGCCCTCCACCACGAGCTGGCCTGGCATCCGGCCCTCGGCATGTCGCGGGTTTCGAACGAGGCACAGGCCGCCACCGCCGGGGACCAGGAGCCCGAGCTCTTCCAGCGCGCGCAGGGCCGTCGCGGGGTCCGGCGCGCTATTCGCATACGCCTCGTATGACGCACGACGGGCCACGATCCGCAGCCAGCGGGCGAGCGCGGGGCGGGCGAGGGCCATGTCTGCGGGCAGGAACTCCAAGGCACTCGCGATGATGACGGCGAGAGCTGCGGCCCTTCCTCCCCGAGCTCCTTCCGCGTAGCTCTCCTCGGGCTCCGCCTGGCCTGCGACGGCGATGCACGAGGCGAGATAGTATGGCAGCTCCTCCTCCCAATCCGCCACGAGCCGCGAGAAGGCTCGGCGATCGGGGGAACGCTCCTCGTCCTGCGTCGCGCGCATGATGCCCGCGGCCGAGAATGCCATGGCGAGTGCGCCCAGGCGCCCGCCGTCCTCGGCGGCGAGCATGGGAAACAGCGCGGCGGCTCGGTCCGCGGCCCGCTTGGTCAGGGTTCCGCCCTTGCGAATGGACGAAGGCGCGTGGAAAAGGAAAGAGAAGAAGGCCACCGCCGTCCTCGCGTCGACGGAGCCGGCAACGGGACTCTCGCTCGGGCTCTCGGCGACGGCGCCAGCGCCCTCGCGATTTCCGAAAAACACGGCAGGGACGAGGACTCGGGAGCGCAGCTCCTCCGCGAGCAGGGGATTCACCGCAATGAGCCTTTTCCCGCCGACGTGGTAGCGGAACAGGAGCAGGCGGTCGAGGAGGTTGGACACCCTCACGCCCAGCTCGAACAGAGGCAGCTCGCCTGCGAAGAGGTCCTTCAGGACTTGCTCGGGGCCGGGGCCCAAGAGAAGGGACGAGCCGAGTATCCGGGCGTCCAGGCCGTCGAGCAGCGAATAGAGCGATTCCCTGGTTTCCGCCCTGCGGAGAAACGCCTCGAGCCGCTTGACCAGATCGCGCTTGTCGTAGGGCGTCTTTATCGGACCGACGTAATTCCTGACCGCGCCGATCAGGGCCTCCGTCCCCGATGTGAGCAGCGCGTCCGTCCAATCCGAGGCGCCCGGCGGGGGCATGGAGGCGGCTCCTTGCTGGAGTCCGTTCATTCCCAAGCCTCGATGTGATAGCGATAGCCTTGCTCGATCAGGAACTTGCGCCTATTGGCCGCGAATTCCTCCTCGACCGTATAACGCGAGACGAGCGAATAGAAATAGGAGTTTCGCGCCTTCGGCCTGAGGATGCGGCCGAGGCGTTGCGCCTCCTCCTGGCGAGAGCCGAAGGAGCCGGATACCTGGATGGCGACGGAGGCGTCCGGCAGGTCTATCGCGAAATTCGCCACTTTTGAGACGACGATGACCCTCGTGCGGCCTGCCTTGAAGTCGGCATAGATCCGCTCGCGCTCGGGGTTCGGAGTTCGGCCGGTGATGGAGGGGCGATCCGAGCTCCTTGGAGAGGCGACCGAGCTGATCGAGGAATTGCCCGATCACTAGGACCGGCTCGTCGGGGTGGTTCTCGACGAGCTCGCGCACGGCCTCGTATTTCGGCGGTGTTTTCGGCGGCGAGGCGGTGCTTGTCGCGCGGCTCGGATACCGAATAGCGGAGATGCTCGTCCTCGGGCAGCGGGACGCGGATCTCCCGGCAGTAGGCCTCGGCGATGAAGCCGCGGCGCTCGAGGTCTTTCCAGGGCACGTCGTAGCGCTTGGGGCCTATCAGGCTGAAGACGTCCTCCTCGCGGCCGTCCTCGCGCACGAGGGTGGCGGTGAGGCCGAGCCGGCGCACCGCCTGTATCTCGGCCACGACGCGGAAGACGGGCGCGGGCAGGAGATGCACCTCGTCGTAGATGATGAGGCCCCACTTCTCCCTGCGGAACAGGTCGAAGTGCGGGAAGTCTGAGTTTTTGTCGGGCCGCCACGTGAGGATCTGGTAGGTCGCGATCGTCACGGGCCTGACGGTCTTCTCGGCGCCGGTATATTCTCCGATCGACTCGGGCGGCAGATCGGTCTTGTCGGCTAGCTCGTCCATCCATTGGTGGACGGCGGCGATGTTGGTCGTGACGATGAGGGTCTTGCGGCCTATAGCGGCCATCGCCGCCATGCCGACTATGGTCTTGCCCGCGCCGCACGGCATGACGACGACGCCGTAGCCCGAGCCGGGAAGCCCGCCGCCGATGAAGGCGCCGAGGGCGTCGTATTGGTATGGCCGAAGGCCGAAGCTCCCGCCGGACGCGCGGCTGTCGCGGAGGCCGATCACCAAAGGATCGCCGGGGACGAGAGGCGCCTCGTCCTTGACCGGCCATCCGAGCTTGAACAGCTCGCGCTTCACGGTTCCGCGGTCGGTGAGGCGCAACTCGAAGCCGCCGGGCGCGGGCACCAGCCATTTCTGCAGTTTCTTCGCCGAGGCGATCTCCCGCTCCGCCTCGACGTCCGAGCAGGCCAGTAGGAGCCGGTCGGACATGGGAGACAGCTCCTTGAGCACGAGGCGGCCGAAGCGGGCCATCGTGTCGCGGACGATGAAGGAAATATCTCGAGGAATGTCGTATCTGCTGTAGCGATCGAGGATGTCCTCTACGTCGGCGGGGCTCAGGCCGGCGCTCGCCGCGTTCCAAAGCGAGAGCGCGGATATCCGATAGGTGTGGAGATGCTCGGGACTCTTCTCCAAGGCCGCGAAGGCCCCAATGGCTGCGCGGCTTTCCTCGAAAGCCGGATCGTGGACGTCGAGGAGTAGGGTGAGATCGCTTTGGACGATGAGTGGCTTGCCTTCGGCCATATTCGATAAAGCATACTGCGAACGCGGCAGGTAAGCCAAGGCGCGCGCTTGTCCAGCTCGCGCGTATACCGATACTATGCCAGCGCATGATCGAACATTCGGCCCGCAACCGCGGCATCAGGCTCCGCGAGGAAGATCGGCTTCGCCTGGCTCCCGGCCTCGAGCGCGCTCGCGCCCTCGGTGCCTCGGCCTCGGCTATTTCCCCGGAGGAGGCCTCGGACGCCATAATCCTCGGCGACACCCTCCAGGCCTTGCCGCGCCTTCCATCCGCGTCCGTCGATCTCCTGATCGCCGACCCTCCGTACAACATGGACAAGGACTTCGGCTCGGAGAGAGCGGCGCGCATGAGCGATAGCGCGTACGAAGAGTACACGAGCTCCTGGGTGGAGGCCGCGCTGCCCCTGCTCAAAGGCCACGCGAGCGTCTATGTCTGCTGCGATTGGCGATGCTCGTCCGCCGTGCAGAGAGTTCTCGAGCGCTCGCTCGTCATCAGGAACCGCATCACCTGGGAGCGCGAGAAAGGCCGCGCGGCCTCGCGCAATTGGAAGAGCGCCCACGAGGATATCTGGTTCGCAACGGTCTCGGAAGAATACCGCTTCCAGGGCGAGGCGGTGCGCCTCCGGAGGCGAGTGCGCGCCCCCTACCGCGACGATCGCGGGGAGCCGAAGGACTGGGCGGTGGGCCAGGCCGGCGCATTCCGGGACACGGCGGCTTCGAATCTCTGGACGGACATCACCGTGCCGTTCTGGTCCATGCCCGAGAACACCATCCATCCGACTCAAAAGCCCGAGAAGCTCCTCGCCAAGCTGATCCTCGCCTCCTCGCTGCCAGGCGACCTCGTCCTCGATCCCTTCCTGGGCTCGGGCACGAGCGCCGTCGCCGCGAGAAAGCTGGGGCGTCGGTTCATCGGCATTGAGCTCGACGAGGAGCATTGCCTGACCGCCTTGCGCAGGCTCGAGCTCGCTGTCGACGACCAGCGGATCCAGGGCTACGGCGACGGCCTCTTCTGGGAGCGCAACTCGGGGCCGCGGCGGACCTGAAGCTCGAGCCAGCAAAAACCGCTCAGACGCCTAACTCGATCGTCAAAGCGATCGGCAGGTGGTCCGAGTAGCCCGTCGAACCCGAACCCGGCCATGCAATCGGCGTCCCCTCTCCGTCGACGAGGAAGCTCGCGGTCGCCGCGGCGAAGCTTTTGAATACGAGACCGGAGTCGTCGAGGAGGCCCGGGCTGAGGAGAAACCCATCCAATCGCTCGCGGCTGCCGCGAAACGAGTAGCTGTACCCGTTCGCGGTCCACGGGCTGTAGAGCACGGGCTCTCCGCCGAGCGGGACCGCCGCTCCCGGCTCCGACGCCACGAGTAGGCGCGCGGGCGGCCCACCCGCCACCGAACCCTGGCCGGCCGCTGCCTCTTCGACGGGCATTAGCGCCGTCGAGTAGAGTCGGCCCGACCGCTGATACTCGTCGGGGCTCTCGTTGAAGTCGCCGCAGACGACGAGCTCGACACCTGGGTCGGCCGCCATGCGCGCAGCTACCCTGTCGCGGACGAGGCCGGCCTCCTCGCGACGGGCCTCCTCGGTCTCCTCGACGCCGCCGGACTTGGATTTCCAATGGCAGGCGATAAGCACGAAGCGCCTGCCCGAACGTCGAGGTCCACCTCGAGGACATCGCGGCCGGCGCGACCCGCGGGCGTCGTGGCCGCATGGCAGGCCGAGGCGAGTATTGGCAGCCGGGACAGGACGCAGACCGAGAAAGGGCCGCCCTCGGCAGGGGCGATAGCCGCGTAGCCGTAGCGGCAGGCCGACAGGGGCCCGGTGCGGAGAGCCTCCAGTACCTTCGAGTTCTCGATCTCCTCCATGCAGAGGACATCGGGTCCACGCGGGTTGCCCTGCGCCGGCCCGGCGGCCAGGACGGCCCGCGCGACGTTGGCGAGCCGGATCCTGTATCGCGCATCGTCCCACTTGCCGTTCGCCACCGAAAATTCGGGGAACTCGCAGCCGTCGTCGGTCGCGTCGAAAAGGCTCTTGACGTTGTAGGCGACGATCGATATGCAACGTCCGGCAGGAGGCGACAACGGCGAGGCGCACCGGGAAGCCGAAAGGCAGAGCACGCCGATCGCGACGAGCGCGATCGAGCAGGTTGGGCGCATAGGACCTCCGAGCAGCTAGCGCAGCTTCTCGTCCACGATACGCCCGATGAGCTCGGCCTCCGATTGAGGCTCCGGCCCGATGCTCTGGAATTCCTCGCCGGTGATCGCCTCGTAGGCCTGCAGGTACCTCCAGGAGGTCTCGATCTTCAAGGCGTCGGGAATCGCCGGGACCTGCCCTTCGCCGGTATAGCCTCGATCGGCGAGCCAGCGTCGGAAGGGTTCCTTGTCGAGCTCGCGTTGATCTTCGCCGGCGGAGAACAGCCGATCGTAGCTGTCGGCCCACCAATAGCGGCTGGAGTCCGGGCTGTGGATCTCGTCGGCCAGGACGAGGCGCCCGTCGGCTAGGCCAAATTCGTATTTCGTGTCGACGAGGATGAGGCCGGAGCGCGAGGACAGTTCCTGCCCGCGGCGGAAAAGCGCGAGCGCCGAGGACTCGACCTCGCGCCACAGCTCCCCGGCGACGAGCCTCGAGGAGACTATCTCGGCGCCGGATATCGGCCGGTCGTGGCCGTCCTTCTCCTTCGTCGTCGGCGTGACGATCGCGGACGGAAACCGCTGGTCTTTAGAGAGACCGCCCGGCAGCTCGATGCCCGACACGCTCCTGCCGGCTTTATAGTCGCGCCATGCGGAACCGGTCAGGAAGCCCCGCACCACCACCTCGACCGGAAGCATCTCGACTCTTCGGACGAGGGTCGCCCTCCCGACGCCGAGCGACACGGGGTCGCCCTTCGGGAGGACATGGTTGGGCATGACGTCTCGGCAGCGGTCGAACCACCAGGCGGAGACTCTCGCCAGCACCTCGCCCTTGTACGGGATGGTCGCGAGCACCCGATCGTACGCGGAGATCCGGTCGCTTGCCACGAGCAGGAGGGCGCTCTCGCCGACGACGACGTCGCGCACCTTCCCCCGATAGACGGGTAGGCCCCTCGACGCGTCCTCGCTCAGCGAATCGAAGCAACGCTCGATGCGGGGCTCAAGCTCCGCCTTCGTCATGAGCCTAGTTCGGCCCGAGTTGCTGATACGCGAGAGATGAGGCCGTAGGCTATCGCCTCCTCGGCGTTCATCCAGAAATCCCGATCGGTATCCTTGCGCACGCGCTCGATCGATTGGCCCGTCTCGTCGGCGATGACGCGATTGACGCGCTCCCTGGTCTTCTCGAGCTCGCGGGCGTGGATCTCGATCTCGGTCGCGACGCCCCTTATGCCGGACAAGGGTTGATGGATGAGGTAGTGCGAATTGGGCAGCCCGAGCCTCCGATCCTTCGGCACGGCGAGAAGGACCAGGGCCGCCGCGCTCGCCACGAGGCCCATGCCGACGATCTTCACCGGGGCCGCGACGAAGCGGATCATGTCGAATATCGCGTAGCCGGCGTCGACGTCCCCGCCGGGAGAATCGATGAGGACGTTGATCGGGTCGTTGCCGAGCGCTTCGAGGAGGAGAAGCTGCCTTATGAAACGTTCGCTCGATTCCTTGTCTATCTCGCCCGAGAGGAGGACAGTCCTGGTTTTTAGGAAACGCTCGGCGAGGGCATCTTCCGTTCGGGGAGGCGGGGCCTTGGGCTCGTCGTCGTCGTCGCCGTCGTCGGAACGGGGACGCATGCTCGCAATGTTCATGGATGCTCCTTGGGAATAAGAATATACAATGGTCGGCGGGGCAGAGGCCAGCGGGAACGCGCTAGATTTCCAGTCCGATGACCTCGACGGGCCGTCCGCCCCGCGCCTTGGCCCTGCCCGACAGGAGATCGGCCACCGCGCTGGCGCAGCCTTCCGAGAATCCGTAGGCCGCCCCCAACCCGAGGGCGCTCGGGAAAAAGGCGGCATCGTAGGGATCGCGCATCGCGATCACCCGGTATCGCGGGATGAATTCCGCCACGAGCCGGGCCAGTCCTTCTTGCGCGGGACGAAAATGCGCGTCGTAGCTGAGGACGGCCGCGCTCGAATAGCGCCCGCGCGGTCCCATTGCGCGCAGGAGCTCGTCCGTTTCCTTGGGCTTGGGCTCCGAGGGCATGCCGAGGACGGCCGCGCCGGGGAGCCTCAGGCGCAAGGCCGACAAGACGGCCTCGGACTCCGCGGCCTCCGGAGCATCGGGGTCCGGAAGGAAGACGAGGACGAAGGAGTTCTTGAAAGTGCCCGGCTCGTCGCTTTCGAGGGCCAGCGTGCCGCGCAAAAGGGTGACGCCTCTTTCGATGTCGCGATGCGCGAGACGGACGAGCCTCGTCGGAAGCTCGACTCGGCGCGAGGCGGACTTAGGCCGCCTCGCCAACAGGGACTCCAGGCGGCGGCGGCCGGTCTCGACGCGGACGGCCGGCAGCTCGCCCGCCGCGGCCGCCTTCTCGAGGGCAGCCGCCGCCTTCAAAGCGTCGTCCAGCGAGAAGAAGCCGAGGTCGCATCCCGCCAGGGCTCCGAGGACGGCCGCTCGCCCCGCGTCCTCCCCGGGCCCGATTTTGTCGCCGATCACGAGGCCGTGAAAGCCCATCGATTCCCTGAGCCTGCCCTCGATGACGCGCGCGCTGGCCGAGGCCGGGATTCGATCGCCCTCGAGCGCGGGCACGAGCACTCGTCCGACGAAAACCGCCTCCGCCCCGGCCGCGACGACCCGGGCGAAAGGACGCATCTCGCAGCGCTCGAGGCGCTCGACTGGCAGCGTGACGAAGGGCATGCCCTCGTAGCAGTCGCGGCAAATCGAGCCTAGGCCGGGGAAACGGCCGATGCATGCCGCGACGCCCGCGCGCGACAGCCCGCGCGAGAAGGCCGCGCCGAGGTAGCCGGCGAGGCGCGCGTCCTCGCCGAAGCCCTCGAGCGCTCCGGCCGAGTCCTTGGGATCGCTGGCGAGGTCCAGGCGAGGGGCCAGCGCCATGTCGACTCCGCACGCGGCGAGTCGGGAGCCGAGGAGGTACCCCGCCCGCCTGGCGGCGGCGGCGGAGCCGGACGAAGCGATGCCCAGGGGCGTGGGAGCCAGCGGAAAGGGCGGAAGGCCGAAGGCGGGCGCCTCGCTGCCGCCGATCGCCACCAGGGCGCGGCCCAAACCTGCGGCTCGTGCCGCCTCGCGAGCGGCGTCGACGAGGCGCGCCAACCGCTCGGGCTCTCTCGCGAGATAACCAGGAAGGAGATACGCCCGGATTCCCGCGCGGGCGTAGGCGGCGAAAAGCTCCTGTCCTTCGGTCGCGGAGGCGACGGGGGACAAGCCATCGATCCCGCCCAATATCAAGCCCGCGGCACGGACGCTGCGCGACATACCGCCTCCTTCATCTCTATTCTAGACTATTTTGGATGGCTCATGCCGGCTTTCCGCTCGACTTCTTCGGGCCGCTAGGGGCCTTAGCCACCCTGGCCTTCGCCAGGCCCCTGGCCTTTGCCAGGGAGCGGACCTTCACGCCCAGCTTCTTCTCCGCGAGCATCTGGTCGATCGTCGCCGGCGCGCGATACGACCAATTGCCGACCCCCATCGTGCCGGGCACATTGATCCTTTCGCCTTTCGGGTCGTTGGGCCGGAGGTGATCGCTCAAAGCGAGGAGATCCTGTATCGGATAGACGACCATTAGGGAGGCCGAGCGGGCAAGCGTTTCGAGGAGCAAAGCCGCGTGCTCGGCGTCTAAACGCGAGGGGCAGGGGCCGATGTCCTTTCCGAGCGAGCCGGAGACGAACCTCCAGGTTCCCTCGCGATCCGCCTCGGCCTCCCACCATTCGCGCAGCGAGGAGGAATCGTGCACCGAGGGGCATGCCACCGAAAGCTCGGGATAATCCGCTATCGGGACGTAGGGCTGGCCGCCCTCGTTCCAGCGCCTCGTCCAGCGCAGGACCCGGAGCCCGAGGATGCCCAAGTCTGCGAGGACCTTCGGGACGCAATCCGGGACCGAGCCCAAATCCTCGGCGCAGGCAAGCATGCCCGTCGATCGGGAGACCGCCCCGAGGAGCTTCGTGCCCGTCTTCGCCCAGAGCCCCTCGGCCTGGGCCCGCTTCGAGCCGAACAGCGACTCGAGCTTCCCGCGCTCGTCGTCGGAAAGCGTCGGCCAGCAACTGGTCGAGCGAAAGTTCCAAGTCGGAGCGAAGGATCCAGGCTCGAACTCGAAAAGCGCCCGGTCCCGCCATGAGGCGAGCAGGCAGTCGCGCGCCGCAGGCGAGATCGAAGGGATCGACTCGATGTCCTTTTCACCGTGGATCGAGTCCTTGAACAGGAAAAGCTCTTCCTGGCCGATCCGATCCAAGACCGCCGAGGCTGCGCCTTTAGCCGCGGATTCGCCCGCTGCCTGGACGAGGCGCCATGTCGGCACGTGCGGTCGCGAGAGCCAGCGGATTCGATCGACGCCGAAACCCAGCGACTCCAGGTCGCTTCGGAGGATCGAGGCATCGGGGATGAATCGACCCAGGGCCCCCGTGCTATCTCGCTCGGACAGTGCCCATATGCGGAAGAATCCCAGGACATGGTCGATTCGATAGCAGGAGTAATACTTGTCCGCCTCGGCCAGGCGCTCGCCCCAGAAGCCGAAGCCTTCGCCCTCCAGGACTTCCCAGTCGTAGATCGGGAAGCCCCAATTCTGGCCGAGTCCGGAATTAGTGTCGGGCGGCGCGCCGGCCGACAGCTCGAGCCGGAAGCACTCGCGCCTTGCCCACACATCCGCGGAATCGGCGTTCATCAGAATTGGGATGTCGCCCATGAGGGCGAGGCCCTTCCCTGCGAGATACTCGGCGGCGGCGCGGAATTGCTCCGACGCCCTCATCTGCACCCAGGCCCAGAAGCGGAGTTCCTCGACGATTGCCTTGTCGCCCCACAAGGAGTCGATATCCGCCGCGGTCGGATCGCGCAGCCGCGGCCATTCCCACCAGGGTTTCGACGCGTTCATCGCCTTCAGCGCGACGAAGGCGGCGTAGCCCCTGGACCAGGGATTCTCCTCGATCCAGGCTTCGAGCGCCGAGAGGAGGGCGCGGCCGCCCGGCGCGGCCGTCTCGCTCGCGAAAGACCACACCTTGCGCAGGAGCTCGAGCTTGGCGGCGAGCACGGCTTCGTGAGGCACACGCGCCTCGCCGGAAAAGCGGCCGATGAGCGACTTCGCTTCCGACTTCAGCGCGACCGCCGCGTCCCCGCCCGCCTTCTCCGTCCCCGCCGCCAGCTCGGGCAGATCGCCTATCCGCACGTACAGCGGGTGCAGGGCGAAGGCCGAGAGCGCGAAATACGGGGAGGTCTGAAATCCCGAATCGTTGACCGGCAGGAGCTGTATGAGATCGAGTCCCCATTCGGAGGCAAGGTCGCCCGCGCGCGCGAGGTCGGGAAATTCGCCGCAGCCGGGAGAGGCGTCGGAACGGATGGCGGACAGGGGAATGACAAGGCCGCTCAGGCGCCGGCCGCTGTGGGAGAATTTCATGCTTTGACCCCTAGCCAATTTCAAATGTCGGCTACTTGAAATTGGCCTTTCTTCAAGTATAGTGCCGCTGTCCGCATATGGGTAGCCGTGCTATTTCTTGAAAAGAGTCTTCAGCGCGGATTGAATATCCGTCTCCTGTATCCACGCGGCGCGGCCCTTGCCGTCACCGGAGTCGGCGGCCTCTCTCGGTCCGAGGAGGAGCGTGAAGCCCAGGGCCGCCGCCGCCTTCGCTCGCCGCCTCATCTGGCGGACCGGCCTGAGCTCGCCGGCGAGCGAAAGCTCTCCGGCCATGGCCGAGCCGGCCGGCAGCGGGGTGTCGGAGCGGGCGGAAAAAAGGGCGCATGCCAGGGCGAGGTCGATGCCGGGCTCCGCGAGGCGCATTCCTCCGGCGACATTCACGTAGAGATCCTGATCCGAGAATCGCAGGCCCGTATGCTTCTCGAGAATCGCGGCTATCCTGCTGACGCGCCCCGCCTCGATCCGCTCGGAGTACACCCTGGTCAGCCCGGCCTTCGCGGGCACCGTCAGCGCCTGGATCTCGACGAGCAGCACCCTCGAGCCTTCGTGGACCGGGGCGACGGCCGTCCCGACGGGCATCCTTCCCGACTCGCGCGCGACGAGGAAGAGGCCCGAGGGATCGGCCACTTCCTCGAGCCCGGTCTCGCCCATCCTGAAGAGCCCGACTTCCTCGGAGCTGCCGAACCGATTCTTGCTGGCCCTGAGTACGCGCATATCCGCCTCGCCCTGCTCGAAACCCAGCACCGCGTCGACCAGATGCTCCGCGGCCTTTGGCCCCGCGATCACCCCCTCCTTGGTCACGTGCGCGACGAGGATGACGGCGGCATCATGGGCCTTGGACCAGGCCGAAAGCTCCTGCGCGCAGTACTTGATCTGGTTGGCGGTGCCCGGGATCGAGCCCGCCTCGTCGGCGCGAAGCGTCTGGATCGAATCTATCACCGCGACAGAGGGCTTGAGCGCGTCCAAAGTCGAGCGCACCAGGCCGAGGTCGTTGGAGCAGAACACTTCCAAGCCCTCTCGCAGCGCCCCGAGGCGCTCGGCCCTCATCCTGATCTGCGCCGGAGATTCCTCGCCGGAAACGTACAGGAGGCGCCCCTTCGTCTCGGCCTTCCCGCAAAGCTGGAGCAGCAGCGTGCTCTTGCCGATGCCCGGCTCCCCGCCTAGAAGCACGGCCGAGCCGCGCATGAGCCCGCCGCCCAGCACGCGATCGAACTCGGCCATGCCGGTGGCGACGCGCGTTCCCTCGCCGGGGTCGATCGAGATGATGGGCAGCGGAAAAGTCTCTCCCGCCTTCTCGGCCCTTCCCTGGGTTTGCGCCGATTCGCGAAGCGTGTTCCACTGACCGCACTCGGGGCAGCGCCCCAGCCATTTGGGCTCGACATGACCGCAGGCCGTGCACCGATACGCGAGGCTTTTTTGCTTGACCGCCATGGTCGAACATCGTACGTGAAGCGAGGGGATGCTTCAAGGCCGGTTTCTAGCGTCCTTTGATGCGTTTCCCCTTCGAGTCGAAGTATTCCACCGGAGGCTTGGGCTTGTTGGGATCGGCCTCTCGAACGAAGGAATCGATTTCGTCGGATAGCCGTTTTTTGAGCTTTTCGGCAGTCTCGTATGCCGCGTCGGGGCCCATGGCATCGGTGACGTCCTCGGGGCCCATGAGCAGGCGGAAAGGCCGCAGCTTGAGAGCTTGGGCAATGCCTTCCAAATTTTCAGCCGAGGGGAATTTCCGCCCCATCTCGAGCTCCCCGACATAGCCTACCGATATTCCCGCCTTCTCGGCGAGATCGGCCTGGGTGAGACCAAGGAGTGCCCTTTGTCGTTTCATGTTTCGAGCGAGGAGGTCGTGGAGCTCGGTCACAGCCCCATGTTAGAATTACTGCTGGGAAAAGCAATTCGCTTATAGCCAGTTAAACTCTCCGATAGAGAGAATTTAGATCAGAACCTGATGCCGGCGGAGATGAAGAAGGTGGAGAGATCGATGGTATCAGTTATTGAGGAGCCGACATCCACGGCTGAGCCGACGTACTGATATCTCATTCCTAGCACGAACCACTTGCCTAGATCCCAGTACAGACCGAGATCCAGTCCGAAGTTGCCGCCCGTCCCGCTGAGCGCGCTGTCAGTACTTGAACAGACAGTAGCCCCGCCTTTCAAGTCGACGAAAGGCACGAACGCCCCCAGCCTAATCGCATATCCTAGCCCTGCGGATGCGTCGACAACGTTATCCGTCGTGGCTGCGTCGGCGAAAGATACGCTGTCCACGCTACCGACCAAGGAAAACCCTCCGAATAGCGGTATGAGGACATGTGCATCTATTCCTCCTCCTGACCCGCTGACGATGGATTTCCCGGAAGAATCAGTCATATCGCCCGAGGTAAGCCCACCTGATACGACCAAATGAGTCTTCAGCTTTTCCTTCGCCGGGGCCGGCATGGGAGCGGGCGGCGGAACTGTAGTCTCGGTGGTCGCAGGCGCTGCCGGCTTTGAGATGTCCGCCGGCGTTCCGGTCGATGACAAGGCCGTAACCGCGCCGCCGGAGAGCACCTCGCCGACTTGGGCGGCGAGGTCTATCAGCGAAGAAAGCTTCCCCTCGCCCTCGGCCGAAGTCTGATTGGCGATCACTCCGGTCTTGATGTTGATCATTTTGGCGCTGATGAAGTAGGTGTCGCTCACTTTCTGGACCTTGGCGACGACGACGAAATCCGCGCCCAGGTATTTACCGGCGGTCACGACGTCCTGATCGCTCACCATGCCGGACATCTGGAACTCGCGCTCCTTGAGGACGCTATCGATGTTGGCCCGATCGAGGACGGTAAAGCGCCCGGAGACGACCAATCGCTCGACGATCTTCTCGGTAACCGGGACGATTACCGAAGGATCCATGTTCTGCGGAATGATGGCGTCCAGGACCGCGACTTTGGGCTGAGACCATGCCGCGACAAGCGCCAATGCCCCGAACGAGATAGCGAGGATGGCTCGTTTCATACTTTATCCTTCCTTGACGGTTTTGAGACAAGGCTATCGCACCTAGAGCCTGGGCGCAAGCCTCGGACACTTTTGCTTATCGTTTCGCATCTATATACTCGTGGCATGAGGATGATGCTTCTTGCCTGCGGACTGCTATTGACGACCCTTCAGCTATCGGGCGAGGACGATGTACTCGCGCGCGCCCGCCAAGCCCTCGCCTCCACGCCGATACCCAAAGAGGTTCGGACCGCCATCCAAGCGAGGATCGACGCGTCTCCCGGAGCTTTCCGGGAGAATCTGTCGGCCGCCTTGGCCGAGGGGCGCGCCGACCCCAGGCTCCTCCTTCGAGTCGACAAGGAGAAAGCCCTGCCCGAGGCTTACGTCCCGCCCGACTTGATTGTCCTCGACGGAACGGGACTCTCGGTATCGCGGGCCGGTCACCGCCTCAGCAAAGCCACTTATCTCGCGCTGAAAGCCATGGACTCCGCAGCCCGTCGAGACGGAGTGAGCCTCATCGTCGGCTCGGGCTATCGCTCCTACGCCTATCAGGTCGAAGTATGGAACCGGTCGTTCAGGACCGACGGGAAAGCCGCGACCGAGTCCAGCATTGCGCCTCCGGGACATTCGCAGCACCAGCTCGGAATGGCCGTCGACTTCTCTCCCATTTCCGATGACTTCGCCGGGACCAAGGCTTCGCGGTGGCTCGCCGCTAACGCCCGCACCTTCGGTTTTTCGCTGTCCTACCCGAAAGGGCTGACGGATGTCACGGGCTACGTGTGGGAGAGTTGGCATTATCGCTACATCGGAAAGCCGGCCGCCGTCCTCGAGCGGGACTTCTTCGGAGGCGTCCAGCAGTACCTTTTGCTGTTCTTGGAGAGACTCTAGCCGAGTTCGGGCAAGGGACGGGGGCTACCTTCTCGGCCCGGAATCGCGAGCGGCGCGGCCCGACTCGAGCTTGAAGCCTTCGGACATCTTGTCGACGACCGCCTTGAAATGCTTCTCGCTCGTAAAGCCGTAGTCTTGCAGGACCGAGGGCTCTATCTGCTCGTAGGTGACGTTGCCCGCCTCGTATTCGCAGAAGATATTGGCCAGATAGACGACATGGACCACGTCGCGATGCTCTCCGGGCTCAAGGCTGGGCTCGTGGTGGTACCTGATGGCGGCGACGAGGGATTCCGGGAAATTCCATTTTTCGGAGATGCGGGCCCCGATCTCGGCGTGGTTCATGCCGCCGGCGATTCCCTCGAAGGTATCGACGGGTATGTCCTTGTCTTTGCAGAACTCGCGGATCTTCTCGAGGAGGTCGGGATGGACGGCCGAGAAGATTATCTTGCCCATGTCGTGGAGCATCCCGCCGACGTAGGCGTCGTCGAGGAGTCCCTTGATATTGGCCTTGAAATTCTTGGCCAGGTTGTAGGCGTAGTAGGCGGTACGATAGGAGTGGTCCCAGAGCTTCTTTTTGTCCGCGGCCCCGTCGTCGAGGATCTTGAAGGTACCGTACGAGTACAGCAGGTTCTTTATCCCTCGCAGGCCGACGAGCTTGACGGCGTCGACGATGTTGTCCACTTTCTTCGACATCATGTAGGCGGCCGAGTTGACGAGCTTGAGCAGGTCGGCGGTCATGGCCGGGTCGGTCGAGATATACCGCGCGATGTCGACTATCTGGCTGTTGGGGTCGGCGATCAGTCGCTGGATCTGGACGATGTTCTCGGGGAACTGGGGCAGGCTGGTGATCGACTTGACTATCTCGTCGGTGAGGGTGGATACGGCCTCGACCCTGGCCGCGGCGACGGGGACGGTGATGCGCGCGACGGTCTCGCCGGACTCGGCCCAGATGTCGAAGCAGTCCTCGTCGAGTCCGATCTTCTTGAGCATGAGGACCAGGATGACCAGGCCGAGACCGGCTCCCTCGGAGGGATCGAGGACTTGCTGGAGTGCGTCCTCGAGGCTCGTGTACTTGCGCGACCGAGCGAGCTTGTCGTGGATGCGGACGTATTCCTTCTTGTTTATCTCGACGTTGTTCCGCACCTCGAGGAGGATGTTCGGCCCCTTTGCCTGGAATATTATCTTGATGTAGTAGCCTTTCTCCTTTTGTTTCTGCATGTAGTAGGAGATGTTGTCCATCGTGTCTTGCTTGAAGCCCGACATGCCTTCCTCGTACTGTTCGGGATCGTCGATGTCGAGGCCGCGCGAGTCGAAGTACACTCGCTTCGTGTTCGCCTTCTTCGCGTTTACCGCCAGCTCTCTTAGGCAATAGACGACATAATCCTTGAGCTTCTTCTGCCCGAGCTCGCCGAGGAAGACGTCGAGGACTTCCTCCATGTAGACTTCGATGTCGTGCGGGAGGGTATACGTCAGGATATTCAACGCTATGGCGTTGTGCGCCGCCCTTTTTATTTTGGCGACATCCACCACGAGTTCGCTTGCGCTCATGCGCCCCACCTTTCCACTTTATTTATTGCAATTAATATAAAGCCATAATAATGCCGATTCGAGCGCTTTTCAACAGGCGTTGGTTTCAGCCCATGTAGCTCTTGACCGTGCGGGCCATCCGCAAGAGCTCGCGTCGAACTCTCCCGTTGAACGAGTCGGGCGGAAAATCGCCTCGGGCATCCGCGGCGCCGGCCGACATGCCGGTCAGGACCGTCAACCCTTCGTCGATCGTGGATACTGCCCAGATGTGAAATCTACCCGCCACGACGGCTTCCTGGACCTCTTTCGACAGGGTCAGGTTTACGACGTTCCTCCGGGGAATCATGACCCCCTGCGTCCCCGAGAGGCCCGCGTGCCTGCACACCCGGTAGAAGCCCTCGATCTTCTCGTTCACGCCTCCGACGGGCTGAACCTGGCCGATTTGATTGAGCGAGCCGGTCACCGCGATGTCCTGGCGCAAAGGCAGGTCGGCGATGGCCGAAAGCAGGGCGTACACGGCGGTGGACGAGGCGGAATCTCCCTCGACCGCGGTATAGGACTGCTCGAAGCAGATGCTCGCGGTGACGGCCAGCGGGAAGTCGCG
>CAWHFT010000028.1:0-40029 GCA_963828175.1 uncultured Spirochaetota bacterium
GGGACTCACCTCCTTGGGTTTAGGGCGGCGCTCACCAAAGCGATAAACGACGCTTTCAAAAAGTCAAAGCTTTCAAAAAAAATAGATGAAACGCTGAGTGGCGACGACGTTCGCGAGGGCCTGACCGCCATTCTATCGGTAAAAGTCATGGATCCTCAGTTCGAGGGTCAGACAAAAAGCAAGCTCGGCAATTCCGAAGTGAAGGGCATTGTCGATGGTTTCTGCACCGATCAGCTTTCCTTCATTTTTGAAAGCAATCCGGATATCGTCGCCGCGGTTCTCGATAAGACAGTTTTAGCGGCAAAGGCGAGGATAGCCGCCAGGCAGGCTCGGGAGCTGACCAGGCGTAAATCTTTTCTGGAGAGCGCCGGGTTGCCAGGAAAGCTCGCGGACTGCCAGGAAAAGGATCCCACGAAGTGTGAGATATATATTGTAGAGGGAGATTCCGCAGGCGGGTCGGCGAAAATGGGCAGGGACCGTAGTTGTCAGGCGATTCTTCCCTTGTGGGGGAAGATGCTAAATGTGGAAAAAACGCGAATAGATAAAGTTATCGGGAACGATAAGCTACAGCCCATTATTCAAAGTCTCGGCGCGGGATTGGGGCCAGAGTTCGATCTCTCGAAGCTTCGCTATCATAAAGTCATTATCATGGCCGATGCCGATGTCGATGGCTCACATATACGAACGCTTCTGCTTACTTTTTTTTATAGGTACATGACGGCGCTGCTGGAAAAAGGCCACGTGTATTTGGCGATGCCGCCTCTTTACAAGATTACATATGACAAGCAGATATTCTATGCATATGACGATGCGGAAAAAGAAAGGATAATGGGCGCAAGCGGAAAAGATCCCGAGAAAGTAGCGATTCAGCGTTATAAGGGCCTCGGTGAAATGAATCCCGATCAATTGTGGGAAACGACCATGGACCCTGCTCGGCGCAATATCATGCGGATTAGTATGGAAGATGCCGTTCAAGCTGAGGCAATCTTTACGACTTTGATGGGCGAACAAGTTGAACCGCGGCGCCAATTCATCGAAGAGAACGCCATCTACGTCTCTAACTTAGATATATAAGGACAAGTATTATGGCTGAGATTACCGGGAAGGTGATCCCCGTCCCCATCGAGGACGAAGTAAAAACCGCATATCTCAATTATGCTATGTCGGTAATCGTCTCGAGAGCATTGCCGGACGTCAGGGATGGCTTAAAGCCGGTTCACCGGCGTCTCCTTTTCGCGATGGACGAACTCGGTCTTCGTTCGAACGCGGCAACAAAAAAAAGCGCCCGCATTACCGGGGATGCGATGGGGAAGTATCACCCCCATGGGGATCTGTCTCTTTATGACGCCCTCGTTCGGATGGCCCAGGATTTTTCTCTCCGTTATCCGCTCGTACATGGACAAGGGAATTTCGGCTCAATAGATGGCGATCCGCCCGCTGCGAGCAGGTATACCGAAGCCAAACTTGCCCGGTTCGGCGAGGAAATGCTAGCCGACCTCGACAAGGATACAGTCGATTTCGTTCCCAATTACGACGAGTCGTTAAAGGAGCCATCCGTACTGCCAGCCGCCCTGCCGAACCTGCTCGTCAATGGGTCATCGGGGATCGCCGTCGGTATGGCTACGAACATGCCGCCCCATAACCTCAAAGAGATCAGTGAAGCAATCGCTTCATTTATTGAAGATCCAGCTATCGATATCGATCATATCATGCGCCTTGTATCGGGACCTGATTTCCCGACTGGTGGAATAATTTACGGTCGCCGAGGGATTCGCGAGGCTTATGTAACAGGCAGGGGCAAGCTAATTGTACGCGGGAAATTCGGCATCGAAACGATGAAGGGAGGGCGAGAGTCGATTATCTTTACCGAGATCCCGTATGCCGTAAATAAAACGACACTAATTACTCGAATCGCAGATTTAATCAGAGATAAAGTGCTCGACGGGGTGTCCGATCTCCGCGATGAATCAGATCGCGAAGGAATGAGAATTGTACTCGAACTAAAAAAAGGTGCGATCCCCAAACTAGTGCTAAATAGGCTTTTTGCTCATACCCCCCTCCAGTCGACTTTCGGTGTCATAAATATGGCAATAGTCGATGGCCGGCCCAAACTACTCTCATTAATAGACCTCATTTCCTATTTCGTTGCGCATCGTGTGCAAGTAGTGACACGCCGGTCGCGATTCGAGCTCCGAAAAGCCGAAGAGAAAGCGCATATATTGCGGGGCTTAGTCATTGCGCTCCAAAATATCGACGAAGTCGTTCAGATAATAAAGACGAGCAAAGACACTGATACCGCCAAGCAGCGCCTCGAGGGTAGATTTGGGCTTGATGCGATACAATCCCAAGCCATCCTAGATATGCGGCTTGCGCGCCTCACGAGTCTCGAGACGACAAAACTCGAGGCTGAGCTTAAAGAGACCGAGGCGCGAATCGTCTATTTGAGAGAGTTGCTTGCAAGCGAATCGCGGATTCGCGAGGTCGTTAAAACAGAGACGCTGGCAATTGCCGAGAAATACGGTGACAAGAGACGAACAGAGATAGTCGCCGACGAGGTCGAGCAGATCAATATCGAGGATTTAATAAAGCGAGAAGAAATGGTCATCCTGATATCCAATAAAGGGTTCGTCAAGCGCGTGCCCGTTACCGCGTACCGAAGCCAAGGCCGAGGTGGCAAGGGATCGAATTCAGCCACGCTCATTGAGGACGATTTTCTAGAACAGCTGTTCGTGGCAACAACCCATGATTATCTCCTGTTTATATCGAGCGAAGGCAAAGCCTATTGGCTTAAAGTACACGAGATACCAGAAGCCTCTCGAATTGCCCGCGGAACGCATATCAAAGGTCTATTGGCAATCTCCCCAAATGAGGAGATTACGGCGATCGTTGACTTTTCGGATTTTTCCGAAACCGAATACCTTCTAATGGGTACGCTTCGCGGCGTCGTGAAGAAAGTTGCTACGAATGATTTTGTCAATGCGAAGACACGAGGGATCATTGCCATCAATCTTGATGAAGGTGATCGCCTTGTTTCCGCCTGCCTGACTCGAGGACTGGATGAAGTAGTATTGATAACAAGAAAGGGCCAGGCCCTTCGGATGACCGAGGAAGACGTGCGCGCCATGGGGCGAGCCTCTCGTGGGGTCTGTGGAATAAAGCTGGAAGACACCGATGAACTCACGGCGATGCTCCGGGTCTCCACAGAGCATAAGATGTTGGTTCTTACAGAGTATGGCTACGGTAAGCGCGTCGAGTTTGATAATTTTACGGCGCATGGTCGCGCTACGCATGGCCAGATAATTTATAGCTCCGAAGAAAAGACTGGAGAAATTGTCGGTGCGATTACAGTCATGGACTCAGATGATGTCGTGGTTATCACTTCTCAGGGGAAGACGCTAAAGCTTCCCGCTTCGAGTGTCAGTATTCAGGGCAAAAGTGCCAAAGGTGTTCGCGTATTGAATATCGACCGCCCTGATTTTGTTATCGGCCTCGATAAAGTTGCACGCGAGGAAGAAGCCGAGGTCCAAGCTCAAGTTGAAGATGGCGAGGCCCTAACTGAAACTATCCAACCTTCAGAGGACAAGGGCGAATAGGACAGTAAATCTATTGTTCCACGTGGAACAATAGATTCGCGATTAGAATTATCAGGAATACCTAAGGGCTTTAGCTTGTTTTGATATAATGGAGCCTTATTGCGCTGAGGCCATGAACCGGGACCGCGTTTTACTTCCTCAGGGAAGCGCCGTATAATCGGCCGTATGAAAGAGCGGTATGTCCTCTCGCTTGATCAAGGAACGACATCGTCACGGGCGATACTATTCAATAAATTCGGCATCGTGATAGGGCAGAGACAAATTCCCTTCAGACAGATCTTCCCGAAGCCGGGTTGGGTGGAGCACGATCCCGAAGAGATATGGATCAGCCAGCTGACGGCGGCCCGAGGCGCCCTCGAGGCTGCGCAAATAGAAAGCGACCAAGTAGAGGCGATCGGAATCGCGAACCAACGCGAGACGACCGTCGTTTGGGACAGGGTTACGGGGAAGCCGCTATATAACGCCATCGTGTGGCAGTGCCGACGCTCTTCTGATATCTGCGATGAGCTACGCGCTCTTGGCCTCTCCGACATGGTACGCGAAAAGACGGGTCTCGTCCTCGACCCCTACTTTTCGGCGACGAAGCTGATGTGGCTGTTCGATCAAGTACCCGGGCTCCGGGCCCGAGCCGAAAATGGCGAGGTACTTTTCGGAACGATCGATTCATGGCTCATCTACAAGCTCACCGGTGCTCACCTGACCGATCCCACGAATGCAAGCAGGACCCTACTTTTCAATATCAATGCAGGCACTTGGGATGAAGAGCTGCTCAGGCAATTCAAGATACCCGCGGCTATCCTTCCCCGAGTCGTAGCCAGCTCGGGCCTCCTTGGTTTTGCGAAAAAGGAATTCCTTGGCACGGAGCTGCCCGTCGCTGGGTGTGCGGGAGATCAGCAGGCTGCTCTCTTCGGACATGCCTGCTTCGAGCCGGGTGAGGCGAAAAACACGTATGGTACTGGCTGTTTCACTCTAATGAACACTGGAGCGCATCCTGTCGCTTCGCGGCACGGGTTACTGACGACGATCGCATGGGACCTGGGGAAAGGCTACACGTACGCTTTGGAAGGGTCGGTCTTTATCGGTGGGGCTGTCATCCAGTGGCTGCGCGACCAGATGGGGATGCTCGCCGACTCGGCCGAGAGCGAAGCCCTGGCTCGCTCGGTGGAGGACTCGGGGGAAGTGTTCCTGGTGCCTGCGTTCGTAGGCTTGGGAGCACCCTACTGGGACGCGGACGCTCGAGGCACGGTCGTGGGCATTACCAGGGGGACGACGAAGGCGCATTTCGTCCGTGCTGCGCTCGAATCCATAGCTTATCAATCCAAAGACCTTTTCGACGCGATGGAGTTAGACGCCGGCAACAGCATCCCCCGCATCAAAGCCGACGGAGGCGCCTCTGCGAATAGCTTTCTCATGCAATTCCAAGCTGATATCCTCGACAGGCGGGTTGTCCTTCCCGAAGTCGGTGAGACCACCGCCTTGGGCGCGGCGTATTTGGCCGGTCTCGCTACGGGCTTCTGGGACTCGATGGAAGAGATCGAGGGGAATTGGCGGAAGAAACGGGAGTTCGTGCCTGGTCTTTCCAGGGAGAGGCGCGAACGCCTTCTCACGTGTTGGCGAAAGGCGGTCGAGGCCGCTCGGGGATATAGTTAGCTGATTCGAGAGGGACTCAATATCGTTCATTTTTTCGAGGACTTTCATTCTGCGCACCTTAGCGCCGGACTCGGATTTGTGTTACTATCGTGATAAGAAGCGCTCGATCGGGCGTCCCGAGGAGAAAAAATGAGGCCGAACCAATACAGCAGCGAGAAACGCCGCAAAGAACTCGAAAAAAAGAAAAAGAAAGAAGAAAAAAAACTCAGGCATGCCGAACTCAAAAACCATCCTGAGGGCGAGGGTTCCGAGGACCCAGGACTGGATGGCGAGGCCGATGGTGAATCCGAAGGCGAGCAGGAAAAAACCTCGGAGTAGGACCGAATTTCAAACCGCGGGATGCCAACGACGAAGGCACCGAACGAGGGAGGAGCGTAGTGAGTTCCTCATCTGCCCGGGCATTGACATCGAAGACGCGAAACGGTAGCCTCTTTTCAAGCCCCGTTGACTGAAGGTACCCGCATGAGCTACTCCGATCCCACGAAGCTCGGAATTATGGCATGTCCTGGTGCCGATGCGTTCGCAAATCAAGTAATACGCAGGCTAGCGGGCATCTACAAGCGCAGGTTCGACCGAAAGAGCATCGCCCTTGCCTCTCGCTACCATATCTCCCAAGAGCTCGTGACCCGCAAGATTAATTTCGACAACGACATTCAGTCGAGCCTTCTCTACATTCCCGGCAATGTAAATCGCTACAGGCCTCCGAGATTCAAAATCAACACTAGGCACACGTACTTCCCTAATGGCGAGGTCAAGACCGAGATACTTGATTCTGTCCGCGGGCTCGATTTGTATATCTTCCAGGACATCGAGAATCATCAGCCGATCGCCTTCAACGACGGGACTGTCCATCGGTATCTTTCCGTCAATGATCACATCTTTTCGCTGTTTGTCACGGTCGATGCCGCTGTTCAGGCCGGGGCGGAGCGAGTAAACCTCGTGCTACCGGCTTACCCCTACAGCCGGCAGCATAAGCGCAAAGGCCGCGAGGGGCTGACCGCCTCGCGCGTGGGTCAGATGCTGGAGAACCTGGGCGTTACGCGGATCATAACTCTCGACATCCATTCCAAGGAAATCGAGAACTGCTTCAACCATCTCCATCTCGAGAACCTCCACGCCTCGCTCCAGGTGATCGAGAAGCTCATCGGCATCATAGATATCTCCAAGGAGGATCTCGTGGTGCTCGCTCCCGATACGGGAGCAGTTGATCGCAACAAGTTCTACGCAAATGCCCTTCAGAAACCGTTAGCGCTTCTTTATAAAGAGCGGGACTATTCGAAAGTATCGAAAAGCGCCTCCGACTCGAACATTAGCGAGATGAAGCTCCTAGGCGAGGTGAAGGGTAAGACCGTCTTCGTGGCTGACGACATGATCGGTACCGGCGGGACGCTGATAAAAGGCATGAAGAACCTCCGCGACCTCGGGGCGGCTCGGGTGATCTGCGCCGTCTCCCTGCCGCTGTTCTCGGGCGGGGCGATAGAGGATTTCGAGGCGGCTTATCGCCAGGGCCTTTTCTACAAGATCATCGGGACCAACGCCGTCCATCATAAAGAGCTGTTGCAAAAAGAGTGGTACATCCAAGCTGACGTGACAGGCTTGTTCGCCCAGATCATCAGCCTCGTGCATCACAATCGCTCCGTCTCGTCGATGCTCGACAATCGCGAGCTTGTCGCAAAGCGGATAAAGAAGCAGCTCGATCGCATGGCCAAAGACGGCCCCCCCGTCTTAGCCACCCACGGTTCGGCCGCCACGCATCAGCGCCCGGCGCCGCCCATGCCCGACGAAGACACCGATGACGAGCCCCTGCCGCACGGAGCGGCCTAAGGACGAATGAGGATCATCGCGAGAGCGGCCGACCCCACGGCCCTGATATTCGACCTTGATAATACTCTCTACACCAACCCTGCGTATGCCGCCTATCAGGAAGCTGCTCTCGTGGAAAGGCTCGGGCTAGAGCTCGGCCTGGGAACCACCGGCGCCGCGGCGAGGATCGCGGCGCTGCGCGGGGAGCGCGAGGCGGCCGGGCTCGGCAAGACCAGCCTCGGCAAGCTGTTCGAGACTCTAGGAATACCGATCGGGACGAGCGTGCGCTGGCGCGAGGAATGCATCGAGCCGGCGCTATGGCTACGCGAAGACGCGAGGCTCGACCGCGCGCTCGGCCTCTTGGCTCATGACTTCACGCTAGCCCTTGTTACCAATAACCCTCGACTCCTCGGCGAAAAGAGCCTCACCGCACTGGGCGTCGGATCGCGCTTCTCGGTCCTCGTCGGGCTGGATGATACTCTCACGGGGAAGCCCTCGCCCCAGCCGTTCGAGGAGTCGGCTCGGCGGCTCGGACTCGATTGCCGCAGCTGTGTTTCCATCGGCGACCGATTCGACGTAGACCTTGCGCCGGCGGTGGCGCTCGGCATGGGGGCCATCCTCGTGGACGGCGTAGAGGACGTCTACGAGCTTCCAAGCTTGACCATGCGCGTTCGAGCCTGCTAGTATCCCGCATGGAGCCTAGCGCGGCCGTCTCGAGTCTCGGCCATTATTGCGGTGTAGCCGGTATCCGCTCCGCCGACCCCATCGACATTCCAAAGGCACTCTTCTACATGCTTTTTTCGCTCCAGCACCGCGGGCAGGAATCGTGCGGCGTCGCCTGGGAGGAAGACGGCAGTTGGCGATCCAAGCGGGAGCTCGGGATGGTGGCGCCTGTCCTGGGCGGCTACCTACAGGAGCAGCATTTTTCGCGGCTGGGAATCGGCCATGTCCGTTACGCGACGGCGGGCGGCAGCAGCGTGCAGAATGCACAACCGATCGTGGTGGATTGCAATAAGGGCAGGATCGCCCTGGCGCATAACGGCAACATTTCCAATGGTGGCGAGCTTCGCGCGGGACTGACCGCGGAAGGCTCGATCTTCCAAGGTACCGCCGATTCGGAGCTGATCCTTCACGCGTTTTCCCGATCCCGTCGGAATGACCGAGAAGGGTTCCTGCGCGAGGCCCTCGAGCCGCTCGAAGGCGCGTATAGCCTCGCAATTATGCACGAAGACGCTCTCGTCGCCATTCGAGATCCTTCGGGCTTCCGGCCCCTGTATATCGGAAGATCGGGGACGACGGTCTTTGTCGCCTCCGAGACCTGCGCGCTGCACGCGTTGCGACCGATTGAGTACCGTGAGGTCGAGCCGGGAGAAGTAGTGATCTTCGATGACGAAGGCGAGCGCTCGTTTTTCCTGGAGCCCAAGCGTCCGCCTAGGCGCTGCGTCTTCGAGCTCATCTATTTCGCCAGGCCCGACTCCGAGGTCTTCGGCCGCTCCGTGCATGCAGCTCGAGTGCTCTTGGGAGAGGCCCTCGCCGAGCAGGACATGAGGATCGAAGCGGCGCAAGACGCGGGCGGCGTGAAGGCGGACCTCGTCATTCCGGTGCCGGATTCGGGCAATATTTCCGCGATAGGATATGCGCGTAAATCCGGCTTGCCGTTCGATTTCGGTCTGGCGAGAAGTCATTACGCCGGCAGGAGCTTCATCCTGCCGACCAAAGATCAACGCGAGCTGGCGGCAAGGCTCAAGCTGCATGCGGTTCCTGAAGTCGTGGCTGGTAAGCGCGTCATCATGATAGACGACTCTTTAGTGAGAGGGACGACTAGCCGCATCATCGTGGGGTTGCTCCGCGAGGCTGGGGCCAGCGAGGTGCACCTGCGCCTCGCGGCGCCGGAACTCAAATGGCCCTGCTACTATGGCATCGATATCCCGGACAGGGAGGCCCTCATCTCCAACCGCCTCGACCCCGAGGGGATCGCGCGAGAGATAGGCGCGGACTCGGTGCGCTTCCTGCCCGTCGGCCTCCTCCTCGAAACGCTCGGCGGCGATCGCGGCTTTTGCAGCGCCTGCTTCGACGGGCATCATCCCTTCCCGCTCAAGACGGGAATAAAGGAAAGCCAATGAGTGGACTCGATTACGAGAAGGCCGGAGTCTCGATCCGAAAAGGCGACGATTTCGCCCGGTTCATCAAGGGCATTCCATCCAAGGCCGTCTCGACGGGCATCGGAGGGTTCGCTGGCGGCGCGGCGCTCGATTTGCGCGGCTACCGAGAGCCGGTTCTGCTGTCGACCACCGACGGAGTGGGCACCAAGCTCCTGGTCGCGAAGAAGCTCGGACGCTACGACACGATCGGCATCGATCTCGTCGCCATGAGCGTCAACGACCTCGTCGTCTGCGGCGCCCGGCCGATCCAATTTCTCGATTACATCGCCTGCGGGAAAATAGACGAGGGAGTGCTTCACTCGGTCATCGAGGGCGTCGTCGCCGGGTGCGAGCAGGCGGGCTGCGAGCTCACTGGAGGGGAGACCGCCGAGATGCCCGACGTGTACGAAGCAGACGACCTCGACCTTGCAGGCTTCTCCGTGGGCATAGTCGAGAAGAACAAAATGCTGCCCAGGCTCGACCGCATGGAGGCGGGAGATATCATCCTCGGCATGCCCAGCACGGGAGTCCACTCGAACGGCTACAGCCTCGCGCGTAAGGCCGTCGATCCCGAGGACCGCGCCGTCTGGCAGGAGCTCCTCGTCCCGACGAAGATATATGTACGCGAGCTCCTCGAGCTCATTTCCACTGGGAGGGTCCTCGGCGCGGCGCACATCACCGGCTCGGGCCTCTCGGGCAACGTGGAGCGAGTAGTGCCGCGCGACCTGCGAGCGAACTTCTCGTGGGACTGGGCCGTGCCGCCGATCTTCGCGAAGATACAGTCGGGCGGCAAGATCAGCGACGACGAGATGCGCTCGGTGTTCAACATGGGTATTGGCATGGCCGTCATAGCCAAGCGTGAGGAAGCCGATGGCCTCGTGGACATAGCGGCTTCGAAGGGCATTGCCCTGCTTTGGGCGGGAGAGCTGGTCCGTGGCTAGGCTCGCCGTCCTGGCGAGCGGTAACGGCTCCAATTTCCAAGCCCTCGTGGAGGCGCTTCGGGCTGCGGAGCCGCGCGCGTCTGGGGCGAACCCGCATGAATGCGTACTCCTCATCCACGATCGCAAGGCTGCCTACGCGGCCCTGCGCGCGGCCTCTCTCGGAGTCCCGGTCCGGCATATTAGCTATTTCGAGCGCGAGTCCCGCTCGGCGGAAGCCGAGATCGCGTCGGCCCTCGACTCGGCGCGCGCCGACGTCGTTGCTCTCGCCGGCTTTATGCGTATTCTTTCCCCCGAGTTCGCGGAGGCGCGAAAAGGACGAATCGTCAATGTTCATCCTTCGATGCTGCCCAAATGGTCCGGCTCCCACGCGATCGAGCGGGCCTTCGAGGCCGGAGAAATCCAATTCGGGGTCACGGTGCACTTCGTCGACGCGGGCATGGACTCAGGGCAGATCATCGCCAGCGAGTCTTTCGAAGCCGAACCCGGATGGTCGCTCAGCGACATCGAGGGAAAGGTGCATGCAATAGAGCATGTCATCTTTCCGAGAGCCGTGCTCGGACTCCTCGATGCGATCGATGAACGAAGGGGAAGGCCATGAAAATCTTGATAGCCGGATCGGGGGCCCGTGAGCACGCCTTGGCCAGTGCCGTCTCGAAGACGGGAGATAGGGTCTATTGCGCTCCCGGCAACGCGGGAACCGAGGCAGTCTCCGTCAATCTTCCGGTCGATCCCGAAGACCCCAAGGCTATGCTCGCCGCAGTCCAGGAACTGGGAATCGCCCTCGTCGTCGTCGGCCCAGAAGGACCTCTGGCCGCGGGCCTCGTGGATTCCCTGGAGGCGGCGGGCGTGCCGGCGTTCGGTCCTCCGAGGAAGGCCGCCCAGCTGGAGTGCAGCAAGTCTTTCGCGCGGGCCTTCTCGGAGCGATGGGGCGTGCCCTGCGCTCGAACGGCGCGCATCGCGGACATGAGGCAGTTGGATGCATATATAGCCGAGATTAGAGGCCGGCGGGTTGTCCTGAAGAAAAGCGGGCTCGCCGCGGGAAAGGGCGTGCTCGAGTCCGACGATGCCGCGGAGCTCAGGTCTTTCGGCGAGGCGGTGCTCACCTCTGACGAGCTCCTGGCGGAGGAGTATCTGGTCGGCCGCGAGCTTTCGGTCTTCGCCCTCTGCGATCGAACCGACCACCTCGTCCTCCCGGCCTGCGCCGACCACAAGAAGGCGGGAGTTGACGACAAGGGGCCCAACACCGGTGGGATGGGCGCCGTCTGTCCCGTTCCATACGCCGACTCGGCCGCGATGGCGAGAATAGAACGGGAGATCATCGAGCCCACTTTCCGGGGAATGGAGGCCGAGGGCCTCGCCTATCGCGGGGTCCTCTTTTTCGGCGTGATGATGACGGACGAAGGCCCCAAGCTGCTCGAATATAACGTGCGCTTCGGCGATCCGGAGACCCAGTCTCTGATGCCGCTCCTCGAGACGAGCGCTTCGGAGTTGCTACTCGGCGTCGCGCGGGGAGCTCTGTGCTCGCTTAGGCCCCGGTTTTCGCCCGACACGGCTTGCGGGGTAGTGATTGCCGCTCCAGGGTACCCAGGCGGCTACCCAAAGGGCATTTCCGTCGATCTCAGCGGCGTCGCAAGCGAGGCGCTATTGTTCCACGCCTCGACTGCGCGTGGGGAGAACGGCCTTGTACGGACGGGAGGCGGTCGTTGCTTTACCGCGGTCGGAGTCGGTCCGGATTGGGATGTCGCTCGAGGGAAAGCCTACGATCTCGCTCGCCTCGCGCGTTTCGAAGGCGCCTGGTTCAGGCCCGATATCGGCGCGAAGATCTATGAATCGTAAGGTTGCGCTTAGCGCGGAACTGCCAGTCCGCGGCTAATCGCCTTAGCGGAGAACCATTTAAAAAGGGCTTCAGCCCTGTTTCCGAAGGATTCCTCCAACCTGCCTTTAAAAATGCCCGGCGCGTCCGCTCCGCTTGATACGTACACGAGTATCGCGTCATCGGCTTGGATGACCAAGAGCTTGGTCGCGAGGGAATCGGGCGCTATTACCGGGACGAATCCATAGCTCATGCCGGTGAGATTCCGGCTCTGCAGGAGCACGGCGTCTTTATAAGAGGAATAATCGTATCTATAGGTATTCGAGCCGAAACTGAGGTCGCGCTGGAAGGCGAAGATCGTCTCTGCTGGAGGCACGGCGCCCGATGCGGGAGGCGCGGGATCGGCCAGTCGGATCCTGGACGTCGGGCCGTCGATTATATAAGACTCCGCATAGAAAATGCGCATTGCTTTGTGACTCGCCGAGTAGTACTCGATTCCTTGCAGCGAGCCCAGAGACTTAAGGATGCCGTATATCGATGCCAGCTCGGCCGACGTGGCAGCAGCGCCAGCGGGCTTGGCTCGGGGAAGCGAGAAGACAGCCTCTACGAGGAGCGACGGTCGACCGGACTCCAGCTCATCCCGAATTGCGGCCGAGCTAGGATGCGCCGGCAAGAAAGCGGGATCCCCCGCGCTCGAGCGGATGGCCTTTCCCGATGCAGCCAGCTGGGCGAGGGCGTCTGCGGGCAAAAGCTGCGAGACGAGCATTCCGCCGGTCGCGGAAGGCTCGGCCAAGACGATTCCGGCGGCGGCTCCAAGGGAAAAGGCGATCACGATAGCTATTCGAGGAAGATTATTGCTGAGCATTTACGACTACTCCTCTGCGGGGGCGGGCTCCTCCGGACCGATCGGCGGAAGCGGTATTTCCGGCTCCCGCGTGGAGCGCTTCGCTTCCGGGGCCGCGAGCGAAGTTTTAACGAACGTAAAATTGCGCATGATTTTCACCAGAACGACGATTCGCTCTCGTCCTTCCTGGATCTGCGCGAGTATTTCGCGATTTCTTCCGCCGCCGAGCGTGCGGATATTGGTGACCAGATCCGGACTCGACCGCCTGAAGTCCGAGAGGAGGTCGCCAAGGGCCTCCCCGAGCATGGCGAAAAGACCGACTTCGTCCTCGACGATCTCCCGGGCCTTGTCGTTAATGGCGTCTACCAGGCGGTTGAGGAAGGAGGCGATGTCCTTACCCCGGCGCATCTCCTCGATATAGCGCTTCATGGCCACCAGGGATATCCGTCCATTGCCTCGCAGTAGCTCCTCGAACTCGAGGATACGGCCGCCGGAACGCTCGCATTGATAGAGGATATTGGCCAGGTTGTTCTGGAAGGCTTTGTTGTCGAAATAGCCTTCGACAAGGACTCGCTTCACCGATTCCTTGAGCACCGGCTCGAAGTCGTTGGTGATGAAAGTCTTGAGGATGCGCAGCGGTTTTATCCAGATAAAGCCATTCGGACTTTCGCGCCTCAAGATCGAGTCCTGCTCTTCGTCATATCCCTCGATTTGGAGAATTTCAGCGTCTCCGAACAAGTCCCGGATATCCGCGGAAATCGCGCTTTCGTGCTGCTCCCGCAGGATGCGCTCACGATCTTTTTCGAATTGCGTAGTCAGTCTGAGTCGATACGCCTCGAGGTAATCTTTACGCTCGCGCGGCGTGGAGGGCGTGAAGCTAGGGTCTGTCTTGATGACGCGGATGAGCGAAAGGAGCAAATCCTTGCCCAGCCTTTCCGAAGTCGACTTCGCGAGTTGCGCGAAGAGCTTGCTGATTTTCGTCTTCTTGGCGTCGTCGAAGCTGTCAGGCTGACGCTTCTCCAAAAGGCGAAGCGTATTCTCCTTCAGTTGTGGAGAAAAAATGAAAGATTCCGTTAAATAATAGAAATCAATGAGCTCGGGCAGAATTTGCTCTCCCGGCACTGGAGCGAAGTCGGGCTTATAGCGGGGGTCGTCGATGCTGGCGCTCGGATCGAAGAGCCCTATTATCCGCTCGTAGTCGTGTCTGCATAAGTCGATGAAGCGCTCGACTTCATAAAGGTCCGCATTGACCGCTCGCGAGCCAAGCGCGTCGAGGGAACCGAGATAGCCTTGGAATTCCCGTATGATGGAGTCGAGCTCTTCGTCGGGCTGAATAGCCGCCTGGATGCGCTCCGACATGCCATCGTAGGAAAAGTATCGCTTTTTCTCCTGCTCGGCGGATGGGAGGAGGCGGTCGATCAGGTAGTCGAAATAGCGCTGGGAGATCCTCACGTCCGTGTTTGCGATAGTCGAGCGAGCCAGCTCCGCGAGCGGCCTCAAGAGAGCGTAAAAGTGGTATACGGCATGGGCGAAGCCGGGCAGGGCCAGGTTTTGTTTCGCGCGATAGTAAGGCGGCTTAAGATCTGCCAGGACGCCTTGCAGCTTGCGTAGCTCGGCCCGGCGTCTCGCCTCTTCCGGATCCCGCGATAAAGCACGAGCGAACCATTCTTTAATTCTTTCTAGGATACCCATGCTGGAATTGTAAGGGCGCCACGCGGGCGTATCAAGCCTCTCGCTACGCCCTCAGAGCCCTGGCTTTCCAATCATCCATGCCGAGAATCTTCGGGCGTCGCCATTGAGGCTTGTCGCCTGACAGCCTTTCGAAGAGCGCGGCCTGGGCCGTGAGCGGCGCCCCGAGCCTCAGCGCGAGAGCCATCGCGTCGGAGGGGCGGACTTCCTTGACGAATTTCCGCAGGCCCTTCCGGTACGAGAGCCTGGCCCTTGGACCCAAGTCAGCCTCGCCGAAAAGCTCGGCGGAGTCGAGGCAGAAGCCGCCCTCCTCAAAGAATTCTGCCGAGGAGATCGTGCGTGAGAGGACGCGGCGGCGAGATGCCTTCCATTTCCAGGATGATCGCACTGGCCTCAAATGGGCCGACTGGCATTAAAAAGCGACGGTCCGTCAACTTATCTTCGAGGACGACGAATGGCTCGTCATTCTCAATCGAAACGCCGCGGATACGCAATTCTACAATGCCACTTTCCATTCTGCGTTAAATCTATCCCGCCCAACGGCGATTTCCAGTATTGACACCCCAAGGGGCGCCGCCTATGCTTTTTTTAATGTCCGACTTCTTGGGCGACGCCGATTTCGAGCTGTATCGAAAGCTCATATATGACGAAAGCGGGATTACCTTCTCCACCACGAATCGCTCGATACTCGAGAGCCGGCTCAAGGAGCGCTTGCGCGAGAAGAAGCTCGAAAGCCTCAAGGAATATTTTGCCCTGATTTCTAGGGACAAGGAAGAGCTCCGAACCCTTCTCGACTCGGTCACCACCAACCTGACGCGTTTCTTTCGCAACCAAGCGCATTTCGATGCGATCGAGAAGTACATCGTGCCCGAGCTCATCAAAATGAAGACGGCCTCCGCCGCAGAGCGCAAGCTCCGATTCTGGAGCGCGGGATGCTCGACGGGCGAGGAGCCGTATACTCTCGCAATGCTCTTGAAGGAGATCCTTCCCTACGGGTGGAGCTACGAAATCGTCGCGAGCGACATTTCGCTGAAGTGCCTGATGGTGGGTAAAGAGGCCTTCTACGCCGATTCACGCATTCAAGGCATACCGGAAAGATATCTGCCCAAGTACTTCGACAAGAAGCCGGGAGGACTTCAGCTCAAGGAAGAGGTCAAGAAGGCCGTTCGATTCGACTATCACAACCTCAAAAACGATTCGGGGCTCCGCAGCCTCGACGTAGTCTTTTGCCGCAATGTCCTGATATACTTCGACGAGGCCGCGCAAAAGGCGGCCATCGAGCGATTCTGGGAGGCGATGGCGCCTAAATCCTTCCTTTTTATCGGTCATTCGGAATCGCTTTTCGGCATGAATACCAAATTCGAGTTCGTAAAGACCGATTGGGCGACCTTCTATCGCAAGAACGCCTGACGGGAGAGCGCGGAATGGCTGATCCGGTGACAGTCCTCGTCGTAGACGATTCCGCCCTCATGCGAAACCTCGTGTCAAAGATAATCGAGGCGACGCCTGGGCTTAAAGTCGCCGACAAGGCAATGAACGGGCTGTTTGCGCTCCAAAAGATCCCTCGCTGCGATCCCGACGTCATCGTTCTCGATATCGAGATGCCCGAGATGAACGGCATCGATTTTCTCAAGGAGCGCAAGCGCCTCGGCTTGGAAATCCCGGTGATCATCCTCTCCTCCGTCGCGAAGGAAGGGGCCGAAGTCACGATCGAGGCTCTCGCGCTCGGGGCGTCCGACTTCATCACCAAGCCGTCGGGCTCGGTTTCCTCGGATATACATACGGTCGCGGGGGAGCTCTCGAGGCTGCTTCTTGCATACGGGTCGCGGCATCAGAAGCATAAGGGGAAGGTGCCGCCCCGATACGCCTTCGAAGCCCCGGAGCGAATGTTCGAGCCCGCCCCAGTTCTCGAGGAGCGCGCGGCGGAACGGCAGCGTATCGAGCCGCCGCCTAAGCCGCTTCGGCAGCCGGGGCCGATCGAAGCGATCGCCATAGGCATTTCGACGGGAGGACCGAACGCCCTGAGGGAAGTCTTCTCTAAGATCGACGCCGATCTGCCGCAGCCCATCCTCGTTGTTCAGCACATGCCGCCGGGGTTCACCGAGGAATTCGCGAAAAGCCTGGACAGGATCTGCCCGCTCGACGTCAAAGAAGCCGCCGACGGGGATATCCTCCGGCCTGGCCGGGTGCTTATCGCCCCGGGCGACAAGCACATCATCGTCGAGAAGCGGCCGCTCGGGGCGGTGGCGCGGCTCTCCGATGCTCCGCCCGAGAACGGCCACAGACCGAGCGCAAGCGTGCTCTTCGAAAGCGTCGCCAAAATCTACGGCAATAGAGCGATGGGAATAATCATGACCGGCATGGGGCGGGACGGCGCGCGCGAGCTCGGCTTGATCTATCGAGAGGGCGGCCTGACTCTCGGGCAGGACGAGGCATCGTGCATCGTTTACGGAATGCCCAAGGTCGCCTTCGAGTTGGGCCACGTCGGGCAACAGATCGGGCTGGCCGATATGGCGGCCACGATTTCGCGCCTCGGGAAGCAATATCGCTAGCGGCTTCCTTTTCGACCTGGCATCAGCGTTAGTACCTTCCTGTTAGCGGGGGGATGAAAGCGGCCCCGATGGAGGATCCTATGAAAGCGGACAGCCAAAGCGTCAAAGATCGGGAAAAGGCGAGCAAAGAGGCCAATCCGAAGCAAGAAGAGCAGAAAGACGACGATCTCGAGCCGTGCACCTCGCCCCACGCGGCCGAGGCCCTACGCTTCGAAACGCCCGACGAGGCTTGCGACGACGGAGTGAACTAGAGGCCGCGGACTTTAGACTTGGACGACTTCCTTGACCTCAGGGACGGTCTTCTTCAGGTAGTTCTCAACTCCCATCTTCAAGGTCATCGTGGACATGGGGCAGGTTCCGCATGCCCCAGTGAGCTTGACGTTGACTATCCCGTCGTCGCTCACGGAAACGAGCTCAATATCGCCTCCGTCGGCCTGTAGCGACGGCCTGACTTCCTGGATCGCGCGGAGGACTTTCTCGTTGAGCATGGGATCTCCTTAGGTACCACAATGTAGCCAGACGAGAGCACTTGGGTCAAGGGCGGCGCCGAATCGCTTGGATGCTGGACTCGGATATGCTACACTCCCCAAACTCAAAGCGCGGAGAGGCGGCATGGCGCGTATCATCGTCTTCGTAAATCAAAAAGGCGGCGTAGGCAAGACCACGAGCGCCATCAACATCGGCGCCTATCTCGCCCTCGAAGGGAAACGGACTCTCCTCGTCGACTTCGACCCCCAAGCCAACCTCACGAGCGGACTCGGGCTTAAGCCGGGCGGGCAGAACGTCTATAACGTCATTTCGGGGCAAGCGACGCTCAAGGAGATCATCCGCTCCACAAAGGTCGAGTGGCTCGACCTTGCGCCCTCCTCCATCGACCTTTCCGGGGCGACCGTCGAGCTCGTCGACAAGCCCGACCGCAACGAGTACCTCAATCGCGCCCTGGAGACCGTGGAACGAGAATACGACTTCATCCTCATCGACTGCCCGCCTTCGCTCGGCATACTCACCCTCAACGGGCTTGTCGCCGCCGATGAGGTCCTTGTGCCGCTCCAGTGCGAGTATTTCGCGCTCGAGGGCCTGTCCCTCATCCTCCAGACCGTCAGTCTCGTCCAGAAAGGTATGAACACCGCGCTCAAGGTTTGTGGAATCCTGTTCACGATGTACGACTCGAGGACGAAGCTCGCCCAGGACGTGGTCCAGCAGGTTACCGAGTTTTTCAAGGACAAGGTATTCCGCACTATCGTGCCCCGCAACGTCCGCCTTTCCGAGGCTCCGTCGCATGGCGAGCCGATCTGTCTGTACGACCCGAGCTGCATCGGCGCGAAGAGCTACGAGGCTCTCGCCAAGGAACTCATCGCGCGCCCGCCGGCCACCGCGGTTCGGGCTCTCGAGGGGAAGGCCAATGGCTAAGCAATTCGGCCTTGGGAAGGGACTGGGCGCTCTCATCCCGGAGACCGATATCGACATTCCCCTTCCCGGCGAGGGCGTTCGCAGCCTTTCCTTGGCGCAACTGAAGCCCAATCCCGAGCAGCCTAGGAGGAGCTTCCCCGAGGAATCCCTCGCGGAGCTCGCGAGCTCCCTGAAGACCCACGGACTAATCCAGCCGATCCTCGTCGAGGAAGCCGGAGACGGCAGTTACCTCATCGTAGCCGGGGAGCGGCGCTTCCGAGCCGCGGCGATCGCCGGCCTCTCCGAGGTGCCCGTCATTGTCCGCTCGTTCACTCCGGAGAGGCGCCTCGAGACGGCTCTGATCGAGAACGTCCAGCGCGAGGACCTCAATCCGGTGGAGGAAGCAGAAGCGTATCGCGCGCTCATGGCGATGGGCGGCCGTTCCCAGGAAGAAGTGGCCGATGTCGTCGGCAAGAGCCGCAGCGCCGTCGCCAACAGCCTTCGTATCCTAAAGCTGCCGGAATCCGTCCTCGCCGCCCTTCGCTCGGGCTCACTGAGCGCGGGGCATGCGAAGGCCCTGCTCCAGGTGGTCGACCCCGCCAGGCGCGACCTGCTGTTCGCCCGCATCGTATCCGAAGGCATTTCCGTTCGCGAGACGGAGGCCGCGGCCCAGGACCTAAATAGCCCGAGCAGCGGCGCCCATAAGGCGAGTCCGCGCCCCCAGAAGCCCAAAGAGCCGGAGATCCAGGCAGTCGAAGAGCGGCTGATCGAAGCGCTGGGTACAAAAGTGAGCGTCAAAGGCGACGGCAAGAAAGGTACGATCGCGATCGAATACTACTCGCTCGAGGACCTCGAGCGCATCCTGGATGTCCTGGCTCGCTGAACGGTGCCGCCAGGCCGGCCCCGAGGCAGGCGCATCCCTTGACTCCGACCTGCCGCGCCGATAGTGTTTTATCATTCCCCATCCCGATATGCGAGGAGAGAATTATGAGCATTATCGAATACGTCGAGGCGCGCGAGATTCTCGATTCCCGCGGCAATCCCACCGTCGAAGTCGACGTCGTCCTCGAGGACGGCACTCTGGGCCGGGCCGCCGTACCCTCCGGGGCCAGCACCGGCGATTACGAGGCCGTCGAGCTTCGCGACGGCGACAAGAAGCGCTACCTCGGCAAAGGCGTTCTCAAGGCCGTCGAGAATGTCAACACGGCTATCGCCTCGGAGATCTGCGGCCTCGACGCCCTCGAGCAGGTGGACATCGATCGTACGATGATCGACCTCGACGGGACCGAGAACAAGGCCAAGCTCGGCGCCAACGCCATTCTCGGCGTGTCGATGGCCGTCGCTCGCGCCGCCGCGGACTTCCTCGGCGTCCCCCTCTACAAGTATCTCGGGCGGCCCGCACACGACTCTTCTTCCCGTGCCGATGGCGAACATCATCAACGGCGGCAAGCACTCCGACAACAAGGTCGACTTCCAGGAATTCATGGTCATGCCGCTGGGCGCCGAGTCCATCCGCGAGGCCGTGCGCATGAACGCGGAGGTTTTCCACAACCTCAAGGCGATTCTCAAGGAGGACGGCCACAACACCGGCGTCGGCGACGAAGGCGGCTTCGCCCCCAACATCGGCAACGAGGAAGCCCTCGACTACATCATGAGGGCCATCGAGAAGGCCGGTTTCAAGCCCGGCGACGACATCGGCATCGCCCTGGACCCCGCCGCGAGCGAGCTTTTCGACGAGGGCGATCGCAAGGGCTATAAATTCTGGAAGTCGAACCCCGGCAAGCTCTTCACTTCCGACGAGATGATCGAGCTCTATACCAAGTGGGTCGCCAAGTATCCCATCGTCTCCATCGAAGACGGTCTCTCCCAGGACGATTGGGAGGGCTACGTCAAGTTCACGAAGGCTCTGGGCGGCAAGATCCAGATCATGGGCGACGACCTCTTCGTCACCAACACCAAGCGCCTCGAGAAAGGCATCGCGATGGGCGCCTGCAACTCCATCCTCATCAAGCTCAACCAGATCGGCACCGTCACCGAGACCATCGAGACGATCGACATGGCCAAGAAGGCCAACTACACCGCCGTCGTCTCCCACCGGTCCGGCGAGACCGAGGACAGCTTCATCGCCGACCTCGTCGTCGCCCGCGAGACCGGGCAGATCAAGACTGGCTCGATGTCGCGCACAGACCGGATCTGCAAGTACAACCAGCTCATGCGCATCGAGGACGAGATGGAGGGCATCGCCGAGTACGCTGGCCGCAAGGCGTTCTATAGCATCAAGAAGTGAGACCGCGGATCGTTCTTTGAAGGGGCCGCCCGCTAGGGCGGCCCCTTTTCAGCTTCGTTTGATTGTCCGGGTTTAAGGCGCCGAGACGCCGGCTTTAGGGCAGGGGAGGGCCAGCGGACAGCCAACGCATTTCGGTTCTCCTGCGGGGCAAAACTCCCTGCCGAGGCGGATGAGGTTGACGTGGAGCGACAAAGGGTCGGCCACGGCCAGCGCGATGGCCTGTATCGCGTCGGCTCCGGCCTCGCTCGGAGCTTCACCTGCCAAGGAGTGCCACCCCAGGCGGCGGGTCACCCGCCAGATGTGGGCGTCGACGGCGAAGCGCCTGCGCCCGAGGCCGAAGGAAAGGACGCAGCGCGCCACCTTGAGGCCGACGCCCGGCAGGGAGCGCAGGTGGGACTCGCAGTCCTCGTCACTCCAGGACCGCAGGCCCTCGAGGCTCGCCGAGCCGAAGCGCCCGCGGATGATCGCGAGCGAGGCCTTCAGGTTGGCCGCCCTCGTGCGGAAGAGGCCGGCGGGCCTCAGGCGCTCGCCGAGGTACTCGGGCGGGGCTTCGGCGACCGTCTCCCAGTCAGGATAAGCCGCGCGGAGGGCTGAATAGGCCGCTTCGCAGTTCTCGACGGTCGTCCGGGTGCTCAAGAGGAACCAGACGAGCTGGTCGAGGACCGGCCCAGAGCTCTCGTCGGCGTACTTTCCGTAGCGGCTTGCGAGGATCGCGGCGACAATGGTAGGTGGCGCTGCGAAAGAAGCGGAGCTTTCGTTCACTGCGAGCGGAATACTGTCGGGACGCCTTCTATCATGTCAAGCGAGGCTTTCGCGACAGTCATTTCCAGCCGAAAGATGGCTTCAACCCTTGCTTAAAAACTCTTGAACCGAGCCTGGAAAGTTTTGATCTCAGCTCAAAACGATTCATATTCAGACTGAAAACATTCTGAACTCAGCCTGAATATCTTTCAGATTGGAGATTTCAACAGACTTCCGAAGGCTTCCTCGCCGACGCATCCCCAAAAGCAGGGACTCGGCGCCCGCAGTTCGTATAACGCTGATGTTAGGCGCCACGGCTTCAAGTGGACCTTACCTGTTTTAGTGGACATTAGGTTAAGCCTCCTCCAGTGGACTTGCCCCGTTTCCGTGGATACTTAGTTATACGCTTCAATGTATTCGAACATTGCCATCCTGACCTTCTTGCGGTCGGTGGCGCGCGTCGATGGCGATGGTCGCGGTCATATCGGTCCGTATGGGCCAGCCCACGACCATCCGGTTGAGGTTGAAACGGGTGTTGGGCGAATTTTCATACCCAATTCTCTAGTTTCAGTTCCTTTATCCTCGAAAACTCATTCATGTTATTTGTTACCAAAATCAAATCTCGTGTAATTGCCTGAGCTGCTATTTGCAAATCATATGGTCCAATTAATTGCCCACGTTTTTCTAAAGTAGCGCGTATTAATCCAAAAATCTCTGCGTCCACATCGTTGAAAGGTTCAATGTCAAATGCCGAAACAAAATCTAAAAGGGCATCTCTATTCTTTACCCTGTAAGTGCTTTTTGATACACCATATTCTAGTTCACCAACAGATATTGCTGATAACTTTACTTGTTCTGGTTTTAGTTTTTTTATTCTCTCGACTACTTTTTTTGGATTTTTGTTGATGATATAAATACAAATATTGGAATCTAGTAAATACATTTACAATCCTTCTCTTTCCTGCATTTCCGGTTGATTCCTTCCATTAGCCATAAAATCATCTGTAAATTCGGTTAAGCTTCTTTCAAACGCTTCCCATGGATTTTTCATTGGAAAAAGAATTATCGTACTTCCCACTTTTTTAATATATAACTCTTTATCTTTAACCTGATATTCTTTCGGGAGACGTATTGCTTGACTGTTCCCGCTGGTAAAAACCTTAGAACTAAGCACTTTGAGTACCTCCTTTTATTAATATGCACACGTGTATATACTTCGTCAAGTATCTTCTCTCTACGCGCGCGAAGATAAGAGCCGCCAGCAGGTTCTCGACAGGTCGGTAAGGAGACGAAGGTCGCCTTCATACTGTACAATACGGCATGCAAGACTGCATCTTCTGCAAGATTATTGGCGGAGAAATCCCTTCCCGCAAGGTCTACGAGGACGAGGAGTTCCTGGCCTTCCACGACCTGCGGCCGCAGGCTCCGGTGCACTTCCTGGTCGTTCCAAAGAAGCACATAGCGAATCTCATGGAGCTCGGGCCCGAGGACGGCCCCCTCGTCGGGCGCCTGGTCTTCAAGGCTCAGGGCCTGGCGAAGGAGCTGGGCTGCGCCGAAAAGGGCGCGCGATTCGTCTTCAACTGCAAGGACGACGGGGGGCAGACCGTGGACCACGTCCACCTCCATGTCCTGGGCGGCCGCGCCCTCTCATGGCCGCCGGGTTGAGCCGGCCGCGCCTTCGGCGCGGGGTTTCGGCGGTGGCGAAAAGCAGGCACGCGGCGCTCGTCGCGCTCGTGCTGATCGACGCGTTTCTTAAAGCCGGCGCCTGGGCCTTCCTGCGGCATCGATCTTCGCCCGCCATCGGCAAGGCTGTCGGCGAGGGGTTGATTCGATTAGGCTATGTCGAGAACAGGTCGGGCTTCGGCTTCGATCAGACGAGGCTCCTAGCGGAGTACGGCATCTCGACGAACGATGCCTTTGTTGCTTGCATCCTCGTCGCCTTCCTCGTGCTCGCCCTCGCGATTTATCTTTGGCACCGGGTCGAGATACGGGTCTGGATCAAGACCGCGGCGGCCGCTGCACTCTACCTGGCCGCGGCAACAGCCGCCCTCTCGCTTCACGATTCCATCAGCGTCTCGTTCTCGCCATATCTCCGAGGGCTTCTCCGCGCCCTGGGCCCGCTGGCCGTCGCCATCGTCCTATACGTAACCGTCTCGAGGCGCTACTACGAGATATTGTCCTTGATATTCCTCGCCGGCACGGTCGGGAACTGCGTGTCGCTGGTGCTCCCGCCTTTTACGGTGATCGACTACTTCGGAATCTACCGACCGGCGATCCGAGGCTACGTCTATGCGAACGCGGCCGATGCATACCTGGTCGCCGCCGCGGCCATGATAGTCCTGATCCCCGCTTATCTCGTCGTTCGCGCCGCCACGAGATCGGCCAGGAGGCGCGCCAGTTCGGCATAGCTCGCGGCTACGCGATCGGGTATCCTGGATTCGCCGGCATGGATAGTGAAGGTCGGTCCGTCTGGTTTTTCGGCGATCGCGACGCTGGCGATGGTTTCGAGCGCCTGGTCACGCTCCGCGACGACGAGCCCGAGCCGTTCCGCGAGACGCATCGCCCAGGCGAGGGAGGCGCCCGCTCCGCCTTCGAAGGCGATGGCATAGGGCGCCTCGGCCTCGATGGAGCGGAAAGCTCCCGATGCCGCATCGAAGCGGAAGGTTTCGCCATCGAAGGCCTGTCCTATATCTCCCGAAGTGGCGAGATCCTCGGGAGCGCCGGCCTTGAAGGAATGCTCCCGGTCCATCAGCCAAATCCGATCGGCGTAGCGCAAGGCATGGTCTATGTCGTGGGTCGAGAGGACGACAGCCTTGCGCGACGCGCGCGCGAGGTCCCGAAGTATATGGAAGACCTCGGCACGCGCTGGCGCGTCGAGAAAGGCAGTGGGCTCGTCGAGGATCAGAAGTGGGCAATCCTGCGCGATAGCTCTGGCGATGAGGGCTTTTTGCTTCTCTCCGTCGGAAAGCTCGGATAGGCGTCGGCCGACTAGCTTTCCGAGACCGACCGCGCGGATGGCCCCGTCGACCGCGGCCAGGTCGGCTGGGCTCAGGCGGTTGCGCGCGTCCGTGTAGGGATAGCGTCCAAATGCCACGATATCGAAAACGGTAAAGTAACCCGAGTCGAACCGATCGGTGAACACGCAGGCCGCCTGCCTCGAACGCTCTTCTACGGTGAACCGCCGCAAGTCTTTTCCCCCGAGGGCGACTTCGCCGCCCAACGGCGCCTGAAGCCCCCCGAGCGTCCGAAGCAGGGTGGACTTGCCCGAGCCGTTGGGGCCGATAAGGGCAGCGAAATCGCCCAGGTCGAGCTCCACATCGATGCCTCGAGCGAGCGGTAGCCCAGCACGGGCATGCCAGCCGATGGCAAGGCCTCTGGCCGTCAGGCAGGCGGTGGAGACGGGCGCTCCCGTCATCTCGAGCCTCCTTCCTCCCGCGAGCCACGCAGGAAGAGGCTCAAGATTATGGGGGCGCCAATGAGGGCCAGGAGCGGATTGATCGGAAGGGCCGCGCCGTTGCCGGGCGCTTGGGAAGCGATATCGGCGGCGAGGGCGAAGACTGACCCCAGCAGGGCCGCGCTCGGTATCAGGATGGCGTGGTCGCTCGAGCGGAGCGCCTTTCTGGCGGCTTGCGGAGCGGCTATGCCCAGGAATGCGATTGGACCGCAAAAAGCGGTGACGGCCCCTGCCAAGAGAGCCGCGGCGAGAAGGGCACGCGTCCGTGCGCCCTTGGCCCGGATTCCCAGAGTCTCCGCGAAACGCTCGCCCATGAGCAGCGCGTTGAGCGGCTTCGACGCCCGTGCAGTGAGCGCGAACCCGAGCGCCACAGCCGCGTAGAGCACCGGGAGCTGACTGGCAGTGACCGAAGCGAAAGAGCCGTACGTCCAGCCCAGGTATACCTGTACCTTTTGCGGCGTGCCGAAATACACCAAGAGGGACACGAGGCTGCCCGCCATGTAGCCGACGAGGAGGCCGACGATGAGAAGGGTAACGCCGTTCTCGACGCGCCTCGCGAAAAGGAGTATTACGAGGAGGATGAGGAAGGCCCCCGCGCTGGCCGCGATGGACAATAGGGCGTAGCCCGCGAGTCCGAGGCCCGTCAGAAGCGCCGATCCCTCCGCCCTGCCCGCCGCGGAGCTTGCGACGAGGATGACGAGGGCGACTCCTACGCCCGCTCCAGCTCCGATGCCGAGCGAGTCGGGCCCCGCCAGAGGATTGCGGAATATCGTCTGGAGTATGAGCCCCGAGACCGCGAGGGCAGCTCCGGCCGCCACGGCCGTGAGCGCCTTTGGCAGGCGGAACACTCGCACGATGCTCGACCAGGCAGGATCGACGCTTCTACCCGTCAGCGCGTCGATGACGCCCGCTAGCGGAATGCGTACGGAACCAAAGGCGAGATCGGCCACGAAGAGCAGGAATACCGCGATCCCAAGCACGGCCAGGAGTAGGGGCGTCGACGTGCGCTCATTCATCGCTCGATTTTTCTGTAGTAAGAAAAGGGCCTGTCCTGGAGGAGGGCCGGGTGGAATATCTTGACGAGGTCGATAAGGACCAGGTCGGGGCGCATGGCCGCCGATTCGAAGTAATCGTTGCCTCCTCCGGGGCTGAGGCGCAGGTTGTCGTTCCAAATGCCGCCTGCGGCCACGACTGGAAGCGAGGCGAGGCGAGGGTCGAGATCGGCGAGGTCGGCTGCGGATTTCACCCCGTTGGCCGGATTGAGCCAGATATCGGCCTTGAGGGCGCGCGCGTAGACCGCCTCGATGGAGAGCGTGAGCCCGCCCCTACCCGGGTCATCGGCCCAGAGGTATCGCGCTCCCGCATCGGAAAGAAGGCGCGCCATGAAGCTCTTGCCGCCCGAAACGGTCCATAAGCCTTGGTACGGGCCGTTGACGAGCACGCGCGGCCTCTCTGCGGCGGATGATGCGAGGGCCCGTACGCGCGCGTATTCCTTGGCAACCTTGTCGATATAGGTCGTCGCCAGTTCCTCTTTGTCGTAAAAGGCGGCGATGAACTTCATCCATTCGGCCCTGGCCAGGGGATCGGCTTCGTTCCAATCGCCGTCGATAACGACTCGCAGTCCCGCTTCCTCCATTTTCGATTGCACGTCCCATTCATTGCCCATTCCGTAGGCAAAGACGACGTCGGGCGAAAGGGAGATCATCAGCTCCATGTTCGGAATGGAATTCCTAGTCGTCTCGGCAATGAGCCCTGAGGCAATCCGCGTGCGCACGTCGGGCGAGTTCACCAACGCCGCGTTGTCCACGCCCGCTATCGTGTCGGCTTCGCCGAGAGCGACGATCTGAGGGATATAGGTCGTCGAAAACGTCACCACGCGGCGCGCGGGCGTCTCGAAGAACCCGTCGGCGCGAATGCCCGTCGGCCTCGGATCGCCGCGCTTGTACAAAACGTAAGTTAAGCCTGCAGTAGCCCCCGGCCAGGGCGATTGAACGCTCACGATCTTATAGCCCGGTTCATAGTCTATCGAAAATCCGGCGCCATACTCGACCCTCGCGCGCGGCGCGGCGGATTCGCCTGCGGAGGCTCCCTGCGCGGCTAGGGTCGTACACCAGAATGCGAGTACGCAAGGGATAAGGCCACGCATACTAAAGCTTACCACGGGTTGTCCTCGGTAGAATAGCAGAGTAAAATTAGGAGGATTTGCCCAGGGAGGGGAAATGGATCCCGCCAAAGACAACATCGGGTTCATCGGTATAGGAGTAATGGGATCGAGCATGGCAGCTCACCTGCTCAAGACCGGCTATAAAGTCCATGCGCATACGCGAACTAAAGAAAAGGCCCAAGTCCTCATCGACTCGGGCGCTATCTGGGAAGACAGTTCTGGACTCCTGGCCCGGAATTGCAAGGTCATTTTTACGATGGTCGGCTACCCGGCCGACGTCGAGAGCATCTACTTCGGCCCGAAGGGCATTATCGAGAACGCGGCCGCCGGGTCATATTTGGTGGACTTCACCACTTCGCGGCCTGACCTGGCGGCGCGTATCGCAGCGGCTGCGCGGGTGAAAGGCTTGTCCGCCCTCGACGCGCCCGTGTCGGGCGGCGATGTCGGCGCTCGAAAGGGCACGCTCACCATCATGGTCGGCGGCGAAAAGGCCGATTTCGATGCGGTGGAGCCCCTGCTGAAGCTCCTTGGAGCAACGATCGTGCTGCAGGGCGGGCCGGGCTCGGGGCAGCACACCAAGATGGCCAACCAGATCGCGATTGCGGGCAGTCTGGCCGGAGCGGTCGAGGCCATCATGTACGCCAAGGGTGCGGGGCTCGATCCGCGGACCGTGCTGTCCAGCATCGGTTCGGGCTCCGCGGGAAGCTGGCAGCTCAACAACATGGTGCCCAGGATGCTCGACGGCGATTTCGAGCCCGGGTTCTACGTCAAGCATTTCTTGAAGGACCTGCGGATCGCGCTCGATTCCGCCAAGGCGATGAAGCTCGACCTGCCCCTCCTGTCGCTCGCCGAGAAGCTCTTCGAATCGATGCAGGACGAGGGCTTCGGCGACAAGGGCACCCACGCCCTGTATCTGCTCTACGACCGTAGAGTCCGCTCAGGGAGCGGAAGTTGAAGTCGCGCGGCTTCGGGCCATCTCCCGAGTCGGCCGTGGAAAAGGGTTCCTTCGCCCTGGGCCGCTACGGGACTCCCTTCCGCCGCGCCAACATGCTCGACGTCTCCCACCCATTCCACTACCCGGTCCCGCGCATGCTGAAAAATTGGCGGCTCAAGGAATGGCAGGCCTATCAGTTCGGCGACAAGCGCTGGTTCTTTTTCGCGACTCTTTACAACGCCAAAGTCTGCAGCCTTGTCCTTTTCATCGCCTACGATCGCGAGCGCAAAAAACGTTATCTGATACGCCGCTTCCTCCCCGGCAGCATCTTCCATTTCTCCGAGTCCCTGAGCGGCTCGCACGTCTATTACCGCGGCGCTCGAACCCTCCTCGAATCGGCCTGCGAATACGATACTGGATCGATACAGGTGACCGTCGTGCGTGGCGCGCGCTCGCCCGGGCGACGGTTCTCGGGCCGCTTCCGCTTCTCCTGCGGGCCCAAGGTTGCTTCGCCGAGCGTGGTGTGTCTCCCGCTCGGCCTCAATCGGGCGATGTACTCGACCAAGATCCTCATGCCGATGGAGGGCGAGTTCTCCGTCGGCGGCGAAAGCCACCGCTTCGAGGGGCATTCCTCCATGGGCATTATCGACGACCATAAAGGCTACTACCCGTATCGCCTGCGCTACGACTGGGTCACCGGCTTCGGAGCCGACGCCAAAGGTCGGCGAGTGGGGTTCAACCTCACGGACAACCAAGTACGCGACCAGGCGCGCTTCAACGAGAATTGCCTGTGGATAAACAACAAGATCTGGCCGCTTCCGCCGGTCAAGGTCACGAGGCCGCAGGGGAGCACGGGAGAATGGATCATCCAGGATACCGAGGGGATGGTCGACCTCGTCTTCATCCCGGAGCTCGTGAACGATCTGCGCTTCAATCTCGGCTTCATCGAGAGCGACTACAGCGGCCCATTGGGAAGCTTCCGGGGCTTCATCAGCAACGGCGAGGGCGACAAGATTCCCGCCGAGCTCCTGTACGGCGTCGGCGAGAAGGAATACCTGCGCGTCTAGCCGCTTTTGATCGCTTTTTCGAGGAAGGCCCCGATCCGATCCAGGACTTCGAGATTTTTTCGGAGCTCGGCGACCAGAAGCTCAAGGTCGCTCATAGGCAAGCCTGATCTTTTCCAGCTCGACGAGGTCCAGAGGAAATTTCGTCAGAGCGAGGGCCGCGCCGTAGAGCTCGAAGAAAGCCTCGCGATCATGTCTGCCTGCCCGAGCGCAGCTTTTCCTCGAAGCGCGCGAGCTTCTTGCCCGAAAGGCCCTCCGCCGAGCCGGCCGTCGCGGCCAGGCGTCGCCTGAGTTCGGCGAGCTCCTCGGCCGAGAAGCGCGCGCCGCCAAGGACGTGGTTTTCGAAGCTGGCCGAAGCGGCGGGAGCGACGGCGCGCGCGATGTCCAGGAGGACGGCCGCATATGCGCGGATCTCGAGCTGGGCATGCGCATCGAGCCTCAGCTGAAGGAATCGGAACAGGTTGTGCAGGTCGATCTGCCAATACCATTCGGTATATAGGCTCAAGGGAAGGTCGATCCGAGCCAGCTCGCGGGCGAGGCCGGCGTCCACGAGGCTCGAATACTCCTTGTAGGCGGCGCGCTGGCCTGCTTCCAGCCGCGCCCTGGTCGAGGTCGCCAGCTCTTCTGGGACGGGGCCGGGCGCCCTGCCTTGCTTGTTGTCCTCGCTCTGGGCGGAGATGTCACCTGGAGCGGGCAGGTAAAAGTCGTCTTTCATAACCGAGTAGCGCCCCGAGATCTCGTTGACGCGGGCGGTTCGGTGCCGGATCCACTGTCGCGCGACGAAGATCGGGAGCTTGACGTGAAAGCTCAGGATCACCTGCTCGAAGGGCGAGGTATGCTCCATCCGCAAGAGGTGGTCTATCAGAGCCGCGTCCTCGCGATAGGATTTCGTGCCGGCGCCGTAGGAGACGCGGGCGGCCTGGACGATGCGCTCGTCTCCACCGAGGTAGTCGACGAGCCTGACGAAACCTTTGTCGAGGACGGGGTACTCGTGATCCAAGATAGCCTCGGCGGCGGGGACGATGCAGTGCGGCATGGGGCGAGTATAGCGTATAATGCCCCAGCGAGGGGGCTGGGGTGTTCGAGTTGAGCGAGAAGATGCTGGAGCAGATCGTCTTCGCCATGGAGGATCAGGAGCACGCGACAGTGGTCGACCTCGAGAGCGGCGAAATCTTGCCGGCCGAGGGGCTCTCGGGCGAGCGCTACGCCCAGGCGCCGACCTGGTCCTCTCGCGACGGGTTCAGGCTCATGGAAGAGTTCATATCCTTGGTGCGGCAGCCTTCGGCCAGGCGTGAGCTGTCCGCTGCCCTCGCGCGGGGCCGCGGAGTCTTTAAAGCCTTCAAGGCGGTCCTCGCCGAGCATCAGGACCTGGAGCGGGCCTTCCGCGATTTCAAGATCAAGGCCATGCGCCAGACCATCGCCAATTGGTATGACGACCTGCGCGAAGCCAGAGGCCTCGAGCGCCTTGGGCCCGAGCCCGAGGACGTCGACGAGCTTCTGCAGAGCGACCTCGACATCAGAATACTGCGCCTCGACGAGTCCCGAGTTCTCCTCGAACCGCTGGTAAGCGACGCCGAGGAGGAAAGTGTCGAGTACCTGCCGGGTCCGGTAGCCGCCTTCGAGATCCGCAAGCTCCGGTCGGACATATCGGGCGCCGCCGACGCGCTGTGCGCGGTCGCGGACGACGGCGAAGGCGGGGCGCTCGGCTGCGCGCTCGGCCTTCGGACAGTCGTCGAGGATCGGGGCTTCGGAAGGATCGTCTTCCTCAGGGTCCAGCGGGAGTTCAGGCGCATGGGCCTGGCGACGGCCTTGCTGGGCACGCTCACCAGAGCTTTCGAGGCGGAAGGCCTCAATCTTGTCACGATGGATTCGGCCCTTCTGCCCTCCGAGTTCGCGGCGAGCCTTACGGCCCTTGGATTCGTCTCGTACGGCCTCAGGGCGCTGACCCGGCAAGATTAGTCGCCGCGCCATCCATAACGCGACATGTCGACCCGGCCGGCAGGAGAGACAGGCACCCCTTCCGACTTTAGAAGCTCCTTTTGGAGCTCGAAGCCTCCGCCAATCGGCAAGGCGATGCTGCCGTCTTTCCGGAGCAGGCGGTGCCAGGGGAGTCCCGAGCTCTCCGCGCTCGAATGCAGGACGCGAACGACCTGCCGCGCCCCGTTGGGCAGGCCGGCGAGAGCGGCGGCCGATCCGTAGCTCAGGACCTTGCCTCGCGGAATCCTGGCGATGATTTCGCGAATCCTGATAGTCGTCTCCGAGGCCATGGCGCCAGTATAGCGCGAGCTCCGCATCGCGGGAGCACCTTTACAAAACCTGAGATTTTGTAAATATTGGTGCTACCGAGGAGGTCCGCATGAAGACCTGTTTCCTGTTCCCCGGCCAAGGGGCCCAGTATCCCGGCATGGCGCGGGATTTCTACGAGACGAGCAAGGCAGTACGCGATCTCTTTGTCCTAGCCTCCGATGCTTCGGGCATCGACCTCAAGAAGCTGATATTCGAAGGAACCGAGGACGATCTCAAGCAGACGCGCAATACGCAGATTGCGGTAGCCTTGGCGGGCGTCGCGGCGGCGACCTGTGGGCGCGAGCATGGCGTTCAGCCGGACGGCTGTGCGGGCTTCTCGGTAGGCGAGTGGCCGGCATTGGCCGAGGCGGGGGTCGTTGCCTACGAAGACATGTTTCGCCTGGTGGCCGAGCGCGGCAGGCTCATGGACGAGGCGGGCAAGCGCTCGGGCGGATCGACCATGAGCGCCGTGCTTTCCCTGGCCCCCGACGCGATCGAGGCGGCTATAGAGAAGGCGGGACTGAAGAAGCGTGTGGGTGGCCAACTACAACAGCCCGACCCAGTCCGTCATTTCCGGAACAGAGGCAGATGTCGCAGCGGCCGAAGTCGCGGTAAAGGCGGCAGGCGCCAAGCGCGCCATCCGGCTCAAGGTTTCCGGGGCTTTCCATTCCCCGATCATGGCCTATGCCCGGGATGGCTTCGCCGAAGCCGTTTCCGGAGTCGCTTTCAAGGACCCCGCGATCGCCCTTTTTTCCAACGTCACCGGAAAGCGAATCACGAGCGGCGCAGAGGCGAAGACCCTCGCGGTAGCCCAAATCGTCAGCCCCGTCCGCTGGATCGATGAAGAGACGGCCATTCTTTCGGAAAAGCCGTCGTTCTGCGCCGAGACGGGCCCGGGCACGGTGCTCGGCGGACTCTGGAAAGCCATCGGCGGCGATATCCCCTGCTATCCATTCGGCACCCTCGACTTAGTCGCGGCAGTGACTCTCTAATTTGAAGGAAGGACGTGATGTCGAAACTCCTCTCGGACAAGACGTGTATTGTGACCGGCGGCTCCAAGGGCATCGGGCGAGCCATCGTCGAACGCTTCGCCACCGAGGGAGCGAAAGTCTTCTATCTGTCCCGTAGCGAAGCCGAGGATCCTGCGGCCCTCGCGAGCGCGGCCGCTGCGGGCGGCGGCTCCGTGAAGTGGCTGGAGTGCGACGTCGCGGACGAAGCCAAAGTGAGCGCCGCGGTCGAGGCCATCGTCGCCGAGACGGGCTCGGTCGACGCCCTCGTGAACAACGCCGGCGTCACGCGCGACGGCCTGGTATTCCGGATGAGCCTCGAGGATTGGGAAACGGTCATGCGCACGAACCTGACGAGCGCGTTCCTGGTCTCGCGCGCAGTCGCCCGACACATGATCAAGCGGCGTTCGGGGAGCATCGTCAACGTCTCGAGCGTCGTCGGCATGACGGGCAATGGCGGCCAGACCAATTACTCGTCTTCGAAGGCCGGGCTCATTGGGTTTACGAAGAGCTTGGCCAAGGAAGTGGGCTCTCGCGGCGTTCGCGTCAATGCCCTCGCTCCGGGCTTCATCGAGACGGCCATGACCGAGAAGATTTCCGCGGACGTCAAGGAGAAGATGAGGACAGCGATTCCTCTTGGCCGCACCGGTACGGGCGCGGACGTCGCGGCGGCCGCCCTCTTCCTCTGCTCCGACCTTTCCCTCTACGTGACGGGCGAAGTATCAAGGTGGACGGCGGGATGGCGATGTAGCTCAGTATTCTCTTCGAGTGCGCTCAAGCATGCTAGCGGTCAGCCCAGGCAGCCCCATGGTCCTGGGTGCCAGATAGAGGCGGAGGGAGTCAACTTCGCCGATCTTCTCCCGGGACGCGGAATCGATGACTCTCTGCATATTCGCATCGTCGCGGGAGGGGCGCCCTCCTTCGAGTACCGACTCGATCCCCGCCTCAATCGGACGGGAGACATCTGGCACGTCCTCGTGCTCGGCATCGGGGCGGGCGAGCTCTATCTGTGGCGCGCCGAGGGCCCCTACTTGCCGGCCAAGGGCCATCGGTTCAACCGCCATAAGGCCCTTATAGATCCCTACGCCAAGGCGATAAGCGGTGACTTCAATTGGGGTCTCGCCGAGGCCAGGTCCTACGATCCCGACTCGCCGGAACTCGACCTCTCCTTTTCGGACAAGGACGACGCTGCCTTCATGCCCAAATGCGTCGTCGTCGCCGACGATTTCGACTGGGCCGGCGATCGGCCCCTCAATTTCCCCTTCGCCATTGCGTCATCTACGAGACCCACGTGCGTGGCCTTACCATGCACCCGAGCGCGAAGTGGACGCATCCCGGCAGCTTCCTCGGCGTCTCCGAGACGATCCCTTATTTCAAGGAGCCTCGGGATCACGAGCCTCGAGCTTCTCCCTGTCCAGGAATTCGACCTGTACGAAGATTCCCCAGGAAGGACCCCACGACGGGGCAACGGCTGCTCCAACTATTGGGGCTATTCGACGATGGCTTTTTTCGCTCCCAAGGGTCTGTATTCCTCTTCGGGCGCTCGGTGGGCCGGCAGGTGACCGAATTCAAGGAGATGGTGCGCGCCCTTCACGGGGCGGGCATCGAAGTGATACTTGGATATCGTATTCAATCATTCCGCCGAGGGGAACGAGCTTGGGCCCAGCATAAGCTTTCGCGGCCTCGACAACCGCATCTACTACATGCTGGACGAGGATAAGCGCCACTACAAGAACTTCTCCGGCTGCGGCAATACCCTCAATTGCAATCACCCGGTCGTCCGGACCCTCATCCGCGACTGCCTCCATTACTGGGTGGTCGAGATGCACGTCGACGGGTTCCGCTTTGACCTCGGCTCCATACTCGGGCGCGGGATCAGGCGGGGAATCTCCTCGAGAACCCTCCCATCATCGAGGGCATCGCCGAGGATCCGATCCTCCGGCATACGAAGATCATCGCCGAGGCTTGGGACGCGGGAGGAGCCTACCAGGTGGGCTGGTTCCCCGGCGGGCGCTGGGCCGAATGGAACGACCGCTACCGCGACGATGTTCGCCGCTTCTGGCGGGGGGACCGCGGCTCGGCCCGGAATCTCGCGACGCGCATAACCGGCTCGAGCGATCTTTACCTGCGGGACGGGCGAAAGCCCTTCCACTCGATCAACTTCATCACCGCCCACGACGGATTTACCCTCAACGACCTGGTCACCTACGACCGCAAGCACAACGAGCGCAACGGAGAAGAGGAACGCGACGGGTCCGAGCGAGAACTATTCGTACAACTACGGCGAGGAGGGTCCGAGCCGAAACGCCGCCCTAGAGGCGACGCGCAACAGGCAGGCCAAAAATTTCCTCGCGACCCTGCTCCTATCCATAGGCACGCCGATGCTCCTGGGCGGCGACGAGTTCCGCCGGACCCAGGATGGCAACAATAACGCCTATTGCCAGGACAACGAGACCAGCTGGTACGATTGGGAGCTCGCGCGGAGACCACCGGGCCTGCTCCGGTTCGCGCACGGGCCTCATAGCCTTCCGAATGCGCCATCCGGCTTTTCGACGTCCGCGAGTTCTTCACGGGCCTGGACGCCGACTTCAACGCGACGCCCGACATCACCTGGTTCGACGAGCAAGGGCAGAGCCCGGACTGGGCCAAGATCGACGCCCGCATCGCGGCGCGGATCGACGGATCCAAGGCCGATATAATGGCCGATCGCGACGACAACGATTTTTACCTGATTTTCAACGCCAAGGACGAATCGGCCGTCTTCAAGATCGGGCCGGCGCCTTTGGCGCGCCGCTGGTATCGCGTCATCGACAGCTCGCTGCCTTCGCCGGAGGACTTGCTCGATGCCGGGAGAAGAGATCATCACTCGTGTCCCAGGACGAATATGCGGTTTCGCCAAGGTCTTTCGTGCTTCTGATATCGCGCAATGTTTAGCATCGGAAGCAATAAGCTTGCCAGTTCCGGGGATTAGATTATATCTTATCAATATGCGGAGAAATTCCGAGGCTGGCCTCGACGCCGACTTTCAGAGGGGGCGTCGCGAGCTTGCGCGGCATAGGCCAGACTTGGCCGTGCGCAGCCTGAGAACGGCAGTAGATGCTTGTCCGGCGACACGCCCGGGCATGCTCTCGCGCAATCTGTATTGGCTGGCTATCGCGCTATTGCGTCTCGACAGATCCGAGATCGCCCTCCGCAGCCTTGCCTCGGCGCAAAAGCTCAGGCCGAGAAGCCTGGCCAGGCTGGCTTACGTCAATCGGGTCAACGATTACGGGATGGGTGACGATCGAGTCCGGAGCTCGACGATTTTTACGCATTTTATTCGGTCCAGGCATGCATCTACCTCGGCCGAAAGCCGGGGGCCGGTTCGAATCAATGCCGAGAAGGACATCGTGACACGGCTCATCGGGGACGCGTGGCGCACGTTTTCGTGCTCAGATGCTCTCGTCGGCTTGTCGTCCTCGGAAAAGCTGGCGCTATTCAAATCTCGCAAGATCGAGTTTCCCTCTTTCGGGTTGCATCCGGCCATGCGAGGAAGGATCCTCGAAGCGGATTTCCGCGCGGTATCAAAACTCGACGGCGAGAAGAGATGCAGCTGCGGGTCGGGGCTCCCCTACATACGGTGCTGCGGCCGCACTTCTACCCCTCGAGAACGTTTTTGTGAGTAGTTACAACACACTACCGGGTTCTTCGCCATAGGTTGTGTGGAAATGATACGCTACGAAATAGTCTCGTAATCATTCCGTAGAGGATTGATGCAAGGCTAAGACTAAAATTGAATCCTTCGCGAAGTCTCTAATAAATAAAAATATAGATTGCACTATATAATGAAGGTAACTGTATGTAGTTAATTTCTATTTGGAAAATGAATAACGATATATTTGAAAAAGTTGAACGTGGTTAACCTCGGTTGGCATGTGCATTGCTACGTGATAGGTGCACATGGAGGCTACCATGGCAAATAAGAATGCTTGCTTGAACGACACCAGCTCATGCGATGAGAATGTCCTTTCGATGTATTTGAAAGAAATCAACAGGATTCCCCTCCTTTTTCCGCGAGGACGAGGATAAATATGCGCGAGCCGCGGCTCGCGGCGAGAAGTTCGCAAAGGATATGCTGGTAAAGTCCAATTTGCGCTTCGTCGTCAACGTCGCCAAGAAATACCAGAACCAAGGCCTTCCCCTCGCTGATCTCATCTCCGAGGGAAACATCGGCCTCATCAACGCGATGGATCAATACGACGTCAACGAGGCTACCACTTCATATCCTACGCCGTCTGGTGGATTAGGCAGGCCATTCTCAAGGCTATCTGCGAGAAGAGCCGCATGATCCGCCTACCGCTCCAGAACCTTCCCAACGATGTTCGCGGCCCGGCTCTCGCGGCGCTCGTCAAATATATGCTCGCGACCTATCCCGCGCTCGATCCATCTCGCGTTTACGCAATTGGATACTCCATGGGCGGCGGAGCGACTTACACCGCCGGTTATTACGATCCAAGCCTGTTTGCGGCAATCGCGCCAATTGCCGGCACTAACATTGAACCCTCTGCCGCAGAGGTTGCGAAGTTCAATGGCGTCGAGTTACCTATCTTTCTTTCTACCTCTTCCTATGACGTGCGCCGGCTGCAGATGGCCACTGGACGAATCAACGACAATCTGGCGAATCAGGTCAAGCGCTGGTCGGGGTTCAATGGCGTAGCGCCGGTTAAGTTCGACTTTGACACTTACAAACTCTCCGGCTTCAAGGGCGATTCCTGGACGGTGGAGACACTCAACAACGAGTACGTTTCGAATACGTGGTACTTGAACAACAACAAGGGCGTGCCGATGGTGGCGCTCAACTACGTCCATGACCTGATCCACGCGCTGTATCCCGAATATGCAAACATTGCGTGGGATTACATGAAGCACTTCTCGCGCGACCAGAAGACCGGTGAGATCGAATACAACAAATATGTGAAATAAGACACCACACTGCCGGCAAGGTGCCGGAAAGAAGGAGATTGACGCATGATTCGTAAGCAGTCGATTTTGATCATGGCGCTCACGGTGGCTATGTTGTTGCCTTCCAGCGCCGTCGCACTCAACTATTCCGGAAGCCAGGGGAATAAAGCCACCTTTGAAACCCTTGAGGAGACCCGTGTAAGCAGCCCCGTGGCCGTTGCTACGCTTGAAACCAATAACGGAAGGAAGTTCAAGTCTCATCCCGTTCTCGATGGCTATCCCAAGGGAACTACTTATGTCTATCGCTCGGCCAACTTATATGGCGGGCGCGCCGCGGCACGGCTGAATACTGACATTCTGGTGTTCAGTGAGAAATCGTTCGCAAGCAAGGATGATGCGCTTGCTTATCTGAAAGATCTTGGACTTATCAAGATCATCGATCAGGCAATCGGCAGCGTCGTGCTCGTCACGCCGTCCGATCCCAAGACCGGATTCACCGCCAACGATCAGAAATACTATTACGCCCTTCAGACGGCCATCTTCTCCCAGAAGGCCTCGGAGACCGTCGACAAAGTCACAACGTCTTATTCCGACGCCGAATACTTTGGCGGCTTCGGCTACACCTATGTGATCGGTATCGACGGCGGCGCAACATTCCTTAATAACTATGTCGCCTCAACGTTTGACTATGTGAGCCGCATCGCAGGAATGCTGCTGATCGACGGCAAAATGGACAACGTTCGCAATGTTGCCAATCTGGTTCCGGCATATCTTGTGAACGCACCTGAAGCGGTGATTGAAAAGTACAAGAAAGCCAACAACGTGAATGCCTCAGTGAGTCGCGGACGGCGTGGACACTTACTTCGATCAAGCGATTCCGGTCAAGAAAGTCGTCGTCGCTACCGACGCGAGCCCTGACGCAGCCAAATACATCAAAGACGCTTACTACAACCTGTTCATCAAGGCCATGCGTATTCCGGTGATCAAGCAAGGTCTGTATACCGCGTCCACTCCGTACCAGGGTTATAGCCTTGATCAGGCGCCTTATTCGCTTTCTGCCAGAAACGCAGTTATCGACGGCGTTACGGCCGATGGCATTCATGTAACGCATCATAGCGACGACACATTCAGCAGCATTAAGACTGCCGAAGGCGAATACCTGCAGACATGGTTTGAATATCTGCCCGATGAAGTGGTAAATGGAACTGCCCCGGCCGGCACTGTACCGCTGATCCTGGCTTTGCATGGCGGCGGCGACGACCCGCGGCAGTTTGTGGATGAGATCGGTCTGCTCAGTCTGGCCGGCACAGAGCGCTTCGCCATGGTTGCGCCGGAGCATCAGTCCATCGGATTTTCGTTGAGAGGCCCGATGGGCCCGTCTGGCCCACAGGGCGACGGCATACTCCCCGAGGTGCTGCCCAAGTTTGTAAAGTACATTCTCAAAAAATATCCGGCGCTCGACGCCTCACGCGTCTACGTCACCGGATACTCCATGGGCGGCGCGGCAACGCTCGGGGCCATCAACGGCGATCCATCGGTTTTCGCAGCGGCAGTACCCATGGCGGCCGCTCCTTACATTGGCACGCCCGAGCAGGTTGCCCAATTCAAGAACGCTCACCTGCCCGTCATGTTCACCACATCGTCGTTCGACCTCGGGGGTGCATTCAATCCAGCGGCTGGAACCATTGCTGTTGGCTACCAGACCCAGCTCAACCTCTTCCTCGGCTACAACGAGATGAAGAAGATCGATGCCTTCGATTTCAAGACTTATCCCATCAACGGCTTCAAGGCCGACCGCATTGTAAAGATCACATTGAATGGCGAGTACGGCAATACCCGCTGGTTTATTAACGATGCCAACGGGATTCCGATGATCGGTCTGAGTTATACCGAAAATCTGAATCACGCGCTCTATCCGCAATACGCCAAGATCTTCTGGGAGTTCGTAAAGAACTAATCGTACGGCTGGCCTCCGGCGCGCTGAATTGGAGTATTCGAAAACGCAAGGCCGAGTTTTTCAACATCTCCCACTCGAACTGTATCGCCGGGCACGAGAATGACGATTCGCTCGATGACATTTCTGAGTTCACGGATATTGCCGGTGAAGGGAAGGCTTATCAGAAGCTTCATCGCGGCTTCATCGAAGCGCACTGGCTTACGGTTCATTTCGCTGCTGAATTCTTCACCGAATGCGCGGACGAGAAGGGGGATGTCGTCACGGCGCGCGCGGAGTGGCGGAACGAAAATAGGTATTACGTTCAGGCGGTGGTATAAATCTTCACGGAACCTGCCATATCTTATTTCCTCCTGCAAATTTTTGTTTGTCGCAGCGAGGATTCGGACATTAACCGGAATTCATTTTACTGTCGAGCTTCCGACTCGTTCAAGCCGTCCCTCCTCGATTACACGCAGCATTTTTGCCTGCGCATAGACATATCGCCGACTTCATCTAAAAAAAGCGTACCTTGATCGGCCTGCTCGAATTTGCCAATACGCTGCGTAAGCGCGCCGGTGAACGAGCCTTTCGTGTCCGAAAAGCTCGCTTTCGATTAGGTCTTTTGGAATTGCGGCGCAGTTTACTTCCACAAACGGCCTGTCGGAACGCTTCGATGCGCGGTGAATAGCGCGTGCGACCAATTCCTTCCCTGTCCCATTTTCGCCTGTGATGAGTATGCGTGCTTCTGTTGGCGCGACGCGGTCGATTATTGCGCGAAATATGGAATCGACAGGATACCA
>CAWHFT010000029.1:0-5749 GCA_963828175.1 uncultured Spirochaetota bacterium
GGCCTCCGAGCCCGTGCCTGCCGTCGTCGGGACGGCGATGCAGGGGTAGGAGGGCCTGACCAGGGTCCTGCCGCCGCCAATGACCTCGGCGTACTCGAGCGGGTCGCCCGGGTTGGCCAGGAGAGCCGCGACCGCCTTGGCGAGGTCGAGGGCGGCGCCGCCGCCGAAACCGATAACCAGACCGCAACCGGCGGCCCGGGCGAGGTCGAGGGCGGCGCGGGCGTCTTCGAATCGAGGCTCGCGGCCCAGGGCGAAGCGCTCGTAGGCGACGCCCGCCGCTTCGAGCGACTCGGCAAGCGGGGCGAGCCGGGAACTTGCGCCCGTGACGACCAGCGCCCGGCCGCCAGAGGGTCCGGAGGCCGAGGCGAGGAAGGCGGCCGCGCTTCCTGCCTCGCGCACCGAGCCCGGACCGAAGACGATCCGGCCAGGCGCGGCGAACTCGAACTTCATAGCTCGGTATACAAGGCGCGCGTCCGCGGCTCGGCCATCATGGGCTCGGCCAGCTCCTTCCACTTTTTGTAGTGGGCCGTCTCCTTGTGGCTGGCCTGGGCGCCCTCGTCGCGATAGCCCTCGACGAGGACGAAACGACAGGGGTCGTCGTCGTCGCGGAGGAGCTCGAAGCGCGAGACCCCGCTCTCTCTCCGGCTCGCGGCGGCGTTCTCGAGCGTCGCCGCGATGAATTTCTCGACCTCGTCCTCCGAGACCTTGATGTGGACGATCAGTACTTTCATGATCCCCCCGCAATGATGGGCTGCCAGAAGTTCACTTTGTTCCTGCCCAAGGCTTTGGACCGATACATGGCCTCGTCCGCGCGCCGAAGGTAGAGCGCGATGTCCTCGCCCTGCCTCGGTACGCCGGAATACACGCCGAGGCTGGCGGTTATCGCTACGCTTCCTCCCTCGATCGCGAGGGCGAGATCGCCGATCCGCGCGCGGAGGCGCTCGGCGACAGCGACGCTGTCCAGCTCGCCCGAGTCCGGCAGCAGGACGGCGAACTCCTCTCCGCCGTACCGGGCGAAGACGTCCGTCGAGCGCAGGGCCTCCCTGCAGGCGAGGCAAACCGCCTTGAGGACCTGGTCCCCCACCGCGTGGCCGCGCTCGTCGTTGACTCGCTTGAAGAGGTCCAGGTCGAACATGATGACCCCGATGCTCGCGCCCGAGCGGCGGGAGAGCTCGAAGTCGCGCGCTCCCAATTCGTCGAACCGGCGCCTGTTGTAGACTCCGGTGAGGGAATCCTGCGAGGCGAGGGCCGAGAGCTCGGCGAGGAGGGCGGCGTTCTCCGTGATGTCGTTGAGCAGGAGGACGACGCCGCGACCCGGCGCGGAGCCCCCGAGGCGGAAAGCGCGCGCCTCGATCAGTCGCCTGCCCGCTCCCTCGCCCAGCTCGAGCTGGGCCCCGCCCTCCCCAGCGACAAGGATATTGAAAAGCGCGGGCATTTCGCGCAAGGCGGCTTGGATGCGGTACGAATCCGACGCCACGCTGGCTTCCGTCTCCGAGGCAGATCCCGCGAGGCCGAGGAGGATGCGGGCCTCGGCGTTGCTGCCGACCACGCGGCCGTGCCTGCCGACGACGATCATGCCCGCGCCGAGGGCCTCGAGGGCCCGCTCGCTCGCCGCGTCGAAGCCGGCGCCGCGGGCCCGGCCACCGGGAATTCGGCGCCCGAGCGCGTAGGCGGCCGTGGCCAAGCAGGCCGCGAGCAGCGCCAGGACGAGGTATCCGGCTGGGGGCATCATGCTCGGCTGACTCCTCAAGGGAGCTGGGCTATCAGTTCCTTCAGGTAAGGCTTTTTCTCCAGGTCGCGCGCCAGGCCCTCGGCGCGAACCTTGTTGACGTAGGACTTGTCTTGGAAATAGTAGCGATAGTTCGTGTGGACGTCGTACGTGCCCGCCATGAGCGCATAGGCGTCCTCGGTCATGACCAGCTCCTCGTCCGTCGGGATGACCAGGACCCGCACCTTGGAGCCCTTGCCGGTGATGTCGAGCTCGGCATTGCGGCACTTGGCCAGGTCGTTTTTCTTCTCGTCCACCACGATGCCGATGCCCTCGAGCCCGGAGGTGGACAGGCGTCGGATCGCCGGCCCCATCTCGCCCACGCCCGCGGTGAAGATGAGGGCGTCGACCCGGCCCAGGGCGGCGGTGTAGGCGCCGATGTACTTCTTGATGCGGTAAGCCTCGGCGCTCTGGGCGAGGATGGCGACGCTTTCGCCCTTGTCGGCGGCCTGCTCGACATCGCGACGGTCCGCCCACTTGCCGGTGAGGCCGAGGATGCCCGAATCCCTGTTGAGCGCCCGCTCGACGTCGACGGGCTGCAGCCCGGCCTTGCGTATCATGTGGAAGATAATGCCTGGATCTATGTCGCCTGAACGCGTGCCCATGACGAGGCCCTCGAGGGGGGTCATGCCCATAGAGGTGTCGTAGGAGAGGCCGTTCTTGACCGCGTTGATGGAGGCGCCGTTGCCGATGTGGGCGATGATGAGGTTAGTATCGAAGGGGTCCTTGCCGAGGATGACCGAGGCGCGCTTCGCGTTGTACAGGAAGCTCGTGCCGTGGAAGCCGTAGCGGCGCACCGCGTATTTGTCCTGCCACTCGCGGGGCACGGCGTAGCTGTAGGCGAAGTCGGGCATGGTCTGGTGCCAGGCCGTATCCATGATCGCGCAATGCGGGGCGTCGGGGAGAACCGCCTTGGCGGCCTCGACGCCCATCAGGTTGGCGGGATTGTGCAGCGGGGCGAGGTCGGTCAGGTCGCGGAAGGCGGCGAGGAACGTCGTCATCGATGAGGACCGAGCGTGGCGAACTTCGCGCCGCCGTGGACCATGCGGTGGCCGACCGCCTTGATGCCGGACATGCCCTGATGACTCCGCACTCGGAAGGAGACCAGTGTGTCGAGGATGAGCTCGATAGCGACGGTGTGGGTGGGGCACTCGTGCTGGAGCACGTAGTCGCGTCTGGCCTCCGCACCGGTGGGTAATGGAAGAATTACCGATGGCGACGCGCTCGACGATGCCCGTAGCGAGAGTATCTTTCGTCTCCCAATCGTATACCTGATATTTGACGGAAGAGGAGCCGCAATTCAGCGTGAGAATGACCATGGAGTAACTCCTTGGGCCAGCGAGAAGCGCAAGCCAGGAAAACGTGCACGTTTTCCTGGCTGAGGCAGTCTAGCACTCGAGGAGGACTTCGGCAATTGGAGAGAAGTCGTTTACTGTCCGCTGGCCGTGAACTCCACCGAGGTGAAGATCCCGTCGATCTCGCCGTCGGGAGCGAGCGAGGAGGCGTCCGCGGCCAGGCCGACCATGGCCTCGACTTTGCCCTCGTTGACAATGAAGCGGGCGCTAGCGTCGGCTTTCTCGCCGTCGCCCTTGGTGGCGACGCCATTGTAGTCCGCCGAGAGCAGGTCGTTGTCGTCATAGGGCTCGCCGTCGGCCTTGAGGGAGAGGTTGATGCCGGCCTCGTCCTTGAGGAGCTTGGCGAGGGCAGTGGAGGCGGCGGCGATGGCGGACTTCGCCTTCTTATTGCCCGGATCGGAGGCGGGAACGGCGTCCTTGGCGGGGATCGAGTAGGCAGTCAGGAAGAAGACCAGGCTCTTGCCGTCGGGGGCGAAGACGCCGACCCTCGACTGCGCGGGATATTCCTGCATTTCCCAGCCTTGGGGTAGGTGAAAGAAAGGCCGGAGGGGTGATCGTAGCGTTGGGGCCCCTGGGACTCGCTTTCGTCGGAGGCCGTGCCCTGGTCATCGTAATAGTACTCGTCGCTCGCCGGGGCGACGGAATCGGTCTCCCAGTTCTCGTCGAAGCTGTTGTCGGCGAACTGGCAGTTGTCGGTCGTGGGGACGAGCTGGGTGCCGGAGAAGTAGTCCACTTGGTTGCCAGTGAAGGTACAGGAGTCGAAGCCGATCGATTCGGGGCTCCCCGATTCCTCGTAGATCTCGATGAAGTTGCCGCCTTTGCTGCCCTCGAATTTCGTCCCCTTGAAAAGGACTTTGTCCGAATTCTCGAGATAGAGCAGAGGGGTAGCCCTCGCAGTCGGAGACCTGCGAGGCGCTCAGCTCGAGGCCCTGAGTATAGGACGCCGAGAGGGCGCCGGAGGTCGCTCCCGAAATCTCCGTCCTCTTGATCGACGCGTCCCCGCACTCCCACAGCTCGATCGCCGTCGTGGTCGGGCCCTCGAAAGAGCAGCGGTCGACGCGAAGGCCCTGGACGGACTCGGCGTAGAGGCTTCCCGAGCCGACCTCGGCATCCTTCTTCGTCTTGCGGACGAAGCCGATATTGTCGAGCGTGACGTTCTTGGAATCGTAGATGCCGAGGATGGAGGAGAGCCCGGAATCGGAGACGATCCTCGCCCCGTCGGCGCCGCGGATCGTGAGGTTCTGGAGCTTGGAAAGCTGGAGCTCCTTGCCGTCGTCGCCGTCGATCCAAGAGGCGGACTTCGTGCTGATGCCGTAGGCCGACGAGAGCAGGTAGTCGCCCTTCTTGAGGACGATGGTCCTGTCCGAGCCGATAGCGTTGACAAGCTGTTTGGCGTCGGAAACGCCTATGGACTGGGCGGCTTCGCCTGAGAGAAGGCGGCGAAGGCGGCCGTAGCATGGCTATAGCGAGCGCGAAATGGCGGGAAGGCGTCATTCGGGTCCTCCGTATCGGTTAGGCGGGGGGTTCGACTTGCGTCGCGGCCCGTCGCCGTATATTACATTCAAGATGGGGATAAAGTAAGCCCGTGCCGATCCTCGCGCTTGACCCAGTCCGGTCGCAGTCCGATTGATCCAAGCGGTGACCCGGTTCCTCGAGGAGCGGCAGGGCGCGGGGGAGGTGCGCGCCGACGTCCCCGCGTCGAGACGGTGCTCGCGACGCTTCTCGCTCGTGGTCTACCCGTTCGTGGAGGAGGGCATGCTGCAAGGCGCTGATGCCGTCCTCCGTGGTTGACGACGACGCCGCGCTCGAGCGGCGCAAGTCGGCGATCGTGAAGCTGATGCTGGAGGGGATCCGGCCGGCGGCCGGGAGCCCGGGGCGCCCGCTGACGGGCGCGTGCGCAGGCGCCGGCGCCTGACGATCACATCGGGGCGGGGGCGCGGCGGCGGCTCGGTGCCGGCGCCTCGGCGGCGGCGGCTTGCGCTCGAAGACCTGCAGCGCAGGCTCGACGAGGACGAAGCCCTGCCCCTCGGACTGACCCATCTGCCCGGTGTTGGGATCTTCCACACTCAACAAAACGACCGGAGTGCGAGAGGAAGCATCCATGCGGCGCAGGAGCGGGAGAATCTCCCACCCGTTCATGCCGTCGAGCGAAGTATCGAGAAGGATGGCCTGCGGATCCTGACGGGCCGCGGAAAGAGTTTGTTCGACGGTGGCTGCCTGCACAACGGAATAACCGTGTCGTGCCAGTTGCGCAGCGATTCTGGGCCGCGACTCGGGATTGGCGTCGGCCAGGACCACGGTGCCGTGGCCTAGTTCTGGTTCAAGAGCACCCCCGGAGCCGTAACCGGGGCCGGGTGGTAGCCATTGTTAGTCTTTATCTGGTCCTCGTCGGGGAACTGGAGAAAAGCACGGATTTGTTCCTCGCGGACAAGGTGCACGTGTTGCGCACCATGTTGCGGGAGAGACTCGGAGACCAGGACGCGCTGCACGAAGAGATTGAGCTGGAATCGGCCGCGCGGCGTTATGAGCAGTTCTATATTCGGCTGCTGGATGAACGGAACACCACCCTGCTGATGACGCCGGGCATGGCTGCTCAGCTGGACTTGACGCAATTGACAGGCCAAAC
>CAWHFT010000030.1:0-5246 GCA_963828175.1 uncultured Spirochaetota bacterium
GCCGATCATCTGGGGATGCTCGACGTAGAAATAGATGGCCGCGCGCGAGACGACGCCGAAACGCTCGAGCAGGTCGTCCGGCAATTGTTTTCCCTCGCGCTCCAGGCTGGCGTGGAGGTAGTCGTAGAGCCTGCCGTAGGACTGCTCGACGACGAAAAGATAGAGCTCCTCCTTGGACGCGATGTACTCGTAGAGCCCGCCCTTCGAAATGCCCGCGGCATCGACGATCCGGTCTAGCGCAGCCTTCTCGAAGTCGCGAGCGCCGAATTCGGCCAGGCTGGCCGCGACGATTTTTTCCCGTTTTTCGGGCGCAAGTTGGAAGAATGCTTTCTTCATAGGATTACCGACCGAACGGTCGGCGAAACGCTAACACGGTTGTTTTGTACTGTCAAGGAAGAACGTGGAGCGAGAGGGACACCTTTATAAAAAAGGTTTCCCCCTCGCGCTCCCTCTTCCAAAATCGGGACTGCCGAACTACTTCCGACCAACCCAGAGGTTGAGCGCGGCCAGCGCGCGGTCGGCGCTCCTGAAGGTCGGGACTCTCCGCGACTCGAGGGCCCGGGCGAGGGGATCGAACAGGGGGCCGGAGTCCACGACCGCGGCCCAGGGCTTGGTAGTCTGCGCCATCAGGCGACCGTAGCGCACGGCGATGCCGTCCTCACGGTTGAGGTCACCCGCGTAGTCCGGCCCCGAGGCTAGGCTGTGCAGAGCCGCCGTAAGGGGAACGATGCCGGCGAGGCCGCAGTCCACGCCGGGGTCCTCCAGGATCGCGCGGAAACATTCCTCGTAGGCCTCGTCGTCCCGCCATCGGCGTGAGATCGAGTGGATTGTGCACGTCGACTATGTCGCCGATCCCCGCCTTCGCGAAGGCGACGGCCAGCCGGGCCTTGGTGGCATCGCAGAAGGAGGCGAGCTCGAGCCGGCCGAGGTTGTCGGCCGCCGCGACGCACTCGAAGCCCGCGTTGGAGAGGGCCCCGAGCCGACTGCCGCCCCGATCCTTGCCGCGCAGGAGCGTGAACGCCGACAGCGCGTCGTCGAACTCGTCCAGGGTCTGGGCGACGATCGCCCCGGCCTGGGCGAAAAGCGCGCGGGTCACCGGATAATCGCCCGCTATGCTGGCCGTGTGGCTCGCGCTGGCCGCGGCGCCCGCGGGGCTCCTGCCGGCCCGGTACACGATGACGGTCCTGCCGGACGACGATATGCGAGCGCATGCGCGCAATACCTTCTCGCCGTCGAGGGGCTTGAAGCCCTCGATGTAGACAGCGAATATCCGGATCGACTCGTCGTCCGCGAGATACTCGAGGAAGTCGCCGACGGTCGCGTCCATCTGGTTGCCGCACGTGATGACGTACTCGGGCGCCAGCTTCGGGTGCTTCGAGAGGCGCGTGATGGCGAAAGCTCCCGATTGGGAGACGAGGGCCACGGGATCGGGCGTCCCGGTCCGGAGCGGCAGCTTGTGCTCGGGGATGAACAGCGTGTTGTAGCGGCCCGGCGCCGAGAGTATGCCCAGGCAGTTGCCGCCTACGATGATGGGCCCGCCGCCACTCCCGGAGGGGGCGGTCGCGCGGGCGCGCTCGAGTGCGGCGGCCATCCGCGCCGTGATGGCCTCGGTGCCGGCCTTTTCCTCGAAGCCGCCGGGAATGACGATGACCGACTCGGCCTTGTCTGCCTCGACGAGGTCGGCGAGCACGGCGGGGGCGGAGGCGGCGGGCACGACGAGGATGAAGAGGTCTACCTTCTCGGGCAGCGAGGCGACGTCGGGTACGCAACGGCAGCCGTCGATCTCGGCGGCGTCGGGCTTGACGACGTAGATTCGCTCGATCTCGAAGCCGTTCTTCAGCATGTTGCGCAGGATGATCCTGCCGTTGTTCACGACCTTGCCGGACACGCCGATGACGGCGGCGCTCGCGGGCTTTAGGAGGCGCTCGATCTTGGCGAGCGGGCGGGACTCTGCCTTCGGGTTGACGATGCGCGGCCCCGCGGCTCCGGACGCGAGCGCGAGGCCGGAAGGCAGCTCTCCGAGCTTGGCGAGGGCGTCGAGGGCCACCAGCCGCGCCCAGCCGGCGGGCCCGGCGGATCCGCCGGGCGCGGTCAGCGCGAAGGGGTTGACCTCGAACTCGAGGATGCCCGCCGCCGCGAGGATCGGGGCGGCTCGGACGAAGGTCGCCGCGAGCTCGGCGAGGACCGCCGGTCCGACGAGCGGCCGCGTTCCCCGCAGGCCGCCCGCCAGGATGGCCTGCAGCGCGTTGCGCGACAGCTCCTGCTCGATGAGCGCGCGGTCGGCCGTGGCTGCCGACAGGAAGACGGTCGCCGTGCCCGGGCGAAAGGTATTGGCAATGAACTCGGCGTAGATGCCGCCGAAGCCCAGGCTTACGATCGGGCCGAAGTCCGGGGCCAGGCGATAGCCCATGATGATCTCTCGGCCGAGGCTCGGCTCGAAGGTCACGAATTCGTTGATCGAATAGCCGTCGACCTTGGTATCGGCGAATCGCGCCTCCATCTCGGCGAGGGCCGACTCGATCCCCGTGGCCGAGTTCGGCGCAACCGTGACTCCTCCGGCCTCGGTCTTGTGCAGGATGGCGGCGCTGACGACCTTGACGACGACCTTCGCGCCCGGTAAACCCGTCCCTGATTCGTCGCCACCCGTCGCGACCATCAGTGCGCGCGCTTCGGCGGCGTTCCCGACGAAGCGCCGCCGCGGGGTCGCGAGGCCCATGGCGTCGAGGATGTCCATGCCTTCGAGCTCGGTGAGGGCCGACCTTCCCTCGGCGATGGCCCGCGAGGCGAGCGCGCGGACCCACGCTCCGTCAATGCCTGACGGGGGCGCGTCGAAGCCGGTCGCTGCCGCCCCCCCAGAGCTAGAAGTAGAGCTCATATTCCTGCGGCACCGGGGCCGCGACCACGTACGCGGCGTCCTTGCGCTTCGCGGAGATCCAAGCCGCGAGGAGCTCGGGCGGAAAAGCCGGCGCGAGGTAGGCCGAGTCGGTCTCGAGCCCGCCCAATGCGAGGGGCAGCTCGGCCGGAAGGCGTCGTGTCTCGAGTCGGACGGTTGCGCTTTCCGATTCCGGGGCGTAGCCGAGGGCGACCGGGTCGAGGCCGCGCCTCGCGCCGTCGATCCCCGCGAGGAGCATCGCCGAGAGGAAGTAGTGCGCGTTGGCGGTCGCGTCCCCCGCGCGGTACTCGAGGCGCTCCTGGCCGCGCCGCAAGTAGCCGGGCACGCGGATCGCGGCCGCGCGAGAGGAGGCGGCCAGCGAGGCGTCGACCGGAGCCCCGCTGCCGGCCGCGAGCCGTCTGTAGGAGTTCGTGCTTGGGCAGGCCCAGGCGAGTAGCGACCCCGACCGCGAGTGTTCGATAACCCCGGCAGCGTACGAGAGGGCGAACGGCGAGAGCCCGCAATAGCCGTCTCCGGAAAAGAGCGAGGATCCCCCCGAGGAAAGGTATTGATGGACATGGAGGCCCGATCCGGGCAGGCCCTGGATCGGCTTGGGCATGAAGGTGGCGTAAAGTCCGAGCTCGGCCGCGCAGGCCTTTATGATCCACTTCGCGAGCACTATCGAATCGGCGGCGGAAGCGAGGGCGGCGAAGTCGAGCTCGATCTCGAGCTGAGCCGCCGCCGTCTCGTGATGGTGGTACTTGACGGCGATCCCCGCGGCCTCGAGGGCGGCCACCGACTTCGTGCGCAGCGCGTCGAGGCGGTCTTCCGGGCCCGACTTGAGGCTGCCCCCGGCTGCAAGGAAGCGGGGCAGGTCGTCGCGGCCCTCGCCAATACCCTCGGAGCTCTCGACGAAATAGTAGGAACGGCCGATCCCGGTCGCGTAGCGGACCTTGTCGAAGGCGAAGAACTCGAGCTCCGCGTGCATCATCGCCTCGTCGGCCAGGCCTGAGGAGCGGAGCTCGGAAGCGGCCGCGCGGGCGACTGTCCGCGGGTATTGCGCGAAGCCGCGCCCGTCCTCGTCGCGCAGGTCGCAGAGCACGCGCAGGATCCGCGCGCCTTCCTTTTCCTCGACGAAGGCGGTGGAGATATCGGGCACGGCGGACAGCCGCGCTCCGGAGGCGTCGGAAAAGCCGAAAGTTGGCGCGTCTACGCCGATGCCTCCCTCCATCCGCGACTCGGACATATACGCTCTCGGAATGGACAGCGAGCGCGGCGCTCCGGCGAGATCGAGGATGAGGAGGTCGACGAAATCAACGGTCGACAGGTCGCCCGAGTATCGGGTCAGCAGCATGGACGCATACTAATCGCGTATCCGCGCCTACGCAAGGAGGCTCGTATGCGCACCGGAAATCAGAACCGGTCGATGACCGTGACGCCGGCGCCTTTGAAGCTGTCCATTTCGACGAGAGCCGTCAGGGACTCCTCGAGACTTATGGTCTTTCCGACGAGGAGATCGGGCCGGAGCTTCCCGCTGAGGATCATCTCGAAGAGACGCTGATATTGATAGGCTTGGATACCGTGGCTTCCGAGTATCTCCAGCTCGCGCGCAATGACTTTGTCCATCGGTATCGCGGGCTTGCTCTGGTCGCCGAGCATGAGTCCCACCTGGACGTGTCTGCCGCGCTTCCGCAGGCAGGAGATCGAGTCGAAGCAGGTACCGGTGCTTCCCAATGCATCGATCGAAAGGTGAGCGCCGCCGCCGGTGAGGTCCGCGATCGCCTCGACGACCCGCGATTCGCGCGCGTTAACGACCGCCGACGCCCCGAGCTTGCGGGCCAAGGCGAGCTTGTCCTCGGCGATATCCACCGCCACGACATTGGCGCCCGCAGCGCTCGCAATCATTATCGCGGAGAGGCCGACGCCGCCGCAGCCATGGACTGCCACCCACTGGCCGGGGGCGACCCGTCCTTGATCGACGACCGCTCTGAAGGACGTCACGAAACGGCATCCGAGACTCGCGGCGGTGACGAAGTCCATCTCCTCGGGCAGCCGGACTACGTTGACGTCGGCATAATCCACGGCGACGAGCTCGGCGAAGGATCCCCAGTGAGTGAAACCGGGCTGGAACTGGCTGTCACAAACTTGGTGATTGCCCGAGACGCACTGCGGACAAACGCCGCAGCCGCAGACGAACGGAAGAGTCACTCGATCGCCGATCTTCCAGCGATGTACATCCTTCCCGACCTCGGCAACGATGCCCGAGAGCTCGTGACCCGGCACATGCGGAAGCTTGATGTCCGGGTCGTGCCCCATCCAGCCATGCCAATCGCTTCGGCACAGTCCCGTCGCTTTCACTTTGATGACCAGGCCT
>CAWHFT010000031.1:0-20266 GCA_963828175.1 uncultured Spirochaetota bacterium
CGGCGACGAGACATACCTGCGGATGACGAAATACTGGAGCAAGCTCTTCATCGTCAATTTCGCCGTAGGCGTGGTCACCGGGCTCACCCTGGAATTCCAATTCGGGATGAACTGGGCCGAGTACTCCAAATTCGTCGGCGATATCTTCGGCGCCCCCCTCGCGATCGAGGCGACGGTCGCCTTCTTCCTCGAGTCGACCTTCCTCGGCCTGTGGATGTTCAGCTGGAAGCGCGTGTCGAAGGGCGTCCACGCCGCCATAATATGGGTGGTCGCTATCGCGAGCACGCTCTCCGCGCTCTGGATCCTCCTCGCCAACGGCTGGATGCAAAAGCCGCGCGGGTACGTCCTCGTCGGCGGACGCGCCCAGCTCGTCGATTTCGGCGCGCTCCTGTGGAACCCGTACGCCTGGATCAAGCTCTTCCACGTGAGCATGGCCGCCTTCACGCTCGCCTCCTTCTTCGTCATGGGCATCTCCGCGGTCCAGCTCCTCCGCGGAAAGGCCGTCGCCATGTTCAAGCGCTCCTTCCGGATCGGCGCCACCGTCGGCCTCGCGGCGTCCCTGCTCATCATCGTCGCCGGCGACCTTTCCGGCCGCCAGGTGGCGGAGTACCAGCCGACCAAGCTGGCCGCCATGGAATCGCAGTGGACCACCGTCACCGCGGCGCCCTTCTACCTCCTCGAACTCCCCGATCCCAATCCCAAGGCCGAGCGCAACCTCGTCGAGGCCGTCCCGGTCCCCAACATGCTCAGTCTCCTCTCCTATCACGATCCCCAGGCCACGGTGAAAGGACTCCTCGATTTCCCGGCCGAGAACCGCCCCTCCGTTCCCGTGAGCTTCTGGAGCTTCAGGATCATGGTAGCCCTCGGCTTCCTCTTCGTCCTCCTCGCCTTCCTGGCGCTCCTATTCTCCTGGCGTGACAAGCTCGCGGCCAACCGCTGGTTCCTGTGGATCATGCCCTTCGCCATCATCCTCCCCTACATCGCCTGCGAGCTCGGCTGGGTGCTCGCCGAGCTCGGGCGCCAACCTTGGATCGTGTACGGCCTGCTCAGGACCAAGGACGCCGTCTCCCGCTCGATCACGGCGCTCGACGTCCTCGTCTCTCTGATCGGCTTCGTGGTCCTTTACGGCTGCCTCGCCGCCGTGGATGCCTTCCTGCTCGCCAAGTACGCGAGCAAGACCGAAGAATAAGGAGGAGGAGACATGAGCCTCCAGATACTCTGGTTCGCGCTTTGGGGACTTTTGTGGGCGGTTTATTTCACGCTCGACGGCTTCGATTTCGGGGCCGGCATGCTGCGTAACTTTCTGGCCAAGGACGAGGCCGAGCGAGGCGTCGCGCTCGCCGCGATAGGGCCGGTATGGAACGGCAACGAAGTGTGGCTCATTACCGCGGGCGGCGCCACGTTTGCCGCCTTCCCCCTCGTCTACGCCTCGATGTTCAGCTACCTCTACCTGCCCATGCTCCTCATCCTCTTCTCGCTCATCGTGCGCGGGGTCTCCATAGAGTTCCGGAACAAATCGGATGGAGCGAGATGGCGCTCGGCCTGGGACTGGGCCCTCGCCGTATCGAGCCTCACCGCGCCCCTCGTGCTCGGGCTGGGCTTCGGGAACATCTTCCGGGGGCTGCCGATGGCCGCTGACGGCTATCGCGGCGGCTTCTGGATGCTTTTCAACGCGTACGGCCTTCTCACCGCCCTGCTGTTCATCGTCCTCTTCCTGCAGCATGGCGCTCTTTGGCTCGCGTACCGTACCGAAGGAAAGCTAGCCGAGCGCGCGCGCGGCGCGGCTTCGGCCCTCTGGTACCTCGTCCTCGCCGTCGCGGCCGTCTTCCTCGTCGCCACCGCCTTCTCGACGAGGCTCTACGACAATTACCTGGCGCGACCTCTCTGGTTCGCCGTTCCCGCTCTCGCCCTCGTCGCCCTCGTCGCGGTGAAGCTCCTCCACGCTCGAGGCCGTGACCTGGGCGCCTTCGCGGCTTCCTGCGCGACGATTTTGCTCGTAGTCGGGACCGCCATCGTCGGGCTCTTCCCGAACCTCATCCCCTCGAGCCTGGACAGCTCCGCCAGCCTCACGGCCTTCAACTCCTCCTCCGGGCCCTATACCCTGAAGGTGATGACCGTCGTCGCCCTGATCTTCGTGCCCATCGTCATCGTCTACCAGTTCCTTGTCTACCGCTTCTTCAGGGCCAGGCTCGCCAAGGGCTCGGGCGGGGAGTATTGAGAAGCTATTTCAGGCCCGGCTAGCGCCTTCGGCGCAGAGCCGCAAGGAAGGGATATTGGGGCCCGCAAACGCTCGCTGTGCTCGCTATGACGCGAGGAAATGGTTGTATGATTCGCCTTTGGCGAATCGCGTCTAACGCAGGCCCGGCTTTAATTTGAAGGCGGGGCAGTGCTTTCCGGTGGCGGCGAAGACTTCGAGCGAAGGAAGGTTGCGGCTCTTGATGCCGAAGACCAGGCAGGCGCGGGGAAAGGCCGGCTCCCACGTGATCCTGAAGTTCAGGCATTTTAGGCAGTTGGGCGCTCCAGAGGCCACTTCGCTCTCCTGCGGCAGAATGTATGCCTGCCTCGCGAGCTTGTCTACCGGCCCGGAATTCCGTACAGTAACGCTATGAATCGAAACGCGCTGATTAGGCGGCCCTTCGGTTACAGCTACCGCAGCCTCTCGATCTGGATCATCGCGATCAACGTCCTGGTGTTTGCGCTGAAGTTCATCATCGGCCCCAGGATGGACGCATACTTGGCGATGACCCCGATTTTCGTGATCCACGGCTTCTTCTGGCAGCCGTTCACCTACATGTTCGTCCACGCCAACCTGACTCACTTGCTGGTCAACATGCTCGGCCTTCTATTTTTCGGAACCTCGGTCGAGAAAGAATTGGGCTCAAAAGAGTTTCTCCTCTATTATCTGCTGACCGGCCTCCTCGCCGGCTTGTTCACCTTCGCAGCCTATCTTTTCACAGGCGGGGCCGACATTCCCTTCGTCGGCGCCTCGGGCGCGATCTTCGCGGTCCTTCTCGCCTTCGCCACGCTCCAGCCGAACGCTCATGTCCTCATATGGGGCATCATTCCAATGCGGGCGCCCGTCATGGTCCTCGGCTATACGGCTATCGAGCTTTTCTCCCAGGTCTTCGGCTTCATGAGCGGCATCGCCCACCTGACGCACCTCGCGGGGTTCGCCTTCGGCTGGCTCTATTTCCTGGCCCGCTTCGGCGTGAATCCCTGGCGCCGCTTTTTCCCTCGCCGCTAGTCATGCGGCCTCGCCCGGCGCTGGCTATCGCCTTTTTTCTCGCGGGAGCCCCCTGGATGGCCGGACCCTGCGCTGCCCAAGCCGAAAAGGATTTGCTGCGATCGGTGTTCTGGGCCGACGTCGAGCCCGTCGCCGGTGTCGGGGAGGAATGGCCCGTCAGCCCCGACGAAGCGCACAAGCGCCTCCTCGCCGAGGCGGCCTGGGTCTTCGGCGGCATGATCTGGGGCTTCGAGTTTTCGTACACGCCGTTCGACAAGACGAGAGCCATCCAAGAGCGCTTCGACCTCGAGCCGATCGAGAGCCTGCCTGCCGACGCGCCGGTCCTGTCGAACGAAGCCCCGCCCAACTCGGCGCCGCGGCCGAGCGCGATCGGGCCTGTCGATCTGTACTCCTACGCCGAATACCGGCCCGGCCCGGCCCTAGTCGCCCTCATGAAGAGCTACGCAGATGATCCCTGGAAGAGCTCCCAGGGGATCGGCAAGACCGACATGAACCTCGGCGTCAAGGGCAGGCGCGCCGCCTACGTCGACGGCCTCCGGGCCGCCGTGCGCGCCTACCTGCAGGCTCTCGAGCCGAACAAGCCCCGCCTCGTGAAGGGTCGCGTCGTCTTCGACCGACCTCCCTCGCTCGCGATTATCGGCGGCATGTACACTGCCCGCGTGCGGGTTCGGCTCATGGTCATCGAGGCCATTCCGTACAAAATCTATTGAGCGCCCAGCGGATAGCGGCGCTACGGCTCGCGGCCGGCGGGCTCGCGGCCGTTATTAGCCGGCCAGGCGGTCCTTCTCGGTGGTCTCGTGCAGGCGCTCGAGCTGGGTCATGATTTCGTCGACCATGGCCTGCTTCTTGTCCTCGCGGAAGTGGTGAACCTTCTTCACGTGCTCGCGGAAGGAGGCGCAGTCGATGATGGGGCCGGCGGTATACACGACTCGGTCCTCGCACACGAGGTCGTCCTGCATGGCGCTGCCCTCCTCGCCGTTGAGGCGGAGGATGTTGCCGTTGATGGCTACGAGGCACATCTTCGAGAACGACTTCACGTAGGAGGCTATCTCGCGGACGCCTTTCTTGCTGCTCGGGTCCCAGGGACGGTAGCGCGTTCCGGAGGGGAACACGAGGACGATGTTTCCCTCTTTCTTGAGCTCGGAGAGGGCGCGCATCGAGGCGAGGTTGACGGACGTGCTCCGCATGACCTCGGCCAGCATCTCTTTGGGGTCCTTGAGGTTGCGCTGGATGATCTCGATCGACCGGCTCGGGTAGATGACGAGGCGCGTGTAGGCCTCCGTGAACGCGAGGACGACGGGGTTCGTCTCGTTGAGCTTTATCCCCGCGATCGCGAGCAGGGCGGCAGCGATGGCCGGGCCCTTGCCGCCGGCCTGGCGCAGCAGGTAGTGGAATACCGGCAGGTCGAAATTCGAGTAGTGCTCGAGCAGGAGTAGGCAGGGCTCGCCCGAGCTGGCGGCGGCGAGAAGGTCCTCGAGATTATTCATGCCGCGGATGCCGGAACCGGGAAGGAGGTTCTCGGCCACCATCGAATCGATGAAAGGCAGCACCTCAGTGTTGCCTGTTTGATGGACGTTTTTATCGGTTACTAAAGTCTGCCCTTTCGAGACGCCCATCATGCGCATTATGCGATCTCGATATTTGCGACTGATGGGTTCCATCTCGTCCTCCTGAGGGCAGGAGTATAGACACCGTTCCTCTATGCTGTCAAATCAATATCCGTCGGACATCGAGCGGTTGACGTCCTTCTGGTAGAGCTCCTGATAGACGTAGCTCCTCGTCTTGAGCTTCTCCTTGATCTCCTTGGAGAAGGGCATGTATCGCCAGAATATCCCGCGGATCTCCTTTTCGAGCTTCTGGATGCCTTCGGACTCCTTGGTGATCCAGACGAGGTAGTCCTGGATGAAATATTCCTTTACGTCGCCGCGGATCTTGCGCGACTGGAACCACTGGTAGTAGTTGCCTGTCAGGCCCTCTTCCATCCAGTAATAGGAGGCCTTTTCCTTGGCCACCTGCCAACGGAGGTCGGCCACGGCGGTGAGCACCGCGAGCGTGAGGTTCTTGGGGTACATGGGTATGGCGATGCGACCGCGGCTCGTGGCGCGGTTGTGGTTGTCGAATGGCTCCCAGCAGACGCCGGAGTCGCCGTAGCAGGGGACCAGGAGGACGAAGGGCACGATCCGGTTGAGAGCGCTCTTGTAAGGCCTGCAGAACGCTTCGCAGTCGATCGACTCGATCGACGCGAGCACCCGCACGACGTTCTCGCGCGTCCCGATGTCCTTGATGCCGCCGTGGAAGTACTCGCGCGACAGCAGTGGGAAATGGTTGCCCTGCCGTCCGATGCACAGCCTCGTCATCTGGCGGACCGTTTCGAACTCCTGGGCGAGGGTCTGCATGTCGGCCTTGGCGTCCTGGCCGAGCGCGCCCGCCTTCTCTTGCACGCTCTTGAGGTCCTCGCCGGCCTTGTCGAACTCGCTGATCGTCTGCGCGAGCTCCTTGTCGACGGCCAGCATTTTGCGCACGACCTCGTAGAGCTCGCTCATCATCTTCTTCTGGCTCTCGCTGTAGATCGCCGGCACGTGGAGCAAACCGGGTTGGCTCTGGTGGCTGCAGATGGCCTCGACCCGCTCCTTGAGCAGGGACTCGAGCTGGCGCCGCTCCTCGGCTTTGGCCTTCATGATGCCTTCGGAGGCGTCGCGCTTGCCCTGCGCCCGCTGGATGAGGAGCGCGAACCTGGATTTGTCGTCGCCGTTCTTGGCACGGGGCTTGATCTCGTCGGTCGCGCTCGCACTGACCGAGCCGCTCGCCACGGCCCTCATCCATTCGTCGACGTAGTAGACCGGCTCGTCGATCTCCTTTTCGAAGATGATCCGGTGGAACACCTCGGCCATCTCGGGCGAGAGGAGGGTGGGAAGTATGGTGCCGAAGCGGACCGCCACTTTCTTCGCGAGCTGAGCGTTGGCCCCGATCGAGTGGAGCGCCAGCTTGGAGGCGAGGTACCAGTACGCCGTGATGATCTGCTGGCGGTAGACGCCCTTGTCCTTGGGATCGGTCGCCTTCAGGTATTTGCCCAGGAGCTCGTGGAGCTTCGTCGACTCGTCGCCTTCTCCGCCGAGGACGGTCTTGTAGTAATTAGGGTCCGAAAACCAAGCCGCTGGCTTCTCGGCCTCGATCCTCTCGACGGGCTCGAATCCCTTGCGCGTGAGGTCGACGTCGAATTCCTGCTTGTTCCGAGGCTCGGCTGTCACGTCCATATCGCCGAACAGCGAGCTGAATTCGGGCGGCGGAGCGGCGCCAGACGGCGGGTTGGGATTGGAGGTCGCAGGTTGCGGAGATCCGCCGGGGCGATACTCCTCGACAGAGCCTCCGATCAGTGCGGCAATCTCGGGATCTATGTCTTCGGACACTGGCGTTCTCCGATTCGTACGCGGGGTTCAATCCGCATATGATCCATTATTGTAACGCTCCCCGTGCCGGCCTTCAAGGCCGGAGACCTGGCTTCGGGCCCTTGGCGATGCTCGAGATCATCTCGAAGAGATACTAGGTCCCGCCAACGTCATCGGCAAGGCGCCGATAATAAAAACAGCCGCCGAAAACCGGCGGCTGTTTTTATCGTGGAGGTGGCCGGAATTGAACCGGCGACCTCTTGAATGCCATTCAAGCGCTCTAGCCAACTGAGCTACACCCCCGAGCGTCGAATCGGGGCCCACGAAGCGAACGGAGGGCATACTACCGAGGGCATTTGAGCCTGTCAAGCGTCCGCTGCGGGGCTCTCCTTGCTCCTCGACGCCGAAACGGTCCATACTACGAGGGTGAAAACGCCTGAGTTCGGCCTCGCAGTCTGCGCTCTCGGTCTCGAGAAAGTCTGCCAGAAAGAGATCGAGCGGATTGGCCTCGCGGTCGGAGGCCGGGAGGCCGGGCGCGTGCGCTTCGGCCTCGGCGGCTCGGCGGATGGCGACACCGGCGGAGACGCGGCCGCCAAGGCCGCCGCGGCGCTGATGAGGGCCAATCTCTGCCTCCGGACGGCCGAGCGCGTGCTCGTCGAGGCGGGCCGCTTCCGCGCTCTCGACTTCGACCAGCTCTTCGAGACCGTCCGCGCGCTTCCGTGGGAACTCTTCTTCCGACGGGACGACAAGCTGGTCATCGAGCGCGTGCGTATCAAGGACTCGCGGCTCGCGGCGCAGACCTCCGTGCAGTCGGTGGTCCACAAGGCGATCTACGAGCGGCTGCTCTCGATCTACAAGATCGTCCGCATGCCGGAGACCGGCAGGGAGCGGGGACTGCGCGTGTATCTCGACACGGACGATTGCCTTCTCGGCCTCGATACTTCGGGAGACGCTCTCCACAAGCGCGGCTACCGCCTCGCCGTAGCCCAGGCCCCGCTCAAGGAGACGATCGCGGCGGGGATGCTCTTCCTGTCCGGCTGGAACAGGCGGCTGCCGCTCCTCGACCCCTTCTGCGGATCCGGCACGATCGCGGTCGAGGCGGCCCTCCTGGCGATGGACCGCGCGCCGGGCCTCGGCAGGGCATTCTCCCTCGAGGACATGCCGATAGCGTTGGGCGAGGGCGGCCGCACGATCGGCGCGGTCGCCGACGAGACGGAGGCTGCCAAGGCGCGCGTGCGACGCGACGCCGAGTTCCGGATCACGGGAAGCGACGCCGACCCGCGCGCCCTCGAGGCCGCTCGCGCCAATGCCGCTCGCGCGGGCGTGGCAGCCGGTCTCGATCTCAGGCTGGGCAAAGCCGAGGACTCGAAGCCGGATTTCGAAAAAGGCTCGCTCATCTGCAATCCGCCTTATGGCGAGCGGCTCGGCAGCGTGGCTGAGGCCGAGGAGACCTATCGCCGCCTCGGCTCGATGGCAGGGCGATTCAACGGGTGGGGCCTGGGTTTTGTGACGAATCGGCCCGACTTCGGCGATTTTTTCGGGAGATTCGCGCCCTCCGTGCACAAAGTGATCAACGGGGCCGAGGAGCAATGGTTCCATTGGTATCCCTCCGGCTCCGAAGGGACCGTCGGGCGCCGCCCGGAAGAGCCCCGCGCCTCGCGGCCCGAAGCGGCGCGCGCGCCGCGAACGCAACCCGCGCCACGCACCGCATGGCACGGGCCCGACAAGCCCGGATGGAAGCCGAAGAAGCCGTCGCGGTAGATGCAGTATATTGGTAAGGGTAGAGGAGACGAATAACCATGCCCGATGGCAACCAAGAGACAGGTTACTGCGATCTTTCGGGCAACGCTCTCGAGCCGGAAGCCGCCGCTATCGTGGTGTTCGGCGCAACCGGCGATTTGTCCCGGCGCAAAATCTTTCCGGCCCTCTACAATCTCGAGCGCATCGGCATCTTGCCGTCCGAGACCATCGTTATCGGCGTGGCGAGGCGGGATCTGTCCCGCGAGCAGTTCGTCCTGCAGATGCACGATGCGTGCGCCTCGTATTCGCACTCACAGCCCCTGGACGAGAGCGCCTGGGGCCGACTCGCCGGGCGCATTTCGTATCAACGCGGCTCGTTCGACGACGGCGACGCATATCGCGAGCTTGCTAAGCGCCTCGCCGAGCCGGGAACTCCGCCCAGCTTCCTCTTCTATCTGGCCGTGGCTCCGGAAGAATTCGCCGTGGTCGCGCGCGGCCTCGCGGAGGCGGGGCTCGGCTCGACGCCCGGCGCCGCCGGCGGCGCCGGCGGCCTTTCCCGCGCGTCGGACGGCGAGGGCTTCCGGCGCCTCGTGGTCGAGAAGCCTTTTGGCCGCGACCTCGCGAGCGCGCGCGAGCTCAACGCGACCCTCCAGTCCTGTTTCGCCGAGGACGGCATCTTCCGCATCGACCATTACCTCGGCAAGGAGACGGTTCAGAACCTCCTGTACTTCCGCTTCGCCAATTCGATCTTCGAGCCTCTTTGGAATCGCAACCACATCCAGGCCGTGGATATCGACGTGCTCGAGACCGGAGGCATCGGAACTCGGGCCGGCTATTACGACCACGCCGGCGCCGCGAGGGACATGCTGCAGAACCACCTCATCCAGCTCCTGTGCCTCGTCGCGATGGAGCCGCCCGCCGGGCTCGACCCCGAGGCCGTGCGCGGCGAGAAGGTCAAGGTGCTCAAGTCGATCCGCGACTACACCGCGCCCGAGCTCCTGGCCCGCTCCGTCAGGGGCCAGTACTCCGCGGGCCTTTCCGCCGACGGAGCGCGACTACCCTCCTATACCGACGAAGCGCGCGTGGCCAAGGGCTCCTCGACCGAGACCTTCGTCTCGCTCAGGCTCGAGGTGGACAATTGGCGATTCGCGGGGGTGCCCTTCACGCTCCGGACGGGCAAGGCCCTCGACCGTCAGGTGAGCGAAATACGCGTGACCTTCAATAAGCCTCCGGCCACCTTGTTCGCCGGGTATTGCGGGGACCTTCTCGCGCCCAACCACCTGACGCTGAGGATCCAACCGGACGAGGGGATGTGGCTCGGCTTCAACGTCAAGGAACCCGGAGCCGAGCGAGTGGTGCCCAAGGAACTGCGCTTCGCCTATCGCGAGCGAAACGACGCGTATTTTCCCGAAGCGTACGAGAGGCTAATCGCAGACGCCCTTTCGGGCGACACGACGCTGTTCATCCGATCGGACGAGACCGAGGAGGCCTGGCGCCTCGTCGACGCTCTCCAGGCCGCCTGGGCGTCCGGGCCGCCTCCGCTTCCCTACCAGGCGGGGAGCTCGGGCCCCTAGCCAAGGCCTGCAGCCTTGGCTTCGCAGTTTCGCTTCGCGAAACTGCGCGATAAAGCGAGGCCTTCGGCCTAGACTTTGCGGTTTCGCGGTGCGAAACCACAGATTTCTGCGGCCTTGGCTTTGCAGATTTGCTTCGCGAAACTGCGCGATAAAAAGGCCTTCCTCAATCGTCGGACGACGGCGAGGCTCTATCCTGCGACGGGAAGATGATCGTTAGCCGCTTGCCGCCGCGAAGCGGGCCCGCGCCGCAGCGCCTGGCAAAGGACTCGACGAGCGCTATGCCCGCGGCCCCCGCTCTCGTGGTCAGATCCACGCCTGTTTCGCTCTCCGCCGCGAGTTCCATGCCTTCGGGAACGCTTCTCGCCTCGAGGCTGGCTCCCCCGCCGTTCACCGCCGCCCATCGCGCGATCTCCGTGGCAATGAAGACGAATGTCTCGATGTCGCCGCTCGGGATCCTCAGGTCAGGGTCGGCCGCGTACGATGCCGCGACCCCCGGGCCGACGCTGTAGGCGACCCTCTCTAGGACGATGGAGGCCGGCCAGCCTCCGGACGGCTCGGTCCCGCTGAGCAGCTCATAGGAGAGCGCGAGCGCGTCCACCCTGGCCTTGATTGAACCGAGCACGGCGGCGGTGCGGCAATCGGCCGACTGGGACTCCAGCGCCAGCACCGACTCGAGTATTTGCAGGATGTTGTTGACCCTGTGGTCGAGCTCGTGGATCAGGCGGTCGCGGTCCCGGATGTGACGCTCGACCGAGTCGAGCTCGTGGATGAGGACGATGTAACCGCCATCCTTTTCGGGAATGAGGTCGACCTTGCCGAATCGCCTCTCGCCGTTGAAATGCCGGATGCGCTTTGAGAACGAGACGATCTCGCCGGCCAAGGCCCGATCGAGGAAAGGCTTCACCTCCTCGAAAAGACTCTCGCCCCAGAGATCTTTGATTGGGACGCCTATCATGGATTCTGTAGTTCTTCCCATCAGCTCGGCATACGCCTGGTTGGCGTACCGGCATCGCAGCTCGGCGTCCGTCGACCCGAAGCTTTGCGGCAACAGGTCCAAGACCCGCTTAACACTCATTTCGTCCATTATTTTGCCTACTGTCCTACTCAGCCTAGTTCATCGAAAGCCGGAAAGCAAAAAAATGGGCGGCCAAAGCGATTATTCGTCAAGCCATTGTATTATTTAGCCAATGGAAGTGAAGATCAAAACGCACGAGGGCTCTTGGATCGACGCTGCCGTGGCCGAGCTGCAGGCGGCGGCGGACCGCGCCCGATCGGAAGGACGAGCCTCGCTCGCCCTCTGCCTCGCGGGCGGCCTCACGCCCGAGCCGGTCTACCGCGCACTGTCCGCGCTGCCGCTCGGGGGACTGGCAGTCGACCTCTGGCTCGGCGACGAGCGCGTCGTCGGCGCGGATTCCCCCGCTCGGAACGGCGTGATGGTCGCCCGCTCCTACGCATCCTGCGTCTGGGATCCTGCCCCTCGCATCCGCCTCTGGCCCGAGGCCGAAACCGAGATTCAGGCCGTCTCGGCCGCGCGCGCCTACGAGGCCGAGCTCCGCTCGGCTCTGGGCCCTCGTCCGGCCTTCGACCTGGCACTGCTGGGGCTCGGCGCGGACGGACACACGGCGAGCCTGTTTCCGGGCTCGCCCGCGCTGGAAGTCGCGGTCGACGACGCCGGCCTGCCGCGGCTTGCCGTCGTCACGCGTTCACCCGTCGCGCCTTTCGCGCGCATGACTCTGACGTTGGGCGCCCTCGAAGCGGCCAGACGCAGGATCTTCCTGGTCAGGGGAGGCGACAAGCTCGAGGCGCTGCGAAAGCTCGAGGCCGAGGATCCTTCCATTCCGGCCTCGAGCTTGGCGGGGCCGGGCTCGCTCGTCCTGTTCCTGGAGCGGTCCGGCTGACTCCGAAGCGAGCGCTCACTCGGCGGCCTCCAAGTTATCGACGATCTTCCCGAGGGTAGCTTCAAAGGCGGCGATTTCGGACGACGCCAGCCCGCCGTAGAATATCGAGCTCATTTTCTCGGACACGGCCGAGTACTCTCGCTCTAGGGCGCGTCCCGCTTCGGTGCATTGCACGACCAGAGCGCGGCGGTCGGCGGGCGAGGGCGCGCGGCGCGCAAGGCCCGCGGCCTCGAGGCGGTCGAGCATGCTGGTCAGCGTCGAAGGCTCGAGTGCCGTCTCCCTGGACAGCACGGTGACGCTCATCCCCTCGGATCTCCACAGGGCGAACAGGATTCTTCCCTGAGCCGGGTTGATGTCCGTCCCGCCGGCGTCCTTTAGGAGCTTCGCGAATATCCTTCCGCCTATCTGGTGGGCCTTTGCGACGAGGTAGCCGCCCTGAGAGGGCAGGGCGTTTTCCCGACCACTCATGCAAAGGTCTTCGATTCGAGGTCGAAGTCGAAAGATCGGGAGGAGCTCCAGCCCCGAGCTCGATCCGGGTCGATCCTGAGCACGGTATAGTCGGGATCGTCGGGGCCTGCGGGGTAATACATTTCCCAGCCTTCGACCCACAGGGCAGCGCGCGCTAGGGGATCAGCAACGGCTCGGCCGCTGAGGCAGAGGCCTTTGAACTCGTCGGGAAGCATGAAATAGACGCTCACCCAAGCCTCCGCCTCGATATCGCGCAGCTTGTCGGACGAGGTATTGGTCCCGAGGAAAACCGAGAGACCCTTGTCGGCCTGGTATGCCGCGAGGCCCGGGAACCGCTCGGCGTTGCGCAGGTTGAAGAGTGCCCGAAGGCGCGGAAAAGGATCCTCTCCGACCGTAGCCAGCACGAGCATATCCGCCCTCGTCATGACGTCGCGCGCGAGACCCACGAGCTCTGTTCTTTCCATTTTTATCGCCCCTCCTGAAAGATTTTATATAGTATATTACTATATCGAAATAAAATGTCAAGCTCTTTACCGAACTCGACGTACGGATTTATGGGGACGCGAAGTGCTTGAGGGCGAAAGCCAGCTTCTCCCGAGCGTGGAAGGTCCCGCCGCCTTCGTGGTTGTTGAACGGGTAGACCCTGATTCCCTTGGGGCCGGCGTGCCAGTTGTACGCCGCATACACCGTGGAGGGAGGGCATATCGTATCCATGAGGCCGACGGAGTAGAGGGCGGGGACTCGCGTGCGCGAGGCGAAGTTGACGCCGTCGAAATAGGACAGAGTCCTGAAGGCGGACTCGACCGAGTCTCGGTGTACGCGGAGGTAGCTGGCGATCTCGGAATAAGGCGCGTCGCCCGTGATGTCGGTCGCCCGGCGGTAATGGCAGAGGAAGGGCACTTCCGGCATGAGGAACCGCACGCGCGACGACAGCGCCGCCGCGGCGATGGCGAGGCCGCCACCCTGGCTGCCGCCCGCGACGGCGATCCGGTCGGGATCGACGGCAGGATGCGAAGCGGCCGTCTCCACCGCGCGGGCGGCGTCGGTCATGAGGCGGCGATAGTAGTACCGGTCGGCGCTCTCGATGCCCCTCGTCATGTATCCCGGGTAGGAGGGGCCGGTCGGAGTCTCGTCCGGCGTGTCGCCCGGCGACCAGGTCGAGCCCTGGCCGCGACTGTCCATGACGAAGTGCGCATACCCGGCCGCGCTCCAAAAAAGCCAGTCCCACGGGAAGGCGCGGCCGCCACCGTAGCCGACGAACTCCACGACGCAGGGGATAGCGCCCGCTCGCCCGCGCGGCAGCATGAGCCAGCCTTTGACGCGTTGGCCGCCGTAGCCGGAGAACTCCACATCGAAGGCCTCGACGGTCGAGAGCTGCGCGGCTTCGGGCTTGAACACGGGGGCACGGGACCGCGATGCCGCCTCGTCCAACGTCCCTTTCCAGAACTCGTCGAAATCCGCTTCCTCGCGGCGCTCGGGGCGATATGCCTGGAGCTCTTCGAGGGGGAGATCGAATACGTTCACGATATCAGGTCTCGGCGATCAACAAGGTTTTCGAGTCGAGTTTCAGCTTCAGGTCCTGGGGGTTCATGCGGGCGTGGTCCTTGATGACCGTAAAGTGGATGTATTCGGCCTTGGGCTCGAGAAGTATGAGGACGGATATAGTGTCGAGGAAGTCGCGGAGCAGGACGGGGACGTTGTTCTTGTCCAGAAGCGGCTCCTCCCCGGCGAGGGTCGCCGAGTACCACACCTCGAGGCCGGTCTCGGCGGCGAAAGCCTTGACCTTGGCGAAGCGCTCGGCGGTCGCGTGGGAAAAGTCGTAGCCGTCGACGATGAGCGTGCTCGCCTTGAAGCCGCCGTCGTTGATCATCGCGCGCAGCGAGTGGATGATCTGGTCGATCGTCACCGCCTCTTGGGCGAAGTTCATGATGACGCGGTTCTTGACGAGCGAGTCCTTGACGTCGCCCAGGTGCTCGAGGTTGCGGCGCCGCGCGACCTCGGAGAAGATGTTCTCGTACCAGGAGATGACATAGCTCGCGTGGGCGGTGAAGGAGACGTGTATGACCTTCTCGCCCTGAAGCAGCCTATCGAGGGCGAGCTGCACGAGGACGCTCGTCTTGCCGATGCCCTTTCTGCTAGCGATCACGCCGATATTGCCCGCCTTGAGCCCGCCCTCTATGGACTTCTCAAGGAGGCGCACCGGACTTTTGGCTATGAGCTCCTCTTTAAGCATATGGTCTCCTTGTCGCAATTATAGGTCAAATCGCCCCACCGGGCAAAACACAAATCATCCTCGCCGCCGATCGAAAATCGGACACGGAGTCCACGGAGATATCGGAGGACACGGAGAAAAAAACGGGGAGGGCGAGAAGGGAATGAACAGGACGAAAACATTCGATATCCATCCCTAGCTTCCTCATTCTCCGTGATCTCCGTGATCTCCTTCTTCTCCGTGTAAAGCTCGTTCTGCCGTTTATTTACTCTGCTCGGCTTTTCTTTTCTCGAGGTAGTCCTTGCGGAGCTGGTCGGAAACGTTGGTCGGCACCTTGCCGTACTTCAGGAATTCCATCGTGAACTCGGCCTTGCCTTGGCTGAGCGAGCGGATGACGGTAGAGTAGCCGAACATCTCGGAGAGCGGGACCTCGGCCTCGACCTTGCAGAAGGCGCCGTTCTCGCTGGAGGAGGAGATCATCCCGCGCCGCTGGTTGATCGAGGCGAAGAAGTTGCCCTGGAATTCGGTAGGGCCCTCGACCTCGACCTTCATGATTGGCTCGAGGATCATGGGCTTGGCCTTCTCGTAGGCCTCGCGGAAGGCGCCGATGGCGGCGAGCTGGAAGGCTATGTCCGAGGAGTCGACCGCGTGGGACGCTCCGTCGTTGATCGTCACCTTGGTGTTGACGATCGGGAAGCCGATGAGCGTGCCCTTCTCGATGGACTTGCGGAAGCCCTTGTCGCAGCTCGGGATGAACTCCCTGGGGATCGACCCGCCCTTGACCATGTCGACGAACTCGTAGTTCTTGTCCTCGCAGTGCTCGATGAAGCCGGCGACGCGGCCGTACTGGCCCGAACCGCCGGTCTGCTTCTTGTGCGTGTAGTTGAAGTCGGCGCGCTGCGTGATGGCCTCGCGGTAGGCGACCTGGGGCATGCCGGTCACGACCTCGCACTTGTACTCGCGCTTCATCCGCTCGATGTAGACCTCGAGGTGCAGCTCGCCCATGCCGCGTACGATGGTCTGGTTGGACTCGGGATCGACGTGCACGCGGAAGGTCGGATCTTCCTTGGTGAAGCGGTTGAGAGCCTTGCCCATCTGGTCCGAGGACTTCTTGTCCACCGGCTCGATCGACAGCGAGATTACCGGCTCGGGGACGTACATCGAGGTCATCGCGTAGTTGAGCTCGGGATTGCAGAAGGTGTCGCCCGAGGCGCACTCGACGCCGAAGAGGGCCACGATGTCGCCGTTGTAGCCTTCGGTGATGTCTTCCATCGCGTTGGCGTGCATGCGCACCAGGCGGCCGACCTTGAACTTCTTGTGCGACCTCGTGTTGAAGAGCTCGGTGCCCTTCTTGATGTCGCCCTGGTAGATGCGAACATAGGTGAGCTGGCCGTACTGGCCGTCCTCGAGCTTGAACCCGAGCGCGACGGTCTTCTCGGCCGGGTCGGCCTTGAGGACGACCTCCTGCTCTCCGTTATCCAGGTCGAGGGCTATGTTCGTGACCTCGGTGGGGTCGGGAAGGTAGCGCGCGACTCCGTCGAGGAGGACCTGGACGCCCTTGTTCTTGTAGGCCGAGCCCACGAACACCGGCACGACCTGCTCGGCCACGCATCCCTTGCGGAGGCCTCGGATGACCTGCTCGTTCGTCGCGTTGCCTTCGAGGACCGCCTCCATCAGCTCGTCGTCGTACATCGAGGCCGACTCGAGCAGCTCCTCGCGGTATTTTTCAGCGTCGGCGACGAGGTGGGCGGGAATTTCGGCGTAGCGAAGGTCCTCGCCGTTGTCGCCGTCGAAATAGACCGCCTTCATGTCCAGGAGGTCGATGACGCCCTCGAGCTTGTCCTCGAGCCCGATGGGAATCGTGAGGAAGACGGGGTTGAGGCCGAGCTTTTCGGCGAGCTGCGCCTTCACCTTGAAAGGGTTGGCTCCGGTCCTGTCGCACTTGTTGATGAAGGCGAGCCGGGGGACGTGGTAGCGCTTGAGCTGCCGGTCCACCGTTATCGACTGGGACTGGACGCCGGCTACGGCGCAGAGCACGAGAATCGCCCCGTCGAGAACGCGCAAGGACCGCTCGACCTCGATGGTGAAATCCACGTGGCCGGGCGTGTCGATGAGGTTGATCGTGTAGTCCTTCCACTCGACGTTGGTCGCCGCCGACTGGATGGTGATCCCGCGCTCCCGCTCGAGGTCCATCGAGTCCATCGTGGCTCCCACGGCGTCTTTGCCGTGCACTTCGTGGATAGCGTGGATCTTGTTGCAATAAAAGAGGATGCGCTCGGACAGCGTCGTCTTGCCGGAGTCGATGTGGGCGCTGATGCCGATATTACGCATCTTGTGGATGTCGATAGCCATAGTGCTCTTTCACCTTTTGTTGGAAAGTAATGCGGTTTTCCATCGTTTGATGGAAAACGGCTATTCGTTGTGCAGTATAGTGAAAGGCCTTGATCGATGCAAGTAGTCCCAGGATTAGGTCCTTGCGTATCCCGGAGTCTCGGTTATACTACTTGCCCCGCTCGAGCGAACGCTTAGGGCATCGAGCGAGGGAAAAACCTTTTCAAAAAGGTTTCCCCCTCGCGCTCCCTCTTCCAAATCGCCGTTTCGATGCAGTCGCTTATGGCGCCTTGGCCGGCTCTTCCTTGTCCCGGGGCAGGATGAGGTTGAGGATGATGCCGCTGATCGCCGCCGTGGCGATGCCTGCGAACTCGAAGCTCGGGCCGAACTTGAAGACCATGCCGCCCACCCCGAACGAGAAGATGACGGACACGATGAGCAGGTTGCGGTTCGAGGCCATGTTCACCTTGTTCTCGATGAGCGTGCGCAGGCCCACCGATGCGATCATGCCGTACAGGATGATCGTGACGCCTCCGAGGACGGGCTGCGGTATGGTCTGGATCGCGGCGCCGAACTTCTGCACGAAGGAGAGCAGGATGGCGATGACCGCCGCTCCCTGGATGACGCGTGAGGAGAAGACGCGCGTGATGGCCAGCACGCCGATGTTCTCGCCGTAGGTGGTCTCGGGCACTCCGCCCAGGAAACCGGCGACCGCCGTGGCGAGGCCGTTGCCGAGCAGGACGCGGTGCAGGCCGGGCTTGTGCATGAGGTCGCGGTCGACCGTGTCGCCGATGACCAGGAGATGGCCGACGTCCTCCACGATCGTCGCGATGGCGACCGGCGCGATCATGGCCACCGCGCCCCACGCCAGCACGGGCATGTTGCCGGTGACGATCGTGAGCTTGGGCAGGGCTATCCACGCCGCTTCGTTGATCGCCTTGAAGTCGACCTGGCCGAACAGGATCGCCACGACGTAGCCGCCCAGCGTGCCGAGCAGGATCGGGATGATCTTGAAGAAGCCCTTGCCGAAGATGCTCGCGACGATGACGATGGCCGCGGTGATCAAGGCCGTGGGCAGGCCCTTGGAAGCCTCGCCGATGGCGACAGGCGTAAGGCTCAATCCGATGATCATGACTACGGGGCCGACGACCACGGGCGGCAGGACATACTTTATCCATCTGAGACCGACGATGGCGATGATCGCAAACACCACAACGTAGACGATGCCCGCCCCGATCATGCCGGTGAAGGCGCCAGCGGCGCCGTAGGTCTTGGAGACCGCGATGATGGGAGCTATGAAGGCGAAGGACGAGCCGAGGTAGGCCGGCACCTTTCCTTTGTTGACGAGGTGGAAGATCAGGGTGCCGAGCCCCGAGCAGAACAAGGTGACCGAGGGGTCGAGTCCGGTGAGGATCGGCACGAGTATGGTCGCGCCGAACATCGCGAAGACGTGCTGGAAGGACAGGGGAATTGCCTTTCCGATGGGCGGTACGTCCTCGATGTCGTAGATTTTCGCGAATTGAGCCATGATGCCTCCGTCTTTTGGGGTTTGCCGCCTCAACCGAGCGGCCACGACATCCTAAGCTCGGTCCGGCGGGAGCGATACCCCTAATGCGCGGATATCAATCCAAGTCCGCAAATTTTATCGGCTCGAGCTCCACGGTGAAATGACGCATGATCGGCGCCTCCTGGACGATTCGATATCCTCTCGCGATACTGTCTCGCCGTTCGTAGACCGAGCCGAGCACGGCCGCGACGTAGTCCATGTGGTCGTTAGTATATACGCGTCGCGGCACCGCGAGGCGCAGGAGCTCGAAGCAAGGGTGGCGGTTCTCCCTGGTGACCGGATCGCGGTCCGCGAGCATGGTCCCGACCTCGACGCCGCGCACGCCCCCCTCGATATAGGCCTCGATCGCCAGAGTCTGGGCGGCGAACTCCTCGCGCGGGACTTGGGGCAGAAAGCGGCTTGCGTCCACGAAGATGGCATGGCCGCCATAAGGCCGCAGCACCGGAACTCCGTAGCCTTCGAGGCGGGCGCCCAGATGCGCGACCTGGCCTATCCGCGCTTCGAGGTAGTCGAGCTCCGTCGCCTCGCGCAGGCCGACCGAGAGCGCTCCCAGGTCCCTGCCGGCCATGCCGCCGTAGGTGTTGAACCCTTCGTACATGATATTGAAGGGCATCGCCTTGCGCATGAGCGTCTCGTCGCGGAAGCAGAGCAGGCCGCCGATGTTGACCAGGCCGTCCTTCTTGCTCGACATCGTGCAGCCGTCAGCGTAGGAGAACATCTCGAGCGCGATTTCGCGCACGCTCTTGTCTGCGTAGCCTGACTCGCGGGTCTTGATGAAATAGGAGTTTTCGGCGAAGCGCGCGGCATCGATGAACAGCGGCACGTCATTCTCCCGGCACAGGGCGGAAACCTCCCGGACGTTGGCCATCGACACGGGCTGGCCGCCGGAGGAGTTGCACGTGACGGTGAGGATGCACACCGGGACCCGACCGCGCTCAGCGTCGAGCACGGCTCGGAGCTTCTCGAGGTCCACGTTCCCCTTGAAGGGATAGTCCGAATCGGGATCGCAGGCTTCGCCTGTGGTGCAGTCGACGGCACGGGCTTTCCTGAACTCGATATGGCCTTTGGTCGTGTCGAAATGCGCGTTGCCCGGCACGACCTTGCCCGCGCCCTCGTTGCCCACCCCGAGGAGGGCCGAGAAGAGGACGTTCTCGGCGGCCCGGCCCTGGTGGGTCGGCAGAAAGTGGTCGAAGCCGAGGATCTCGCGCACGGCATCCTTCAGCTTGAAGAACGAGGAGGCTCCCGCGTAGCTCTCGTCGCCCAGCATCATCTCGGCCCACTGCGCCGAGGACATCGCGCCGGTGCCCGACAAAAAGGAAATCAGCCGTGCCGCGTCTTCCGTGCCTTGCTTGAACTCAACACCGGCGTACACATCCTCTGTGTTCTCGCGGTAAATCACGATGTCGAGCTTTTCTGGGTGCTTTACCGGGCTGGGTACGCCCTGGTAATACTTCACCGGCCGCACACACGCATAGAGATCGAGAATCTGCCGCAAAGCCACGTTGAGCGAACCAATGCCGCCCCCAACAGGCGTTGTCAGTGGCCCCTTGATGGAGACGCGCAAATCGCGCGCCGCAGCAACGGAGTCATCAGGCAGCCATTGTTGAACTGCCGAAAGGCCTTTTCGCCGGCGTATATCTCAAACCACTGGATCCCTCGCTTGCCGCCGTAGGCTTTTTCTACGGCCGCATCGAAACCACTCCGACGCCTTCCAGATATCGCGTCCCGTGCCATCGCCCTCAATAAAGGGAATGATGGGATGGTCGGGAACAACAAATCGCCCGTCCTTGTACTCGATCTGCTCGCCCGTCTTGGGCAGTTCCAGCCCGTTATACGTGCTTTGCAT